>CAINGB010000009.1 GCA_903848275.1 Candidatus Uhrbacteria bacterium | reverse complement strand
GTTAGTAGTATGTAGTTAGTAGTCGGTAGCTTATTTCATCAGTGAGCCTAACTACAGACTACCAACTACTAACTACCAACGTTATTTTGTGATCATTCTAGCACCCAACGTCGACAAGATAAAGCCGCCGATGGCTACCAGCACGATAGAGCCACCGCTCGCGAGGTCAAAGACATATGAGGCACCTAAGCCAGCAGCTACCGAGACGAGCGAAATAATCACCGCCATTAGCCAAGTTCTCGTAAAACCAACTTTGAACTGCATAGCTGCGAGCACCGGAATCACCATCAAAGCCCCAATCAACAACACGCCGACGACATTCATGGCAATGGCAATCGTGGCTGCTCCGAGAATCGCCAGTACGCGATTAAGCAGTTTGACGGGGAGGCCAGCCGCGCGCGCTGTGTCTTCGTCGAGCGAGATGGCAAAGAACTGTCGCCAACAGATAAGCGTAACGACGACGACCACGCTACCGAGGATGACAATATTCCACACGTCGCTCGTGGTGACCGTCAAGATATTGCCAAAGAGATAGTTGACGATGTTGACGTTGTGACCGTGCGCCAAGCTGAGGAGGACGACGCCGAGAGCTAGTCCGCCGAAGAGAAATAGCGAGACGATAGTTTCCGCTGGCAAGGTTTTCTTCTCGCGCAGTTGCTCAATGCCGAGCACGGACAGAATCGATACTATGAGTGCCGTCGGAATTGCCGCCGTCCCTGCCAACAAGCTGACAGCGACGCCAGCTAGCGAGACGTGCGCCAACGTATCCGCCATTGCCGAGTAACGTCGCACTACAAAGAAAATACCAATCGTTGGCGCCACCACGCCCACCATCAAGCCGACGACCAGCGCTCGTTGCATGAAGCTCAGGCTCAGTACTTCGATAATTGAGTTGAGCATATTAGGTATCGTGATGATGAACCAAGTCCTCGTGCGTCTCATGGAAGAGGTCGCGCAGTTGCGTCCCCTGAATATGGCAAGCCTTATCGCCGTGACACACTAGTTGATGTTTCAAGCACAGCGCCGATCCTGCTTCGCGACTAATCACATGCACATCGTGGGAGACAAAGATGATGGTGACACCTTTTTTATTTATCAACCTTAACAATTTATAGAAGTCATCACGCGACTGCGGATCGAGGCCATCCACTGGCTCGTCGAGAAAAAGTATCTTCGGTTCCGCCGCCATCGCCCTAGCCAGCAACACTTTCTGCCGTTCACCACCTGATAATCTGCTCATCGGCCGTTCGCGCAGCTTCTCGACATTCATCTCTTTCATGGCTGTGTTGACTGCTTTTTCATCGACGTCTCGCCAAGTACCGAACCAGCCCAAACGCGGCGTCCGTCCCGCCTTCACCACCTCCTCGACCGTCGCCGGAAACTGGCTATCTAAACTCCCTCCACGTTGCGCCACATAGCCAATCTGCTGCCTCACCATTCTCTTCGAGGGCGAGCCTCCCAGAATTTTTATACCCCCATTCGTTGGTTTTTCTAAACCTAGTAACAAGCGTAGCAACGTCGTTTTACCACCACCATTCGGCCCAATCACACCAACATAATCGCCTTCATGAATAGCGAAGCTGAAATCATGTAGCACTTCTTCGTCATGTCGGACGAAGGTGAGATGTTTGGCTTCGATGATCGTCGACGCTTTACTTATTCGCATATCATGCCAATTCTTAAATTCTGCAAGTTGGTCTCCATCACAGAAATATAATTCTCTCCCGCCGCCAGCTCTTCATTCGTCAAACCCTCGAGCGGATTAAAGATAAGTGTCGTAGCGCCTATCTCATCGGCAATAGTTTGCGCGAGCTTTGGACTCACTAACGTCTCGAAGTAAATATACTTTATTTTTTTCTCTTCCGCGAGCTTGGCAATCTCGGCGAGTCTGCCAGCGGACGGCTCAGCATCCGGCGAGAGTCCAGTCAAAGCAATGACGTCAAAGTTATACTCGTCGGCCAGATAAGTGAAAGCGTTATGACTCGTTACTATTGTTCTCTGGCTACATTTCGCGAGTCCCATTTTATATTCGTCGGACAAGGCTGTCAGTTTGGCGATGTAGCTGTTAGCATTGTCAGTATACTTTTGCCTGTTAGTCTCATCGATTCTGGCGAGTTCCAAACTGATTTCTTGAACTTCCTTGATTGCTAACTTCGGGTCTAACCAAAAATGCGGATCAGTCGCTCCGTTTATATCTACAGCGAAACGCATTTCTCCAACAGATACTCCAGGATACACTTGCTTAGTGTTTAGATCGGCGGCAATCTTCTCTGCCCAACTATCCAAGCCAGCTCCATTAAACAAGAAAACATCGGAGGCATAAATATCGGCAATCTGTTGCGGTGTTGGTTCGTAGTCGTGGGGTTCGGTACCGGCTGGAGTGATGACTTCCACGTCGACCAAATCGCCGCCGACTTGGTGGGCAAATTCTCCGATTGTGTAAAAGGAGGTAACAATTTTCAGTTTGCGAGAGGAGTCGGGGCCGGCTATCTGGGTTGGTTTATTAGCGGACCAGAGGACGGCACCAGTCGCGATGACGATGATAGCGATAAGACCGAAAACAAAATATGATTTTTCCATAGGCTCTACTTGTTGCAACTAACTTGCATTTAGCATAGCAGTGTGCTAGCTTTAAGTCAATTATGTCAAACTCTTCCAAACCAGCCACAGCGTCGCCGGAGCAATTAGAGCTCACCAGTTTGCTCGCCGAGTGCGGTCTCAAAGTGACCAGGCCTCGACTTTCTGTTTTGAAAATCTTCAAAAACAGCACCCACCCCCTCAGCGCGCAAGAAGTTGCAGCTGCCCTCCCAACTGTCCCAGCCCTCCCCGCCATTAATGGAGTCACCATTTACCGCATTCTTGATTCATTTAAGACGAGCGGTTTGATTCGCGAAGTCAATCTCCGTCACGGCCACTTGGACTACGAACTAATCGATCACGCTGACCACCATCACCATATTGTCTGCACCAAGTGCGGCTTAACCGAAGACCTTTACAGCTGCGGTGTCTCAGGTCTCATTAAAGCCGCTATCAAAAACAGCCGCAACTTTGCGACTGTCAATGAACATTCGGTCGAACTCTTCGGCCTCTGTAGGAAGTGTATTAAGCTCTAGCCTTTTTAGCGATCTGTGCCTTGCTTAGTTTCTTAGCATTCTTGTTTCCCTTTTGTGACGCGTCTCCTTTGCCCATAGAATTTATTTAAGATTCATAACTTTAGTATAGCACATTTCCGTCAACTATTTATACACAACGTAAAAGGGAATGCGTGTCAGTACTTGCCCTCGGGTTGTTTCTACGGTAACGCGCCACCTCCCAGCCAACAAACTTGTCTTGTAAGAATATCCGCGGTAACCCTCATCACGTCCACCAGTCATACCGTAACTGAGAATACTTTTCGTCACCCAATTCTTACTCGACGGGTCGTAGTATTCCCAACGATGCACGAGTGTAGTCGACAAGCTAGTTGGGGCGGCTACATTAGTAAAAGCATAAATGGGGTCGCCGATTTTAATGGTCATGGTGACGCCAGGAATAAGCGCCTCAAGCCAGCTCTCCGGCTGTTTCACTAACAAGTAATCACCGTCACTCCGGGCCACATTATAAGCCATGGTAGCCTCTCGCACAGACAGCGGAATTGGTGGAATAATGTTCAGGTAGTACGCCCCGTTCATCAGGAGAAAGACGATCGAACTCGTAGCGATCATGGTAAAACGTTTGTTCTTCATGGCGCCAACCCTCGTCAGCAGTAGCGTGAAGCAAATCATGAAAACTAGACTCGCGACGCCAGCCAGCACGAAGATTTGCGGTTCGAGTGAATTAAAGATGAAAGAGAACAGAATCGCCAAGAGCGAGAACATGGAGAAGGACAGTACGCCAACTTGCACCGTGGGCCGCAAGAAATGCTCCCGCAAAAACTCGTTAAAGAACATGAACAGGACGACAATGAGAATGATCGGCCAGGTGACGGAGAATGCGCCGCTAAACCAGTAGAACAAGAGGGAAGTAGCCAATAGACCACCAATCGCAAACTGATGCGCGAACGGCGAAATAATCAGCAGCTTACGCCACACTTTGTGCTCGCTAGCAGCTGGATAATTCATAATGAGTAACGTCCCCGTCGACACCACCACATAGACGCTGAGAATCATGAACTTCTCGCGAATATCGAGCTTGGTGTACTGCAACACGTCGCCACTCAAACCACCAAGCAGCATGAGCGGAATGGTCCACTTTTCATACTTCTTCGCAAACGCGTGCACGCGCTGGTAAGTCTTACTCTCCTTAATACGCTTGGGAATCATATTTGTTCCCAGTATAGCATGAAGCGCGAATTTTGTTACGCCGCCTTGGCAATTTTATCGATGATGTATGTTCTAGGATATTCAGTTATCTTCGTCCTGATATTGACCACAAAACTTCGACCATCGGGTGTTTCTTCAACGGTAACGACTGGACGAGGTGAGAAGGAATCGAGAAGTATACGCTCCGCATCAGCTGCGCTCTCAGCTTGGCCAATCAGGTGATCAAAGTCTTTTATCAAGGCGTCATCCGTCATGCGTTCTGGATTAGGTAGTCGCTTGAAATCCTGCCCTTTAATACCCATTTCTATGTCCATAAGTTGAAATTAATTCGCCGCAGTAATAAGCTCGCTAATCTTTTCAGCTATCTCATCAGTACTTACCACTGATGTATCAAACACTGTAGCCTCACTGGGTACATAGAACGCCATCCTCACATTCTCTATAAAGTCTTCTTCTTTTGTCATTGAGGTTGGTCTGTTGTTAGCCTTCGCATCCTTCACACGTTCTCGCCAACGTTTGAGTAGTACATCTTCTGGTGCCGTCAGTTTTACTGAAATAAATTGGTAGCCAAACTCTGCTGCTGTCTGCTCATAGCGTTTCAGTGCTTCTGGTGACCGTATAATTACTTCGAGCAGTATCGACAAGCCTTGCTCACAAACCACACGAAAAAATCCTTCTACCAACTTCTTCATCACCTCACCATTCTGTCTTCTGTCATACCCAGCCAGCTGCCATTTAAGTTTGTCATGGGCCACATTGTAGACCCCGGGAAATTTCTGGCTGATTACCTTGACCAGGCTCGATTTACCAGTACATGATGTGCCAGAGATTAGAAGGACAAATTTTTTCATAACAGAAGTTGCTACTGAAATTACTTCTCATGTTTACTTGTCGACAGTTTACCACAAATCTCCTCCACCCAACTCTGGCGATCTGCTTTGCCTGCAACTTCGCGTCCTCATTTCTGACTACTGAGCCGACTCAATCCAACTCACAAAATCGCGCCTAGCAATGGGCGTCAAACTTTTCCACAGCGCCTCAATCTTAGGCGTCGCAGCTAACGCCTTCTGTAAGTCAGAGGGAACTTTTGCTATTGAGGTCATATCTTTTTCTTTATTTCTTCCTGCAGTACCTTGATACTCTTCAAATATGCCATCTCTACACTACTGATATTCTGAATTTGATATTTCTTATATTCCGCCTCGGCTTTTTTTAGCGCGTCGTCATGACTAGTCGACCCAGCTTCAGCCAAAACTTTCTTATCGAAAACACCAATTAATTTATCAAGCCTGGCGACCCAGTCCTTCATGTACATTGCTTCGTGCTCCATAGCCCTCACTTCAGCCAAATCAAAAAACGCCGAAACGATATTATTTAGAATTTTCAACTCCTTTACATTAAGATAATTTTTAGCCACAGCAATATCTTTTTTGCATACGCCGCCTGTAGAGAAGGTGAGTAAACCCATAAATGGCTTACCAGCATTGGCTCTCTCGGCAATCACCTCGGCGGCTGTGTGACCGTGGGCCGCGTAATGAAGTTTATTTTGGACAATTTTAAAAAACTTGATCGACTCTTTGGCGCTGGGATTATAGTCGACACTCGTGGCATATAAATCCAGCACCTGGCGGTAGAGCACCTTCTCACTGCTCCGAATATCGCGAATACGATCAAGCAGTTCGTACCAATATTTACCTCCACCATTTTCTTTCAGTAGTTCATCGTTCATCGTAAAGCCTTTAACAATGTATTCATGTAGTCGTTTTGTTGCCCAGATCCTAAACTGTGTCCCGATGAACGATTTAACGCGATATCCAACGGAGATTATAACATCAAGATTAAAATATTTTACATCTTTTTCTTGAGTTTTTGCTTCAATAGCACCGTGTTTAGTGGTATGTCGGAAATTCCGACATACCACCTCTTCGTCTAATTCGCCCTCTTTGAATATATTGAGAATATGTTCAGTGATAGTTGTCCTTCCTTTATCAAAAAGCAAGGCCATTTGTGCTTGTGTTAACCAGATATTTTCATCCTCAATACGCGCCTCAATTTTAGGCGTACCATCGTCGGCTTGATAGATAACTATTTCATTATTAGGTTCCATATTATTACAAATCATGAATCTTCTTAACGACCTGAGCCACTGCCCATTTCTGAAATTCCGACATTGTCGACTCTTTCAATTTATCATAATCAGTTAGTGAACGAAGGAGCAAACCGTCCCATCAACTCCACCGTCTCAAGTACATGCCCATGCATCGCCTCTGCAATCTGCTGCTTCGTCGATCCCTCGGGTGAATCGAGCATCGCATCAAGCGCAAACAGTTTAAAGAAATACCGGTGCTCACGGTCCGGTGGTCGCGGTCCGCCGTAATCGAGCTCGCCGCGTGTGCCTCGTCCACGAATTCCAGTCGGTTGCCACCCCTCGGGGATAGTTCTGGTATCCGCTGGAATATTAAATACCACCCAATGATCCCACACGGGCACTCCAGCCGCCAGCGGAACATCCGGGTCTTCCATAAACAGCACAAGCGAGGCCGCCTTATTCGGCACGTCCTCAATCACCAGCGGGGGATTAACATTCGCAAAATCTCGCCCGTATTGCTCGGGAATGACATCGCCATTATTGAAGACGGGACTAGAGAGTTTCATATTCGGTTTACATCTTTCTGCTGTCATAAGCCCAGTGCAGCACGGCCTGTCTTTGTGCCGGACGGCAGGTGAGGTCTTTCGCCTGACAATTCTTTCTAATCTGTGATATGTGTCGACGGATGGCTTTCCACCTCTTGATTTGTCGCTCGTCTTCGGCCCCCAGTCGTCTGCCCATGTAGTAGCGACAATACCATTGGAACCAGCCGCGCGGATCGTGCTCTTCATTGATCCAGCCTTTTTCTCGCCAAACTTTTAGCGGTTGACTAGCGTGTTTGTGAAAAAAGTTGATTGTGTCGTCATGTTGTTCGGGGGAGAGCTTAGCGCGCGTGAACCAGCTTTTAGGAAACTCTTTTTGGCAGTCGGTCATGTACTTGCCGCCGAAGACGCCAAGCGCCAGCATTTCTTTTGGGGAAAGGTCTGGCTTGAAATCAGGCTGAAAATTCCGTCCCACCGGCGCGGTGAGTTGATACGTATAACCTTTCTGAAAGGTATCATTCACTTTGACAGTCTTAGTTCTCATAAGAATTTAGCAAGCTACTAGATAGACGACTAGCAAAAACAAACCACCCCACCAGCCGAGATCGGAGACAATGAGACTCACCGCAATTTTCTTTTGCCAGGCAGCTGGCAAGAGTTCTCCAGCTCTTCCTTCTTTTTCACGCTGCAGCATGAAAGGGCTGACCCGGAATGACAGAAAATAACCATTAGCAATCAACATGAGCGCAATCAACGCCTGAGCGAGTGGAATACCGGCCAAGCTCTGGGTTCGATAAAAAATAAAACCACCAACCACAGCCAGAATAATCCCAGCCCAGATCATCGGCTTGGTGACTTTGTGTGTTCTGGTTGTGGCCTCGGTCCAATACGACGACGTCCGCCCCAGGAAGCCGTGGATATCTACCACCGTCACTGCCCCCAGGCCAATCACAAAACCAGCGAGTAGTAAGAATAATCCAAGAATGTCGAACCATTCAGCAGTGCTCATAGAAAATAGTTAATTGGTAGTCTAAATAGTATATAAGATATTTTACTCTATATTAAAATTCCTGTCAGAGTAACGAACCTAAAGTCTCAATCCACACACACACCGGGAGCCACAAAAAGACGGCAGCCGAAGCTGTCGTCTTTTTGTGGCTCGGCGTACGGGTCTCGAACTCACCTTTCGACAATGATTGAGGGGTCTTTTGGAGAGGTCAAACTGGCACCCGGGTCTCATCGAAATGAGACAAATGAGACACGAGAATGGCCTGTGTCTCAAATCGGGAATACGATCGTTTCAAGGGCTTTTAACAATAATCCTATGCGCACAGACAACGAACGGATCCAGTCGTTTAAGGAGCTTTGGAAGAAGAACCGAGGCGAGGATTTGACCGACGCGCAGGCGTTGGAATACTCGGACAACTTGCTCGGCTTCTACCGTGCCCTGCTGGATGTTCACATGAGGATCGAGCGTTGGAAGGAGCGGCTCGTTAACGAACCAAAGGGGTTCCCCGTTCCATCAACTGGGACATACAGCTGTATCATTTGCCATCACCACATGAAGGGCGACGAGGGTTGGTTCGATCAGTTCGGCATCAAGTGCCACCCGTGCCAGAAGGCGGTCAATGACGGAGTGATTCCGGGTACCATTGCGACTGATCGCGAGAGCTGGTATTCGTCGGACGATCTCAAGGAGAAGTTCGGCTGGCATCATACGACTTTGGCGAAGAAGGTACGGACTGGTGAGCTAAAAGCGCGTGAGATTCGAAGCGATGAACACTTCTGGCATTTCGTGTTTTTGAAGGAGGAAAATCCAAACCTTACGACTGAGCCGACTCCTGTCCCAAATACTTGAACCACTTCGCCTTTACCGCTTCCTCGACGTCTACTCCGACGTGATCGGCGAAAAGCAAGACGTAGCTGAATGTGTCCGCGATCTCTTCCGCAAGCGCGGCTCGTGCCTCCGCTTCTGATTCGGGCTTGCGACGCGTCCGGTTCGTCATGATGAGATACTTCTGCGTCATTTCGCCGAGTTCTTCTTGGAGCTTGAGTAGAAACCAATCGCCGTCATATGGCACGTCGAATTTTTTCGAGTACCCCTCTGCAACTTGTTTCACTGTGTTCGTGAGTTCATTTATTTCCATGGATTTTTGTTAGATTTTTTTCAGTGTCATCTCGCCGTGATTATTTCTGTTTCGGCCGGAATAATAATTGCCCGTAAGTAGCTTTGTCGTTGGATCAAAAACCAACATACAGGCACCTTCGTGCATAGCCATCGTTTCAACGGCATCAGCTTTTGGTCGATTTTGGTAAAAGAAGAACAACGCGGTTGTTCCGTCGATATTACTTTTTTCGAATGATGCAGTGAGGCTTCCTGATCTCGATTGGTTGAACTGTGTATGAACCTCGATCTTCGTAGCTGTCTGCGTGATCGTCATCGTTACGGGATATTCGGTTGCGAAATTATCGAAGCTCGATTTAAACTTTCCTTCCCAGTTTCCCGACAGATCTGGACCATCGACGATCCCAATTGTTCGAAAGAATTTCCATTTCCAAAAATACTTGTCGAAAAGCTCAAAGAATAGCCAAAAGAATGCGCTAGTAGCAGGTATTTCCAGAAGAAAGAATTGCGGCCAGAACGGAAAATTTGGCGCGACTTTTGTAATGATGGTTTGAAGACTAAAAGCGCACGCCGCGCTTATCGCCACCAAGATGATGACAAATCTAGAAAAGTTCTCGTAGTTCTCGGAGGTTAGACGCATATTAATAGTTTTCCAAAACCAGGGAGATGAATCGGTTTGCCTGTGCTGACGTTCGCCCTGCGGCATCGGAGAACAATGGTTTAAGGTTGTTCACTTCTTTCATACCCATCGCCTGAAGAGGGTTGCCGCATCGGAGCTGTAAGCCGGATAAGATCGCGGGGATCCTGTCCTTATGACTGCTCCCCGCGAAGAAGGACGAATCCAAAGCGTTCCACGTCAAGGACTCGATAAAGAATGAAGGCATGTCCTCCATACGCATAAGACCATCTTCAGCTAATCGATTTCTGATGTGTTTAAGGATGCGTACGGTTGGTTTATACCTTTCAGATGTCGCCCTGTTTTTCTCCACTCCATTTTCGTAATGATATTTTGGAAAGCTGTGAATACGAGTGCCGGAATCTGTGACGAGCTCGATACCTTCGTGCCAGCGATCTCCGCTTACATATCTTCGATGCATATAGGCAGGCACGACATCCGCCTTGACTCGATATGTATTCT
Source organism: Candidatus Uhrbacteria bacterium (assembly GCA_903848275.1). Taxonomy (GTDB): domain Bacteria; phylum Patescibacteriota; class Patescibacteriia; order UBA9934; family UBA9934; genus UBA11707. Next base: position 47,941 of record CAINGB010000009.1, on the reverse strand, counting down.
CTTCGATGTGTATGCACTTGTTCTTTCGGATTACGCCTCCTGTGCCGAAGGTTGCAGCAAGAAGACCGTGAATCTCTGTTTTGAATTGTGAAAAGGTATAGCCCGCAGATTCAGCGAGTGCCTTTGCTCGAGATTGCTCAAGCACACCGAGGTGAGAATAGTCGGGGTAATAATAATCAGGATTTAGAACGACGATATCGATATCGCTCTCCCTTTTCACGTTTGTGCTATTTCGATACGACCCTTGAAGGAACACCTGAATTCCTTCTCCAAAACGATCCTTCAGACAATCGTAGATCATCGATTTCGCATTCTGACATCGCGTAAGCTCGGTGTCACTTGGCCCCGAAGCCCATGTCTGCAATTGTTCTTCGCTTGTTCGCATATTCGTTTCGTTTATCTTCCAGATTGCCAGACACCTTGATCGTCGTAGTTTCTCGATCGCGCATAGCCACAACAATTCCAAACAACATCAAACATCGGACGAAAAATCGAATCAACGTCCATGTCATAAGTTTCGACGTAGCACTCCGGCAATGACAAGACATCACGATCAACTGGATACCTATCGCGGAGCGACACAGACCGACTTGAAACGCCGAGATGCTTGCCTTTTACGTCAGTCAGGGTCAAGAATACGATGAACGGAGGCTGAACTCCCGCCGCTTGAAGAAACGCCATGTAGCGCGGAAAGGCTTTTCTGATCTCATCCTCATACAAGAGACTCGGAATATAGACATTCCCATCATCACGCGGGTCATCTCCGAGAATGCCAGAGGCAACTGCTTCGATGATTCCTGACCGATAAAGTTGTGTATAGCCAAACGCACCTTCATCGCCACGAGATCCTGCGGTTACCAAAACTCCATCAAGATTTATTCGCGGTGACCATCCTGACGAACAAATTGGATGCAATCGTTGATCGTCAAGATGGTCAGCGACTTTTAGGCTCTGAGAAGTACTAAAGGCAGATGCAGGGATGATGTGAAGGCAGAGCATGCTTTTGGAAGCCATGGGCAAGGGTGTCTCACCGGCACGTAGTGCGGAAATACGATCCGTGTGAAAGTTTTTCACTTTTTGGGAAAGCGAATCTCCTTGTAAGTAGGCCTCTCTCAATTGAGTGGTGTCCATCGGATATTTTCCAGCGGCACCACGCATGTAAAATTTATCATGACCCTTAAAAACGACCCGATGCGGTCGCAGGGTGCTTCGTTCAATTTTGAGCAACAAAACTTTACCACCGGTGACATCAATAAAACGATGCGTCGCTTCCATGCGCGGCTGGATGCTCATGCGAATCATTTCATCAATCTTTCGAACGTAGGCATCCGTGTCTTCGATGACCAATGGCGTGATTTCCTTTGGAAGCCCAGCATCCTCGCGAAGTCCGTAAATAATAAAGCCACCTGATGTATTCGCGAACGATGAAACGTCAGCAAGAAACTCCTTCTTATCGCTATCACTCTCACCGGGAAGATCGCGTTTGTATTCAATGCTCGTGCCCTCAGGCACGCCATTTGAAATCAACTGAACGAGATCATCTTCGTTAATGTCTGCAAATTTCTTAATGAACATATCTATGAATTATCATGACCTGCCTTCGGCTTCTTGATCACGTGCTTTACGATCCCGGCAACGACGTATGACAACGGATCGTCGGGGTGAATGAAGATCGGGTCATGTTGTGACGTGGACTCGGAGGCGAGCGTGATCTGTCCGTTCTCGTCTCGATAGAAACGTTTGATGTTCGCGAGACCGTCGATGACGGAAAGCACGTACGCACCGTTGTGAGGAAGTTTGTCGTTCGGATTTACCACCACTACGTCGCCTTCCTCGATGCTGTTACCGTTGACGCTTGCCTCATTCATCGAATCGCCAACGGCGCGAACACCAAGCCATTTGGAATCATCCGGAGCATATCGAGTTGAGATGCTGACGTATCCATCGACGGCTTCGTCCGCGAACGCCGTAGCGTCTCCGCATGTCGCAGTTCCGAGAATTGGCATTTTCCAAAATCCAGCACGTCCTTCGGCGAAGGCTGAATTCACGAAGAATTGACGTTCCTTCGTATAGCCGAAAATCTTCTCCTCGACCAACCGATTAAGGTGGTAATACACGTGACTTGGATACTTCAAACCCACCGCGTCGGCAAGCTCTTGGCGTGTCATGTGGTTGATGTCTCGCTTCCGGGCAAGCTCGATGAGTTTTTGCTGGAATTTGTTCATAATTTGGTTGTGGACAAGCCCGACAGCCCTATTTTCTACTCTTTCAAGTCGTTTGTCAAACATTCAAATTACGACGAACATAAGCCATATTTTCTTTGAAACTTTTTTACTTTGTCGAGTTTGTTAACTTTGCTAATATTAGACAATATTTGACTCTTCTCGCCGCAGTAGTACACTTGTTTTCAAGCAGATCGCCCTAGAGGCGACATAGGGTCACCACCAAGGACAAGTATTGTCCGCAGGCGCGTAGGTACGGCGGGGCGGCTCCCGCGACCGATGAAGAACGCACTAGCGTTCCATCACTTTAAAATGACTCTTCATATGAAGAAGCCTTCTTTAGTGCGGTCAAAAGCGGCCGCAGACGATCTCAAGATCGTGAACGTACCCATTAATTCATTACGGGCGAACGAAAAGAACCCGCGCACGTGGGACGAGCCCGCGGCGGAAAAGCTTCGCGAGAGCATTCGTAAGTTTGGCATGGTCGATCCACTGATCTGCAACAGCGCGAAGGGACGCGAGAACATTTTAATCGGTGGACATTTCCGCTGGGCATGTGCCAAGGATCTCGGATTCACCGAAGTACCTGTGGTGTACGTAAATATCCCAGATATCGACAAGGAGCGTGAGCTATTGATTCGTCTCAACAAGAATACGGGCGCGTGGGACTTTGAGCTGTTGAAGGCGTTCGACATCGGCGAACTGCTGGACATCGGCTTCGATGACGGCGACCTCAACGACATTTGGGGCGACTCCCTCTCTACCGAGGACAACAACTTTGATGTCGAGCAGGCGGTCAAGGAAGCGAAGGCAACGCAAGTGAAGAGCGGACAGCTGTACCAACTTGGAAATCATCGCGTCCTCTGCGCGGATTCAACTGTGCTCGAAAACGTAAAGCTAGTTGTTGGTGACGCGAAGATCCAGATGTTCTACACGGATTTTCCGTACAACATAAAACTCGATTATTCAAAAGGCATCAGCACGAAAGGAAAATATAACGGCGAGGTGAACGATGCGAAAACTTACGACGAATACCGTGCGTTCCTGAAGACGTGTTTGGAAAATGGGAAGACTGTTCTCGCGGAAGACGCGCACGTCTTCTCGTGGTGCGATCAGAACTACGTCGGCATGTTGCAGGATCTCTACCGCGAGCTCGGCATCACGAACAAGCGCACCTGCTTATGGATAAAGAACTCGTTCAATATGACCCCACAGGTGGCGTTCAACAAGGCGTACGAGCCGTGCGTCTACGGAACCATTGGAAAGCCGTTCCTCAACAGCGCGGTTACGAGCGTTACGGAAATCTTGAACCGCGATGTTCAACCAGGCAATCGTACGATCGACGACATTGAGGACTTGTTCGACGTATGGCTCGCGAAACGCGTGAACGGACAGGATTACACGCATCCAACGGAAAAACCTACCTCATTACATGAAAAGCCATTGCGCCGATGCACAAAAATCGGTGACTGCGTTTTGGATTTATGCGCGGGGTCGGGATCCCTCATGACTTCATGCGAGCAAATGCGACGAAAGGCATTCATGATCGAACAGTCGCCAGTATTTACTCAAGTAATCATCGACAGATATGAAGCCCTCTCCGGAGACAAAGCAAAACTCATCAATTAAGTACGGGGATATTTTCATCTTGGGCGATCACAGGATTGCCTGTGGCGACAGTTGCGATGCGGGTCTTGTCTCCGCGCTCCTTGGCGACGAACGCGTCGCACTCATCTGCGCGGACGCGCCTTACGGAGTCGCGTACGCAACGAGCAAACAGGGATTGAACATTAAGATTGCGAAGGAGAAAGAAATTCAGAACGATCACAACCAAACAGACGAACAATATCGGGCGTTCACCAAGGCGTGGCTCGATGCGGTCGTTCCGCATATGGCAAAGAAGAACGCCGCGTACCTGTTCAATGCCGACAAGATGATCTTCGCGATGCGCGAGGGCATGCTCGACGCGGGCATGACATTCACACAGTTGCTCGTATGGGTGAAGCACCACGCGGTGATTGGGCGGCTCGATTATATTGGCCAACACGAACTTATTGCGTACGCCTGGCATGGCACCCATCGGTTCTTCAAGTCAAAAGATAAATCGGTGATCGTGTATCCGAAGCCGTCGAAGTCCGCATTGCATCCTACGCAAAAGCCTACGGGATTGATCCGTCGACTGATTCTCAACTCATCACAAGTTGGTGACGTTGTTTATGACGCTTTTCTCGGAAGCGGAACCGCAGTTATCGCGTGTGAGGATACGAGGCGCAGGTGCTACGGAGTTGAGATCGATCACGAGTACATTGCGACGATCATCGACAGATTCGAAAAGAAGACAGGCATAAAAGCAGTAAAGCTCATGACCTATGCCAAAGATAAAGCGAAATAGCCCACTCATCGACAAGCGACAGGAGGAACAGAAAAAGCTTCTCGTCGATCATCTTCGCAAGATTCCCATCGTGCAGGTTGCGTGCGAGAAGCTCGGCGTCTCCCGCGCGACGTATTATCGATGGATCGCGGAAGATGCGACGTTCGCTACGCAAACTGAGGAGGCACTCAGCGAAGGAACGGGATTCATCAACGACATGGCAGAATCGCAACTCATCAGCGCGATCAAGGAACAGAACTTCGCCGCAATTTCGTTCTGGCTCCGCAACCGTCACAAGGCGTACGCGAACAAGGTGCAGATCACGACTCCCGTAAAGCAGGAGCTGACCGACAAGGAAAAACAGATGCTTGCCGATGCTTACCAAAAGCTCGGACTTATCTCTACCAACATGGAACCATATGACAAACAGCAACCAGCTGGACCAGCAGACGCTGGATCTGGTGATGAACAACAAGACGGCGAGAATTGACCTTGCGCGGAAGTCGCACCTGGCATTCTTTGGGGCGTATTTCGGCGACTACATCAAATACCCGTCCGCCGACATCCACCGGATGCTCTTCGACCTCACGCAGGACGACAAGGTTCGGTTCGCGGTCGCAATGACGTTCCGTGGAAGCGCGAAGAGCACGATCTGCACCATGTCGTACCCGATCTGGGCAATTCTCGGCGAACAACAGAAACACTTCGTCCTTATCGTCGGAAAGACCGTCGAACAGACGAAGAAATTCATCGACGCGATCAAGCGAGAGTTCGAGACGAACACGATGCTTCAGAATGACTTCGGCGCGGTGTCTGAGGAAACCACGCCGTGGAACTCAACCGCGCTGACGTTCCAGAAGTACGACGCGCAGATCGCGGGCATCTCCGTCGAGCAGTCGATGCGCGGCGTGCGTTTCAAGCACTACCGCCCCGACGTGCTCATTCTTGACGACATCGAGGACACCGCGTCGGTTCGCATGCAGGAATCGCGCGACAAGCTGGAGGATTGGTTCAATAGCGACTTGCTCGGCGCGGGCGACATCGGCACGCGCGTCATCATGATCGCGAACAACCTTCACGAGGACAGCCTGCCGAACCGCATCATCGCGAAGGTGAAGGCGGGGACGTTCGATGCCGAGGTAATCAAGTGTCCGCTCATCGGTAAGAAAGGTGTCTGTGCCTGGCCTGGAAAGTTTCCGGACAAAGCGAGCATCGAGGCGTTCAAGCAGTCGTTTCCATCCATCAAAACGTGGAGACAGGAATACCGGCTCGAAATCATTCCGCCCGACGAGCAGATTATTGAGAAGAAAGACATCGTCTACTACGAGCCGGATTACAAATTCACAGGATCGACATTTCGTGTTTTGGGCGTCGATCTCGCAAGCAGTACAAAGCAGGGGCGCGACAAGACCGCGATGATCCCAGCGATCGTTGAGGGTCATGGAGTCGATCAGAAAATTTACATTCTCCCAAACGTCTTAAACGCTCAATTAGAATTCGACCCATCTATCAGGGCATGCGTGTCACTCATTGATGCTATCGGCAGCAAACAAAACGTCGAAGTGTTCTACGAAAAAGTAGCCTACCAAGCGGTTTTCGGACAACACTTAAAAGTTCTCGGCGTTCGACGCGTTACGGAATATTTGCCCGGACAGATGGACAAGCGAGAAAGGCTATACGGTATCAGCGCATTGATAAAGACCGGTATGGTGCTTTTCCCGAGGAGCGGCGCGAATGCATTGATTGAGCAACTCGTGAACTTTGGAGCGGCAAAGCATGATGATCTTGTCGATGCACTAACGACTCTTATTCTTTCGGTACACACAAAAAATCGAGCGAAGATGGAGATCGGAATGGCGACCGGTGACTATAAACAGATCATTCCGATCGATTTACAACAATCATGGCAAGAAGCCGACATTCAGATAAAAGCGGTCGAAAAGATGCCCGAGATCGAACTGGCAATGAACGCACGTTATAAAACTGACGGTGTGGAATGGATTGCGCCTGGGGTCTGGAGATCAATTGCACCGCCGCCGAGAAAGCAATTCACGCGCGGAGAATATCAAGCTTCCGTGATCCTGCGTAAGCAAGAACGGATGCAAGAAAGAGTTCCTATGACTTCCGCACAACCATCAACCAATTCTGTCACTACAAAAATCACGAACAGGACGTGAGGAGCTTGAGAAAAATCGCATACATTGCGTAAGTGTCCAATCCACAATACGCGAGCATGTCCTTACGCAACTGCTCTCGCTGATCGACCGGAATCGCTGGGTTCGTGAGCGTCGCCCAGCTTGCGGATGCCGTTCCTCCTTCGTGAATGGTGAGATCGTTGTACGACAGCTCGGGACACATGACGGGCAAAACACGCTTAATAGATGCGCTGCCGCCGAAACGGGAGTCGACGTAGTAGCCCTTCTTCACGATCATCATGAGGTCGTAGATGCGGTTGTTGATGTCAGCCATGAAGTCCGCGAACTCGGGCAGGTGTTCACCAATCTCCGCGTTGCGCGAAGCTTCGAAACGAGCATTCCAAACGATGACGCTTCCGACATCGCCAATATGTTTCTTGAGAGACTCTGCGACCATCGATGCGGGATCTTTCGGTTGATCGGCGAGGAATTCGTAGTGTTCTGGCTCCATTCCCGGCTCGCGCACGACATGGACGGAATATTGAAAAACCATCTGCTGGTATGGTCGGTAGCCATCGAACGTAGGGACAGCGGAGTGTTGAGTTTCGTAATCAAGGAAGTAGAGCGGGTACTGCAAACCGTCCAGTTCTGACCTGATCGCATCCTTATCAATCGAAAGCGTCGGCTCAGCCTTCGTGTTCGGTAACTTGATATCACCAAGTTCAGCCATAACATCGGCTGGAACTTGGTCGGGTGTAATCAAGCCGCGTTCGATGAAAGTGACGAGCTTTTCTTTGGGAAGCGATGCAGCGATGGAATATTTATCGTCGTCCTTAAATTCCGAAAAATAACAGGCGAGGAATTCGCATTCGGCTGGATCATTGCAGGACATGACATGCATGAGTCTCGGCATCTTTTCCCAATCGAGTACGGCGAGAGCACGAGGGATTTCCTTCTTCGCCATCGGCATGACGTTTTCGACTTCGTGTGTGACGTCGACTTTGGAGAACAGCTGTTCCGGGTCGATCTCACCGTTACGAACGTACTGGTTGTTGATATGGACGAGGAACGTCCGCGAAATACGAATGCCAGCCTCTTCGATGCAGATGCGTTGGAAGGCAACGTCGGTAATGTGTTCTTCTTTGACGTCCGTTGAGCTCTTTACCTCGTAGATGTCCCACGAGCCGTCAGCGTTCTTCGTAAGAATGTCGCAACGACAAGAAAGCTTCGCCGTCATGAACGTCGGCTGTAACAAAATAGTCGCACCATTCGCGATCGCCTTTTTCGTATTCTCGGCGGCAGGCTTACCGAACCCGTCGACGTTCACGCCACCTGGGAATAGCTTCTGTGCCCACGCGTCGACCACGTTTCCTTCGTCGAAGATGCGCTGGAGAGCAGGATCGATTGGCGGAACCAAATCCGGCCGCTGCTTCACGAGCCACAGCTCGCAGGAACAACGGAGAAATTGCATGAAGTTGGATTTGGTCAACATAGGCTTTATTTGGAATCCTGGGACTCGATGAATGCGCGGATACTCTGATCAATCAGTGGAAAATCTTGTCGCAAAAAGTGGTTCCAGTTGTTTTCAAGCATCTTCAGCTTGTCGTCCTGTTGAACGTCGTCCGAACCGAGAAGCTCGATATTGTAGACCTGCGCCCACTTTTCGCCCAATTCGCGACGGCTATGGCGGAAAGCTTCTTTCGCTCCTTGGACGTGCCCGAACAACTCCTCTCTGATTCTACTTGGCGTCGGACCAAGAAACAACTTGAGTTGAACGCGCTCGGTTCCGTCGACATTGTTCTTCGCTTCAAAGAGAACGAATCGCTTGCTCGGCGTCCAGTTGGATGTCTTCATGTCAGGAAGACTATCCCAAGCGGGAACGGCGAACCGAATACGGTGCACGTCGGAGTGATCGAGTTCGAAATCCGGACGCTGGTCGATCAGCTCGCGGAGCTTGTCGAAGACGTCCTCACCGCCTTCTGGTCTGTGCTCAATGATGAGATCAATGGCTCTGCGGTGATCCGTGTAAATTTTTCGGCAGAGCTGGGCTATTTCGTTGTCTGGCATAAAATGGCGTTCAATCATGTTGGCGTAATGGATAAGGATGGTTGCGACGTCACCTGTTCCGGACGCGCTTGCTAGCCGCTCCACAAATGAACGGATATCCGCGTAACTGAGGATTTTATAGTGGCTATCCGACGGTTCCTCTCCGGTCTTCGTGAGAAAAAAATAATGACGCGCGTAATCCGGGTACGCGGCGTCAACAATTCTGCGATATCGCTGGAGCTGATCTGAGTGTTCCGACGTGTCGATTTTGTTTTCGATGACGAGGATAACCTTGTTCGCCCGGTCGCGAACCATGATATCGATGTGCTCCCACTCGCGGGAAACGGTGACGATTGGAGTTTGAGAAATGTTGATGTTGAAGCTCTCGCAAAATATGCGAAAAAGGGTCTCGTCGAGTCCGTGAGTTTCGGATGGATCAAAAAGGAACCCGATAAAGTCCGAGTGCCTAAGTTCTCGGCGCACCGCGCCAGTTGCCTCGAACACATTGAAAGAAGATATGCGCTTCTCAAGTTCGAAAAGCCCGATCGGATTTGATAACAAATTTTCTAAAAAAGTCGATTCCATAAAGCATCCCGGGAATCGCTTTCGATAATACAAAAAGCGACGTATGCCGGTGGTGCTTCACTACCCAGCCCAAGCACGGATCGTGCTAGAACTGTTTTAACCGGATACGCCGCTTATTACGCGCGATCCGGTTAAGCCGAAATTCGGCCCTTGTATAGGCTGAGTAGTGAAGCTCCTAAATAATAGCTTACAAACCAATTCACGTAAAGCGATTTCATTGGCTATTCACAGCCCTTCCTTACCCTTATGGGTCTTCTGCGAAATTGAAGGAACCTTGGGGAAATTTGGCAATTTATAGCGGATAACTTGACTGGTACATGGGATGTGATAGAATACTCAATGTAAAGAAGTAAACACTTTATTACATTGTGGAAGAAATTATTAACATGGAAGCAGTCGGAAAAGCCGCATTTTTTGCGGGTGTTTTGAGTGCTTTTCGAGAGGCTCTTGACGAGCTATCGGCTCCTACAAGACTCCTACTCGCCCATGAGGCTGAAGCGGCATTTCAGATGGAAGCTCGTTTGGAAAACAAGGCAATCACCCATGGCGACATGGAGTGTGCGAAGCGTTACACGTCGGCTCTTATTGCTATGCGCCCGCAGATCGAGATGGGGTCGCCTTTCCTTGAAAAAGTACATCGACAAATTTTTGATCATCCCGATGGTTACCGATATTTTCCGGGTGAATTTCGCACGGATGAGGTAGGAGAAGAATTTAACGAAGCGATAAATGAAATCGTGGGACTGGTGAGAATCGATGTCTTTACGAGGATTCACCTTATTCATGCTGCCTTTTTGAAACTGGCTCCATTTCGTTCGGGTAACAATGTGATGGCGAACGCTCTGCTCCATGCGTTATTCGTCCATTTCGATCTGACTCCAAGCCCAATGCTTCCGCTTGCGAAATTCATGATTGAGGATCAGAACACGACTCCTGATGATTTTCTACAAAGCGTTCTCCGCGCAGAAGAACGTACGCAGAGTGTCTATCACGTCATTCGCATTATCGAGGCGAGATACAGGGATACCATTGTTTCTCTTGAGACTCGTCCGAAGAAAGTCGCCCTTGAGCTCCTCCCGTATTTTATGGAGCGCGAGGCATTTACTGTACGAGAGATTGAGGCGGCGTATGGGAAAAAGTTCAAAATCACCTACCACACGCTCAACAAACTCATGACACGTCTCGTCGAGGACCTGCATTTACTCGAAATCACGGGCGGTGGTGAGCGTAACCGCATCTTCGCTCTTAAGGGATATGAAAAACTCTTCGTCTAATATGACCAACAACTTTCGAGACAAGGCACAGCTCATCTGGAACATCGCCGAAATTCTTCGTGGAAGCTGGAAACAACACGAGTACCAAGACGTTATTTTACCGCTCGTCGTGGTTAAACGTCTTGATTCTCTCCTTGCTCCAACAAAAGCGAAGGTGCTTCAACAGAACAACGAACTGAAGGCTCAGATTGATATTGACCCTGTCTTGAAGGCCGCATCGAAGGTTGGTTTTTATAACGTCTCCGAATACGACTTTGAAAAACTCCTTGAAGACCCAGATCACATCGCTACCAACTTTAAACACTATCTGCGTGGATTCAGTGCGAACATCGAAGACATTATTGAAAAGTTTGAATTTGACCGCCAACTTTCACGGCTCGAGGGCGGTAACCTGCTCTACCTCATCATCAAGGAATTGAATAAAGTCGACCTTCATCCTGACGTTGTCGACAACCACGAGATGGGATCGATCTTTGAGGAGCTCATCCGCAAGTTCTCTGAGCAATCCAATGAAACCGCTGGAGAACATTACACTCCACGCGACGTGATTAAACTCATGGTCGAGATTCTCTTCGTGCCAGATCGAGACAAACTGAAGAAGGAACACATCATCAAAACCGTTTACGACTGTGCGTGCGGAACGGGCGGAATGCTTTCTATCGCAAAGGAGTACATTCGCAACGACGTAAACAAGGATGCTGGTGTGTACCTTTACGGTCAGGAACTGAATCCGGTCACCTATGCCATGTGTAAGTCAGACATGCTGATTAAGGGCGAGAACCCCGACAACATGAAGGGCGGTGAAAAGGATCACTCACTCGCAAGCACACTTTCAAACGATCAATTTTTCGGCACACATTTCGACTACATGCTTACCAACCCACCATTCGGTGTGGACTGGAAGAAGGACATGGATGCAGTTGAGCGTGAAGCTGAACGCGGATACGCGGGACGTTTTGGCGCAGGTCTTCCACGATCTTCTGATGGTCAGTTCCTCTTCCTTCAGCATCTCATTTCAAAAATGCGACCAGAAAGCGAAGGAGGCTCGCGCATCGGCATCGTCTTCAATGGCTCACCGCTCTTCACAGGTGATGCTGGTCAGGGTGAAAGCGAAATCCGTCGCTGGATTTTGGAACATGATTGGTTGGAAGCTGTCGTCGCGCTCCCGGACCAACTCTTCTTCAACACGGGTATTCCAACGTACCTCTGGTTCGTGACGAATCGGAAAGAAGATAAGCGCAAAGGCGTGGTTCAAATTATTGATGCTCGCGGCTTCTCGGAAAAGATGCGGAAGAGCCTTGGTAATAAGCGCAACGAAATCACCGATGCCCATCGCGCGAAGGTTCTTGAGCTGTACAAGGGATTCGCCGAAAATGAATACTCTAAGATCTTCAAGAACAGTGATTTTGGATACCGACAAATAGTCGTCGAGCGTCCGTTGCGGATGAACTTTCAGGCATCAGCTGAACGGATTGAGCGTCTCAAAGGACACGAAGTGTTCTGGAAGATCTTCATGACCAAAGACCGTTTGCCTGATCCAGAAAAACAAAAGCTCCTTCATCTCATCGAGAACTTCGGTGATGAGGCATATTTGAACCAAGAAAAGTTTGTCGAGGCAATGAAAAAGCGATGCGACGAGCAAAAGATTGAACTCAAGAAGCCGGTATTGAAATTCATTCTATCGATGCTCGGCGAACGCGATGAGAAAGCCGACGTCTGCACTCTTGCTGATGGAAGCATAGAGCCAGACAGCACTCTGCGAGATAGCGAGAATGTGCCACTAAACGAAGACGCTCGAGTGTACTTTGATCGTGAGGTAAAACCGTACGTCCCCGATGCATGGATCGACGAAACGTGTACCGATCATAAGGACGGAAAGCTCGGTCGAATTGGCTATGAAGTTCCTGTGACCCGCTTCTTCTACAAGTACGAGGCACCGCGTTCGACCGAAGTCATCAAAAAGGAAATAGAGGAACTTGAGCAAGAGATCTCGAAGCTCATGGCAAGCTTGTAATATGAGCGAATCTATAAAGATCAAATACATTGCCCCGCTCAGGGGTACTCGAGGTCAATCTGAAGACGGATTGTCGTATCTTGGGCTGGAAAATATTGAGAGTGGCACCGGTAAAATTATCGAGTCGGAAACCCCAATCGTTTCCGATGGTGTTACTAGTTACTACCAAAAAGATGACGTTTTATTTGGGAAGCTTCGCCCTTATCTTGCAAAAGTTGTATTGGCAAAGAACGAAGGAGTTTGTACTGGAGAACTGCTAGTCCTCAATTCAAAAAAAGAGAAGGTTAGCCCAGCGTTCTTAGCCTATCGGTTGCGAGCTGACGACTTCATTAAGGCCGTAGATAATTCGACTTACGGTTCTAAAATGCCTCGCGCTAATTGGACTTTTATTGGCGATCAAAAAATTGATCTTCCTTCGCTGGTTGATCAATTAAAGGTAGCGAAGAAGCTGGATACTGATTCGGAATCTATTGCACGGTTGATCGAACAGAAAAGATTACTTATTGGAATACTTAAAGAGCAACGCGTAGCCATCATCCATCATGCCGTCACGCGGGGTTTAGATAAAAGTGTTGAATATATTGAGAGCGGTGTGGAATGGATTGGGAAGGTTCCAGCGGATTGGAAGATTAAAAAACTTAAACATCTCGGACACTTTTATAGTGGTGGCACTCCAGAAACGGCAAACTTAAACTATTGGAACGGATCTATTCCTTGGGTATCGCCGAAAGATATGAAGAGCGAGGTGATTAGAACCACCGAAGATACGATCACGGAATTAGGCCTCGCTAACACTGCTGGAATGTTGATTCCACCGCGATCATGGCTCTTGGTATACCGTTCAGGAATTTTAAGACATTCACTTCCCACTGCTGTTAATGAAGTTAGCGTTGCAGTGAATCAGGACATTAAGGTGCTGATTACAAACGACGCAGTAGACCCAGAATATCTGCGTTATTTTGTAGACGGTAACGTAACTAACTTGCTTAATAAGTGGCGCAAACTAGGCGCAACAGTCGAAAGCCTTGACCACGCATCAGTAGCCAATACAGAGATTCCTCTCCCGTCTCTATGTGAACAAAAACGAATTATTACCGAATTAAACCAAACACTAAAAAAGATAGATGCTGCGACGGATCGCATCATTAGATCATGCAAGTTACTGATTGAGTACCGTGAATCGCTCATTGTGAAGTCAGTGAGCGGTACATAGAAATACATGATCGGCTATAAATCATTCAAAAAGATTTTTGGGCGTAAATTTTGGAAAGCATTCCAGAATTTGCCTCTTAACACACCCTCTTCCTACCAAGAAAAAGAGGAACTTTTGAAGTTGGTTTATACGGAAATTAAAGGCAAAACATATCATCCAGTAAAGCCAGAATTTTACATTGCTCACAACAAAGGATCTGGTGTTGCTCGTATCTCTCCTGTTTTTACTATTAAGGACTACATCGTTTATTACTATTGCGTCATTCGACTCGAGCATAAACTTGCTCGAAATAGAACCGAAAATACTTTCGGCGGCTGGAGCATCAGTGGCTTAAACTATAGAGATGCAGAAGAAGTAGAAATACAAAAAAAGATTGAAAATCTTTTCGATCCAACAGTATCAATGCCGTCTTGGTCGTTTTCGCCAACGGCGTGGTATATCGCGTACAAGGATTTCAACGCGAAACTTTACGTTTCACTGAAGGAATCCAGCGAGGGATACGTAGTTGAGTTAGATATCGCTAATTTTTACGATTCGATTAATTTAGACATTTTAAAACGTAAAATAGGAGAGGTTTTTGACGGGAAATATCGTGATGAACTTTCACTTCTTTTTCATTTCCTAAATTTCTGGAACAAGTCGATCAATCATTACAATCCTCAAACGGTAGGGTTGCCACAAGATGCCATGTCTGACTGCTCGCGAATTTTGGCGAACTTTTATCTCCAAGAATACGATATTTACATCAAGAAAATTTGCGATGAAATTGGCGCAAAGTATTTCCGATACGCCGATGACCAGGCAATCATTGTAAAAAATCGTGATCAAATTGAACATGTCATTTACTGCGCTTCCAGAAAACTGCTTGCTTTGGGTTTAGCCATCAATCAAAAGAAGGTGGTCATCAGAACTGTTGATGAGATGATTGAGTACCGTTCATATAAGCTGTTTGATATCTTACTTCAACCTGGATCAAACAAGGATCCGGACAAATCAAATAATTTTATCGATGAGGTGACAAAGATAATCGTCAGCGACCAACGAGAAAAAATAAAAGCTCGTGGTTTACCACTACTGAACCGTGCTTTAACCTGTAATTGGGAAAAAGTCGCTTATTCTCAAAGAGTTAAACTTTTTTCCTGGTATCTGGATGACGATTTTCTTAAAGA
Source organism: Candidatus Uhrbacteria bacterium (assembly GCA_903848275.1). GTDB lineage: Bacteria > Patescibacteriota > Patescibacteriia > UBA9934 > UBA9934 > UBA11707. The sequence continues at coordinate 32,912 of CAINGB010000009.1, read as the reverse complement.
CGCTAGAACGTATCAATTTTCAGCAATTCACGAGCGATTACACGACAGGGAAAAGGATGACTTCGTGGCATCGCTAGATCGATTATCCGAACGCCTACTCCACAACGGATTCCACTACGAGGTCATGGCTTTCATGAAAGCAACCAACAAAAATTCATCTGCAATACAGAAAAGAATTGCTACACTAAGAAAAATATATGCCAACTAACACTAAAGAAATCGGTTTCGAGGAGTACATCGAGAAACAGCTCATCGATGCCAACGGATATCGCAAGCAATCGAATCAACTTTATCTCAAGAATCTTTGTTTGGATCCTGAGATGGTTTTGGAGTTTCTGGACTCGACGCAACCCGAATCGGTTGGGAAACTGTTAGAAATTCATGGAGAAGAATTGAATGAGCATTTGTTTGGTCGGTTGACCGATGAAGTGAAAACACGAGGTGCGCTTGATGTATTCCGTAACGGTTTCACCGATCATGGTGTGAGCTTTAAAATGGCATATTTCCCTCCGAACTCTGGAATCAACGAGGAAACTCGGGGTCTGTATGAGGCAAATATCTTGAGCGTCATGCGGCAGGTGCATTACAGTGAAAAGAATCCCGATCTTTCCATTGATACCGTTATTTTCTTGAACGGTCTCCCAATCTTCACCATTGAACTAAAGAATCAACTGAGCGGACAGACGGTCAGGAATGCAATTCAGCAATACCGTACGGATCGAGACCACAAAGAGCCTCTTTTGGCTTTCAAGCGATGTTTGGCACACTTTGCCGTGGACGCGGATCAAGCGTACATGACAACAAAGCTCGCGGGTCTCAAGACGTATTTTTTGCCTTTCAACAAGGGATATAACAGCGGTTCTGGCAATCCGCCGAATGACCGCGGATACAAAACGGCATACCTTTGGGAGGATGTATGGACGAAGCTGAGTATTCTGGAACTTATTGGTAAATTCATCACGTTACAAAAGTTGAAGAGTACCGACGAGAAAGGCAAGGAAACCATCAAGGAAGCCCTTGTCTTCCCTCGCTATCACCAACGCGATACGGTTCAGCGTTTACTCGTAGATGCAAAAGAAAATGGTGCGGGACGGAACTATCTCATTCAGCACAGCGCGGGTAGCGGCAAGAGCAATACGATCGGCTGGGCGGCACATCGTCTTTCAGAGTTACACAACTCTGATGACAAAAAGGTCTTTGATACCGTTCTCGTGATTACAGATCGTCGTGTGCTCGACCGCCAATTGCGGGATACGGTCACGCAGTTCGAGCAACGCGCGGGTGTTGTGAAGGCGATTACCGAAGGCTCGCAGGAGCTGAAGGATGCGTTAGAAACCGGAGAGAAGATCGTTATCACTACGCTTCAAAAGTTTCCGTTCATTGTTGATTCGATTGGGAATCTCCCAGGGAAAAACTTTGCGGTGATTATCGACGAGGCACATTCTTCGCAGACTGGCGAAGGAGCCGCGAATCTCCGTGAAGCACTGACGACGTCTAGCCTCGACGAAGCGGCGCAACAGGATTCTGAAGAGCCTGAGACGACAGAAGAAATGATCCTGAAGAAGCTCCGCAGCCGAAAGGTGAAAACGGACAACATCAGCTTTTTTGCGTTTACAGCGACTCCGAAACAAAAAACTCTGGAGCTGTTCGGAACAAAGAGCCCGATCGACGGAAAGTATTATCCGTTCAGTTTGTATTCGATGAAACAAGCCATTGAGGAACGATTCATTCTGGACGTACTCAAGAATTACACAACGTATCAAGCATATTTTTCGTTGTTGAAGAAAGTTGAGGATGATCCGGAATTCGACAAGAAAAAGGCGCAACGTCTTTTGATTAGCTATGTCGAGAAACATGAGCATGCTATCCAGAAGAAAGTGGAAATCATGGCTGAGCATTTCCGTGCTCGTATTGCTAAGGAGATTCATGGCAAGGCAAAGGCGATGATTGTGACAAAATCGCGTTTACACGCGGTTCGGTACAAAATAGCCATGGATGCCTATCTGCGCGAACACAACTATCCCTACAGGGCTCTGGTGGCTTTCTCGGGCACGGTAAAGGATGGGATGGTTGAATATACCGAAGGAGGTATGAACGGTGTTCCTGAAGCGACTACGGCAAAGACTTTTGAACAGAATGAGTACAAATTTCTCATTGTCGCTGAAAAATTCCAGACAGGGTTCGATCAACCTCTGCTGGCTTCCATGTATGTCGATAAAAAGTTGAGCGGAGTCAGTGCCGTACAGACATTGAGTCGATTGAATCGTACGACTTCAGATAAGGATGAGGTATTCGTGCTCGACTTCGTAAACGATGCGGGTGATATTCAAGAGTCATTCCAGCCTTACTACACAACAACGGTTCTCTCGGAAGGTACCGATCCGAACATTCTCCATGATCTTGAAAGGGATTTGTATTCGTTCAAACTTTTCACGCAACACGAGGTGGACGGATTCGTGCAAGAACTGTTCCACAATGCTCCTCCGGCAACGATCAACGCCATTCTTGATGCAACTGTTCAGCAATTCGAAGACTGTCTTCCACAGGAACAGGAGGACTTCCGAAAGAAGTGTACGGACTTCGTTCGTCGTTACGCGTTTGCTTCGCAGATTATCCCGTACGAAAGCTCAGAGCTGGAAAAGCTCTACACATTCACGCGCCTTTTGTTGAAGAAGCTCCCACGAATCAAGGAGGAATTACCGACGGAAGTGCTAGATAGTGTCGATATGGAATCATACAAAATTGTGCACCGTGGTCAGGATGCGATTCGTCTTGAGGACGAGCAAGGCTCGCTCGAACCGATGCAAAGCGGCACACGAAGTGAAGAAGTGAAGGAGCAAGATCGCCTCTCGAAAATCATCACCGATATCAATGACCGCTTCGGGACAGAATTCTCACTTGAAGACGTTGTTATCACGAATCAGCTTGGTGAACGATTAGCGAATAACCCGATGTTGCAGGGTTCTATTAAGAACAACGCCCGTGATACGGCGAAGATCAAGTTTGACGAGGTGCTTGGTCAAGAACTCGTGGAAATGCTCAATCGTCATTTCGACTTCTATAAGAAGCTCGATAAGAATCCAGACTTGAAGGCATACTTCGGCGAAAAGATGTTCGATCACGTTGTAAAGTCGGTCAACGAACATAAATAGTCAGATACAAAAAACCAGCGTTTTTATGCGCTGGTTTTTGTGTCCAGAGAGCTAGATGATCTCTTCCTTTTGGAATCGCGCAAGTACTTGTTTCAAAAGTGAAATGACGTAGTCTACATCGCTTGGTTCGGCAACACTTACATCGGTGAGATATTGATTGTAGTGTTCTAGGGATTTATTACGGAGTTTGGCTTTGCTTTCGGGATCATTGAGATCCTCTGGACGTGTACGAGTGAAAGTCACGTTAAGGCGTCCAGTAACCGGCTCAATGGAGATAATATTTCTCCAACCGATTTTGTAGGCGACGTATCGCTTCGTGGCTTTTTCCTGAAAACGAGTATCTACCTCAAAAATGCGTCGACGCAATTCTTGAGAAAGATCATTGATGTCGTCCTTTGCTCGGGCAAAGACTTCTTCAGCGGAAACCGCTTCGACTTCTTTGCTCACCGTCGAAACAACTTCGTTGTGCGATACAGTGTTGATTGATTCGGCGGACTGTAAAGCCTTGATGAGATTGAAAGAGATGAGGTCGTCGCTATATTTCTTCGCTTCCCAGAGCTCGATAGGCAAATCTTTAAAATTGATCGCTTGGAGCTGGTGAGCAGTGAAGCTTTGAGCGATAAACAACACGCGGCTCTGCGACCAATCAATGTCATCGCGACGAAGACTGGTACCGATTTTTTCGTTGTATTCCAAAATGAAATCTGCCTTGTTATTCAACATGAGTGCCAAATAGGCAAAACCCTGATCAATAACACTGAAACTTCGGTCGCGCTTGTATTCGATGATCACGAAAGATGCTGTCTCGGTATCGTACGCCAACGTATCGATGCGAAGATTATTGAGGGCAAATTCGGTCGAAACAAACTGAAGACCAAAAACCGTTTCAAGGTTCTGTTCCGTCAGCTTTTGCAAATCCTTCTCAAGCTTCAGCTCGGTTTCTTGGATTTGTTGGAGCTTATCGCCGTTAATACGAAGAAGAGACATAAGTGACGGTATTGTCTCAAAACTCACGTCTTGTGGCAATTTTGAGTGGTATTTGATGGATTTAAGTTACCTCCTTCCATGGGCTAGGCACCCGGGACAGACGCGGTAGTGTGTGGGTCATAAGGAGTAAACAAAACTTATGTACGCACAAAACACGAACAACGAACCAGAGAAGGTCGTGCCGATCAAATACTGCCTTTACTCGAGAAAATCATCGGAGGATGACGAGCGTCAGGCATTGTCAATCGAAAGTCAGGTCAAGGAGGCACTTGAACTGGCCGCGAGAGACGGCTTGAATGTTGTCGAAGTACGTCGAGAAAGTCACTCTGCAAAAAGCTCCGGGTCACGCCCGGAGTTTAATCGTTTAATTGAGGACATTCGAGAAAAGAAATTCGACGGGATTCTGACATGGGCGGCGGATCGCATCAGTCGTAATGCGGGCGATCTCGGAACGGTGATCGACCTTATGGATCAAGGACTGCTTCGAGAAATCCTTACGCACGGTACGAGATTTACAAATTCACCGAGCGACAAGTTCATGCTCATGATGATGTGCGGACAGGCGAAGCTAGAGAATGACAACAAGGGTGTGAACGTGAAACGCGGATTCCGTGCGAAAATCGAGATGGGTTTTCGACCGAACATGTCACCGCTCGGATATCTACACGACAAATACGCGGAAAAAGGCACGTGCAAAATCTTTATGGACCCCGTGCGCGGACCGATCATTAAGGAAGCATTTCACAAAGTCGCCTACGAAGGCTGGACTGGGCGCAGTGTAAAACGATGGCTCGACGACGAAATGAAATTGACGACACGCAAAGGCAAACAAGTGACGCTCAGTATGATTTATCGCATGATGGACAACTCGTTCTACACTGGTCGGTACGAATTTCCGCAAGGAAGCGGCAAATGGTACGACGGAAAACACGAGGCACTCATTACGAAAGAAACTTACGATAAGGTTCAAGAAGTCATGAAGTGCGCCCCCAAGGCGATGCCCGGAACTCACGAATTCGCATTCACGAGAATCTTCAAATGCGGCGTGTGCGGATCGGGCATCAGTGCCGATCAAAAAGTGAAACGGCTCAAGGACGGAACAACAAAACGCTACGTCTACTACGGATGCATGAAGCGTTGGATGACGGGTTGCAAACAGCCGTATATACGCGAGGAGGAACTTCTCAATCAACTCTACAAAATCATCGACAAGGTAGACATCAACAAACTCGCGGCAGTAGAACGTATCAAGCAGGAAGTTGATCGGCTTACGAAGATGATTTCGAGTCTCGGAGGACATGTGGCGACCGCTAAAGTCGCAGAAATTATGCCAGACATCGATGTCTATGCGTGCGCTAAATATATTCTGAAAGAAGGCTCAAAGGATGAAAAAAGGGATTTACTCGGTCATATTAAATCCCAACTGTTTATAAAAGATGGATCCGTGACTCGTTAGGAATTTTTGGTAGGTATAGAAAACTTCCTGTAGCAGGCATCTAGCAATGGCATCAGCTCAGAACTTTTTTGTGACATTTCTTCGTATACGGCAATCGCCACAGCTGTGCCGTGCGGAATTTGAAAATGCGACGACTCTTCGATTTTATCGGATACCTCATGCCCGCCCCGCATGATGATATGAGAACCATCCGTTGTTTCGTCAGGGTCAATATTTAGACAAACTTCTTTGAGTGCAGCTGCCCATAGGATAGCCTTAAGCAAACTATCTTTGTCAGTCTGCGGATGAAAATCATTTGAAATGAGATACTCCAAAAGAGCGCGCGACTGGTACACACCATGTTTAATAACCTCGCCCAGGCCAATGGCGATCTGTTTGTCCGGCAATAATTCAAGAAAACGTGGATCAATCAAAATGCGATTCGGCTCGTAGAAACTTTTATACGTATGCTTATGTGTGACTTTTCACCGCGTTGTATACAGTCGTAGCCCTGTGGCACACTGTTTACCAACGTATGACTATCCACAAAAAGACGAGACTGACGCCGTTCCAACGCAAAGAAATCTTTACAGATCGACATGAGAAGAAGCTACGGATCGTAGATTTACAACGGAAATATCACATCACCCCTCCGACCATTTATAAGATTCTTCGGCGTGGTCGTGCAAACGACTTCACGGTGCATAACAGCACGAACGTTCGGTATCGGGTCATCGAGTATGGTTTACGACGACTTGCAAAGATCGAACAGAAATTAGAAGAAAAGCTCAAAAAGCAAGCAAAAAGATACAACAAAGAATATCCAGGAGAGATGGTCCATTTTGACACAAAACGCCTTCCGCTCCTTCATGGAGAGGTCGTCATGGAGCAGCGAGAGTATCTCTTCGTCGGCATCGACGACTACTCACGAGAACTCTTTGCAGCCATTCTACCCAACAAAACACAGGAATCTGCAGCAACATTCTTGAAACAGGTCATTGACGAGTGTCCGTACACTATCGAGGTTGCGTATTCGGATAACGGAACGGAATATCGGGGGACCGAAGGAACGCATGCTTTTATGAATGTTTGTAAGGAAAACCGCATCGAACAACGTCATACAAAGGTTCGTCATCCACAGACGAATGGAAAAGCCGAACGGGTCATCAAGACACTCATGGAACTCTGGCACACGAAAACCGTGTTTAAAAACCGTGAGCATCGGAAGAAGGAATTGATCCGTTTCGTGAACTACTACAACACAGTAAAGCCTCATGCAGGGATCGGTGGCGACACACCACTTGAAAAACTGATACAGTACTTTTATCCAACTGAACTATAAACAACGCGAGGTAAAGTCACAGCTTATGATATAGTCCATCCTTTATTTCATTTGCTCGTACTTTTCCTCCAATAGATCCATCAGACATTGCAAGAACAGTCGTTGGAATATACGTCAGATCGCTTCCGAGCTGTTCGGCGACATAAGCACCGGCATTAAGAAGAATTCCACCACCGATAACAACAATTTCATAGGGAGGACTCTGGAGCAGACTCTCATTGGAGATAAATCGATCAAGCCAATGTCGCTCTTTCGTTTCTTCTTCGTGTGGTGTTAGCCAAATAACAGATTTACCGACGAGTTCCTTATTGAGCCAAGTGTAGGTACGAAATGTATCGTCGGCAATGATGAGTTGATTTTCTTTGGCAAGAACCTGAGCCATCGAACCGACTTCATAAGTATAGTTTTCGATTGATCCGGCTCGCTTGTGCGATGACGACACACGAAAAGATAATTTGAAATGCAAAAACTTTTCGCCCGATAACGCGGCAAATTGAGAATCGACAGAAATAGAAGATTCAAGGATTTGTTGGTACATGTTCATATCTGAAACCCCATCACCCAAAGTAAGGAATCCGCCACCACTCATACGGATCTACATACCGAAGTCGTCTATCCAATGAGGCAATCTTTACAAGGTCATCTTCCGATAATACGAAATCGAATACCTCATTATTTTCTTTGATATGTTCCGGGGTCGTGCTTTTTGGGATCACGACGGTTTCTCGTTGAATACCCCAACGGAGAAGCACTTGGCTCGGAGTCTTTTTGTGAGCGATCGCTATTTCGTCGATCTTTACATCCTCAAGGAGAGCTGGTTTGCCGTTGTTCATTTCTGTTTGAGAACCGAGTGGAGAATACGCGGTTACAGCTATGTTCTGTTGCCTACAGAATTCGATCAACTTGGTCTGCTGATTGTACGGGTGAAGCTCGATCTGATTCATTGCCGGGATGATCTCGGCGTACGTCAGAAGATCGACGAGCATTGGTGCTGTGAAGTTTGAGACACCAATCGCCTTTACGAGACCCATACCTACAAGCTCCTGCATGGCTTCCCACGTCTCACGAATGGAAATCTTTTCTGTGATCAGTACACCGTTTGGATCAAGTGGCTCAATGCCAAGACCATGAGGCGAGGCAATACCAAAATGCATGAGATACAAGTCGAGATAGTCGAGTTGCAAATCGGCTAAGGTTTTCTTGCAAGCATTAACAACGTCCTCTTTTGCATGATCGTAATTCCAAAGTTTACTGGTCACGAAGACATCTGCTCTTGTTCGTTTGCCTGTACTGAATACTTCATAAAAAGCCTGACCGACCTCCTTTTCGTTTTCGTAAACGTGTGCGCAATCAATATGCGAATATCCAAAATCTAACAATGCTTGTTTCACCGCCAAGCCGACTTTACCTTTTGGAGCGTTCCAGGTGCCTAAACCCAAAATAGGCATCTTGGCACCAGTGTTGAGAATGATTGATTCCATATACTCAAATATTTTCCACACGGTACTCCAGGTCGGGTAACCTTACGAACGTCAATTGTTCGCCATGCTGTTTAATAATCTTGTCGTGCTCTGCTGAAAACTGTTCAACCTGGTCGTGAGGCAATACGACGTAATCAACGAGATGAAGGCAAGTCGGATTCGTCAAGACGAAATCCTTTGGTAACTCTGCAATATCTTCAGTTACGAAAGGTTTGACTGTCGGACCAGCGAGAATCGAACCTGCGCTCGAACCGATGTACAGTTTTCCTTGTTTGAGGAAACTATGAATCAAATCAGCAAAACCAGAAATATAGGACTGCTGAACGAGATAGGTCGTGTTACCGCCTGCGACGAAAATAATATCGTGGCTGGATAGTTCCTTTTCGAGTGATCCCGCCGTCACACCCTTCAGGTCGATGTCCATGACGCTATAGCCCAGATCAACGAGAGCTTTTCGATCCGCATCAATCCAAGGTCGTTCTGGATAAGGATCGCCAGCCGTTGGGATGAAGGCGACGGATGCCGTTTTTGGTAGTAGGGATTTTTCTCGAAGTGCTCCGGCAACGGTATTGAAGCTCGAAGTGAGAATGACGTTTGGTTTTGCGCTATCGCTCATATTGCCTGAATCATAGCAACTTTTGATAAATTCCCGAAGTCTTGCAGCCTCGAAACCTTGTTCGGGGTTCGAACCGAAAAAGTAAGGCGAATTCCTACTTTTGGGCGTTTGAGAAAAATTCGACGACTTTGCGTCCCAGGTGCTTCGGTTTTCTAGACAAGCTAACAAGAGTCGCTATTTGCTCAAGGATTAAACAAAAAATCGCCATTTTTCAATGACGACTTTTTGACAAGGCATGTGGGTCACCTCACACGCCTTCTCATGGCTCCCGGGACAGGGATCGAACCTGTGACCATCTCGTTAACAGCGAGCCGCTCTGCCGCTGAGCTACCCGGGAATATTTCTCTTTTGACGGGGGTAGGTTATCATGAGAAGAGAATCCTTTCAAGGGCTGGCTGGAGAGCAAACATATATCATGGAGAAAGAGGGAATATACGCTATCCCAGCTACTCTTTCCGCCATAAAGAGAGTATGGTGAAACATATGAAAAAATATATCCCAATAGTACTCGCCGTTATAGCCGTTCTCGGAGTCGGTTTCTATGCCGTCTTCTTATATAAATCCTCCGCTGATCAACTAGTAGTTCAGACCACCAACTACACATACACTTATCTCACTTCAGCGTCGGACACCACCGCCTACTGTGACGGCGCCAATATGGACAGCGCTGGGTACCGCGCCTCCCTCACCGTTAAGCACACGGGGATCATCGCGAAAGCCAGGCCGACCACGGCAGAGATCATTCGCGCCACCGTCGACGCGGCTACAACTGGCAAATGCCACACGGTTCTGAGTCAGACAGTAATTACGGAAAAGAACGGTGTTGTTACCATTTCACCAATTGACGGTTGGGCCGGCGTTTCTATCACCATGTGCAGCTGTAAACCACAGGTGGAAGTAAATATTTTGCAAATCCCTGGAATGAAGCAGGTAATTTGGTCTGACGGCACCACGGCCAGCACGCCAGATCACGCCGATCTCATTATTCTCGACCCTCCCGTATCTAATAGCACCGTCAGCAGTCCGCTGCTCGTCACCGGTCGCGCTCGCGGTAACTGGTTTTTCGAAGCAAGTTTCCCGGTTTTTCTTCTAGATTCTCATGGCAACATGCTCGGACAGGGAATCGCCACGGCCCAAGGCGACTGGATGACCACAGACTTCGTGCCCTTTAAAGCGACGATCAACTATACCGCTGACCCACAAATTATTGGCGACGCCGGCACGCTAGTTCTGAAGAAAGATAATCCTTCTGGATTGCACGAGAACGATGACTCACTCAGCGTTCCTGTTATCATTGGGCAGTAAATTTTGGCCAGGCCTTGAGCCGCATCCTTCGGGGTGCGGTTCTTTGCTGTAATAGTGGGATTTTATTGACTAATCTCGCAAAATATGCTACAATCCCCAGTCCCATTTTGGGGCCGTTCTTTCACCTTCTACCAAGAAAAGAGGTTCACCATGGCTCTCCAAGATCGTCCCGCTCAGGCTCTCGAGTTCTGGGAAAACGTCATGTTTCTCGCCAGCCGCATGCACGCCTTCGGGCTGCTCACCCACGATGGCCTGCCCATCGAGCCCCTCGGCCCGGTGCTGCACTGGCCGCGCTTCCGCGCCCTGCTGACCGCTGGTCACAACGCGGATGACCCAGCTTTCATCTACCGCGGCAAGGTCAAGGAGCTGCAGGCTATTGCGACGCTGCCCGCGCTCCTGAACTACTGGGTCCGAAGCTCCAAACGTCTCTTCCATGTAACAGGTGGGTTGGCGCAGGACTGTGTGGCTCGTGGTCGGCGGCAATTCAACTTCGATCATGACCTGCTGCCTCACTACTGCTTCGGTCTCTCGCTCAGTGGCGTACAGCTGCAGCGAGTTGGCTCCGACTACGGCGTTGACACCATGCTGTACCTCGGCATCGCTAACGGCCCGGAGTCCATGCTCACGTCACTCGGTCTGCCAGAGCTGCTCGAGGGGTATGTGCCGTTGACCACCGACGAAAAGCGCGACGCCAACGCCAAGGTCTCGACTGCCAGGGTACGCCGGCTCATCAGTGGCAAGTGGGCCCAGATCTGCGCTCTCACTTCCGGCTTCTTGCCAGGCACAGCAGTTGAGGGTGAGCAGGACGGCATCAACGACTACAGCCTGCTCACCGGCTTCTGCGAGCTGATGGCCAACGGCAATGTGGTGATTGGCCGCCGACACTCCTCGCACTTGGGCTCGGTCGTGGACGAGAGTCCGCCAGCCGATCTCATGAGCGAGGACATCTGCGCGGTCACAGCGTCTGGTGTCATCACTGTCGGCCAGCTGATCGACGGCACGCCAACCGGGGTGCAACGCGAGTTCGCGGGGAGCGTCGCCACCCATGAACGTCGGGCGCACTATCGTCGGGCACCTGGCAGCCAGCCGACCGATCCCAAGACCATCCGCGTCCGGTCTTGCTGGATCAACGAAGACAAGAAGAGCAAGGTCAACTCCGTCGAGGGGAAAATCGACGACGTTCGCGACTCCTAGCCGTACTCGGCCAGGCCTTGAGCCGCATCCTTCGGGGTGCGGCTCTTTGCTTTGCACAACAGAACTACTAGTAACATCACAGAGACTTATCCTTGTAATTAGTATATAATACGGGCAACTAACGAAAATCTCTAGTATGCCAAATAAATTTCTAAAACTGGCAATATTACCAGTACTAGCCATCTTTCTATCACCGTTAGTAGTCTCTGCGCACCAACCTCGCCTTACCACGAGTCGGGTTACTCAAGTACCTTCTCCCGAAATTTCCAAAGCTTATTATAGCCAGCTAGTTGGTGAGCCAGATAGTTATTTTATAGAGTCAAGTACGGCCTTCAACCTTTATACTAATATTCTTGTACCAGATATCGCGGGGCAGGCTAAGGATTTGTCAGTCGTTATCATGAAGGATGGCACTGAACTAACAAAACTTGATGGACCGAATTTTGTCTGGGAAAAGTTTTACGAGCCATTCGGTGCTGACACATATTTGCTAGGCCCAGAATACAGAGCTCGTGCGGAGCCAGGTAACTATGAGATAAGAGTTTCTAGCAGCCATAATGATAGCAAGTATTCGCTGGCTATTGGGGAGGTAGAGGCCTTCAATCTGAAAGAAGGGCTCAATGCTCTCACTGTCATCCCTGAGCTTAAAAAGAATTTTTTCAATGAGTCGCCAATTAGCTTTATTTTTTCACCTTTTGGTTGGGGTCAGATTGTTGCGTTGTATTTCTTAGCTGGCCTGCTTGGTCTGGTCTATCGCGTGCTCTGGCGACATTTCGCTAAAGGCAAAGCGGGCAGAGCACACAAGAATATCAGTCGACTTGATCGGTTGTTGCGGTTAGCGATAGGCTTGGGGCTACTATTATTAGCAATCACGACCTCCTGGAGTCCACTCCTCATCTTCCTTTCGGGCTTTTGCCTCTGGGAGGCAATCTTTAGCTGGTGCCTCTTTTACGCAGCGTTAGGAAAAAATACTTGTCCGCTTAATTAAAAAATATGTTTATCAAACTTTACGCTATAGCCCTACCAGTTTTCTTCGCCATAGACATGACCTGGCTCGGTCTAATAGCTAAGAATCTTTATAGTAAGCAAATCGGGTTTTTATTAAAGCCTGACGTCAACTGGCTTGCCGCCATTATTTTCTACCTCATTTTCATCGCTGGACTGGTGGTGTTTGTTATCGCTCCAGCTGTCGAGCAAGGTTCATGGTCGTATGCCCTGCTATACGGCGCCTTGTTCGGCTTAGTTTGTTACGCAACCTACGACCTAACCAACCTCGCAGTTGCTAAGGACTGGCCGCTGTTCATCACAATAGTAGATCTCGCCTGGGGCGCCACTCTCGCCGCCTCAGTTTCGACAATAGCTTATTTCATAGCTAGTAAAATCGGCTTATGAGTTATTTTATCGTTCTCGGTTTAGTTCTCTTAGGCTACATGAGCCTCTGGTTCGTCGTGTCTTTACTTAAAAAAAGAAATGACGTGGCGGATGTCGCCTGGGGGCTGGGTTTTGTCACCCTTTCCTGGATTTCATTTTTCTTTTACGGTGTCGGCGGTCTACGTGGTCTTATTGTTTGTCTTCTAGTCAGTGTTTGGGGTTTGCGACTAGCCTGGCATATCTACAGTAGGAACAAAAACAAACCAGAGGATTATCGTTATCAGCAATGGCGACAAGACTGGGGCAAGTGGTTCTATCTACGCTCATATTTCCAAATTTATCTTTTGCAAGGCACTCTCTTGTACCTGATTGTTCTGCCAGTGCTGTTGATTAATATGAGTCCAGGTGCACCGCTTGGCTGGCTGGATTTTGTAGGTTTAGCCGTTTGGTCGCTGGGCTTTTATTTCGAAGCAGTGGGCGACTCTCAACTGGCCTCATTCATAAAAAATCCGGCCAATAAAGGCAAGCTCATGCAAAGCGGTCTCTGGGCCTACACCCGTCACCCCAATTATTTTGGCGAAGTTACGCAATGGTGGGGGATCTGGCTCATAGCGCTATCAGTACCGAGTGGTCTTATCGCTGTGCTTGGCCCACTCACCATCACCTTCTTAATCTTGAAAGTATCCGGCGTTCCCTTGCTCGAAAAGAAAATGGCTTCTAATCCCGACTTTGCAGCCTATAAGCAGCGTGTCTCGATGTTTATTCCTTGGCCTAGAAAATGACCATACCCAACATCTGACTGAAAAAACGTGCGAGTATCTTTTGTATCATTAATAGTAGTCTATGAAGTTCCTGTCTCGTATCGCTCCAGCCGCTCTCTGCTTCATCAGTATTTCCTTAATCGGTGCTGGTTGCTCAAGCTCGACCAACACCGAAGTCTCGCCAACCGACGAGGGTAGTGCCAGCAACTCAGCTAACCTAACTAGCATTAGCCGTCAGGATGCCTTAGATAATTACTGGTACTACATCGCGCCTTACATTAATGGCACGGAGACGGTCGAGGCCTACTCAGCCTCAAGCGGCAGCACTTACAACATCGACGCTACCTTCAGCGGCGGTTTCCTCGACTCTTTAGATAACGGTTACGGCGATACCCTCAGTTTTACCGCGGAACTTAAGGCCGACGGCAACGCTCATGGCGAAGACCAGGACGGCAACACTTGGGACGTTAACGTCGACCTGGCTAACTCACCAATGATCACTAACGCCGTGGAAGACTGGGCTGCTGCGAAGGGGTATCAGATTGAGTAGGGAGCTAATAGCTCAGCTATCTTTATTAGCCAAGGGAGAGTATGGTCTATAAGAAGCTAATTCCTAAAAAAACAAATATGCTGTGGACCATCGCCGTCGTACTCTTCATCCTCTGGCTCTTAGGCTTAGTTACCGCTCACGCTTTTGGCGGTTTTATCCACTTTTTACTGATTCTCGCTATCATCGTAGTTCTCATTCGTATCATTCGTGGTGAAAAGATAGTTAAGTAATTCGATAATCAAATACGTATGGAAAATAAATTCAAGAAGGGTCTCATTCTCGGTGGCCTGCTAGCCGTCGGTGCCGCTGTTGGCTTTGCCTTCACTAAACCAGGCCAAGAGTTACTCGAGAATGTGCAGGACGACGCCAAGATGTTGGCTAAGAAGATTAAGAAGGCTTTGCACAAAATGGAAGACGTCACCAAGGAAACCTACGACAACTTGGTAGAAACTGTGGTCGAGGAATACGCCACCAAGAAAGAATTAGCTATCGACGTCAAGAATGCCTTGGTCGACACCCTGCGTCGTGAATGGCACGCCATGGAAGAGCAGTACCAGGACCTCAAAGCCGATGAAGAAATTGAATAACAATAAAAAAACTCTCAGAGCCAACTTGGTTCTGAGAGTTTTGTATTACTTGTTTTTCTTACCGATCACCCGAATATCTTTTACTCCCAGTACAACGAGCAGAACGATGACCAACTTAACAAAAAGATGATCGTGCAGATCAAGAGTCGCTAGCGTCAACGGTGTCATCGTTCCAACCAGTAAATGAATGACGACGCTTAGCGGTACGGTTAAATAAAGCCAGCTATGTTTGGGGACTTCAAGTTTTATTTTGCGCGCCAGTTTAGTCAACGTTGGCGCTACTAAATAAACCGCTAGGAACGAAACGGCGAAGTCGAATATAGCATAACCACTAATCCTCGGCGTGCGTAGCGTTTCAATGATAGTCATATTACTCACAGTGTACTCCACTTTAGTCTTTAGGTCTTGTTTACTTTGCGCTATACTACACTCGTATGAAAAATAAAATCGTCGACGGGTTTAATCACGTCATGGGCTTACCCGGCTTTGATTATCAGCAAATCACCGACTTAGTCTACATCGGCACCAACATGTGCTGCCAGTTTGGTTTCGCTAAAGAGTTATTAAGCAAAGGCGTCAGGGTCGACATCAGCTTGGAGGATTTACGCATCGATGCCCCGCATGGTGTCGACTATTTCTTGTGGCTACCAACACCCGATCATCTACCGCCAACACCCGACGCATTAATCCTCGGTGTGCAGATGCTCGAGTTCTGCGCCGCTCGTCAGCTACCAGCCTATATCCATTGCCGTAACGGCCACGGCCGGGCACCAACACTCTTTGCCGCCTATCTCATCAAGCAGGGCAATACGCTTGAACAGGCACTCGCCATAATTCACGCCAAGCGTCCGACCGCTGCTATTACGGATGCGCAAAAAGTCGGTCTGAAAGCCTACGCTAAAACACTTAAATAACTAGCGCCATAAGAGCCTCACCGCGGGGCTCTATTTTTGTTTTTCGTAGTTAGCTGCTAGACTTGGGCCAATTATGAATTCTCCGCAACTCGCCATCGTCGCCAAATACCAGACGGTTCACATTGAATTGTTGCTCAAAGCAGCCTCAGCGCAAAATATTTCCACGGTCGTCGTTACCGGCTCGGCCGCTGAAGTAACGGCCCAGATTAACGCTTTACATAACTGCATCATTCTTTGGCGTTCTGGCCGTTTGACGCCAGCCAAAAGGGCCGAAGTTTTAACGGCGGCGGAAGCTCGCGGTTGCGCGCTCATTAACCAGGCCTTACTCCGCACGCCACTCGTTCGTTCCAAGCGCTACCAGCAACTTCGCGTGAATGAGGAGCTCGGCCTCGACGGCATTGTGACAGTCGAATTTGCCGCCCTCGCCAGTCTAGTTTTCCCGGTTATCGCCAAACTGCCAGTTAGCAGTCGTGGTGCTGGCGTCTATCTGCTCAAATCAGCGGAGGAGGCGGACGAATTACCCGGCTCGGTTAACGATTACGTCTATCAATCATTCATTCCCAATAATGGTGATTACCGAATTTTCATGGTTGCTGGCGTCCCTCTCGGCGTCATGAAGCGCGTGGCCAAAGCAGGGGAGCACCGCAATAATCTAGCCCAAGGCGGCACCGGCGAAGTCGTCATCGACGCTCACGAACACGCCATGGCTTGCAAACTCGCTGCCCGCGTAGCCACTATCTTCGGCTTACAAATTTGTGGTGTGGACCTCATTCGTCATGTCGAGACTGGCGAATGGTATTTCATGGAAGTTAACACCGTACCGCAATGGGCCAACAATGGCTTTCAGGGCGTGACTGGCATTGACGTGGCCGCCAAAATTATCGACTACGTGGCGACCTTGTTGCACGTCGCCAAAGTGCCCATGGCGCAGTCCGTCACTCATTGGTACGAAGCAAATATCGAGTATTTGCCGAGCGTGGCCTTTCACTGGTGGAGTCGTAAATATTTGTGGACATTAGACGCCGACGCTAAGCAGCACCTCGAGCAATTACGTAGCGCCGTCTTCGGCAAAGCAAAAAACATCGAGGATCACTTCCAAGCCATCATCAACCACTCTGCAACAAGTAAAAAATCGCCTAGTCTACGCACTCCAGTTCTCGCCAAGTATCCCAAGCTCATTGCCATCCAAAGCATTCTAGCCAAAACCCTCTTCGCCTCGACAATTTACGAGACTGATGTTCGCGCCGCTGCTCTTGCCGTCATCGGTCAAGAACGGTTGCAGACTTTGTGGCGTGATTTACAGGTTGACGAGCACGAGCTATTACTGCTAAGCACCTCAGCTATCAATCCTCTATATTTCATCGCCAATCTCTTCGGCGAGGTTTTCCCTTGTGAGTTAGATCCTGCCGTCTTAGTTAAAGCGTTAGAGCGGGGAGTGGTCGACGTCGACACCTACAAACCACGCGCTTTAGTCTACTTCGCCACTCACGCCATTATTGGCGCCTCCAAGTTCTACAGCTCGCCGATTACCAAGCATCGTGCAGCTTACGAACACTTATTAGCGTTAGCCGAGCAGGTCATCGAACAACACGGCGACGCAGTACCACTCGATGCCCAACTTGAATTCCTCGTTGCTCATCGTATCCTCGGCACTTCATCGATTTTGGCTGAGGCAATCCTAGCCGCGGCCGCCGCGTCGACCTCTCCGCACGGCGTCTTTATTGCTGATTCACGCAAAGCTCAGGGTGCCAATATCTTCAAAGCCGAGCATCGCAACATCCTCTTTGTTATGGCGAGCACACCGTGGAATTGTATACGTTGAGCGTATACGCTCAACGTATACAATAAGAGTGAATTATTGCTATACTATGAGTAATCATAATTTATTACTCTATGAAAAATCTCAAGGTGAAGAGTCAGCACTCCACTGCTCGCGATGTTTTTGGCCATCTGCTCGCCATCGGCACACTTTACGCCTGCTTCGGCAGCTTCATCGCCTTGCTTTTTCAGTACGTCAACGTCAAATGGCCTGACGTCTTAAGCTACTCATACGTCGGTGCACTCGACGCCATTCGCACTAGCATGGCCATCCTAATCGTGGTCTGGCCAGTCTTTGTTCTTATCTCCTGGTTTCTCAACCGGGACGTCAAAGCCAACCCAGCTAAGCACGAACTCGGCATTAAAAAGTGGTTGCTTTACTTAACCCTCTTCGCCACCGCCATCACGATGATTGTCGACTTAGTGACGCTCGTTAACTACTTCCTAAACGGCGAAATCACCACGCGCTTCATTCTCAAAGTCATCATCGTTTTGCTCACTTCGGCTGGTGTCTTCGCTTATTACCTCTGGGATTTGCGCCGCGACGTTACTGCTCCGACCAAGGTACCGAGGACAGTTGCTATTGCGAACTCAGTTATCCTAGTAGCTGCCATTATCCTCGGCTTCGTCCTGGTCGGTTCACCCGCACAACAGCGTGCCGTTCGCTTTGACGAAACTCGTGTTAATGATCTTTCTATCATCCAAAACGAAGTCATTAATTACTACACCACCAAACACGTTTTACCTAAATCAATGGAAAGTTTGACCAACACCTTGAACGGCTTTGTGGCTCCCGTGGACCCAGCCAGCGGGGCAGCATATACCTACATTATGCAGGACACCGTCATGGCCGACGCGACTACTGGCGTGACGCAAAGTACCTTCACCCTCTGTGCTAACTTCGCCACCGACAGCAGGGAAACCTCGACCCCATCAATAGCAACCACACCGGTCCCAACCCGTGATATTTACGGCAACTCACCCTACAGTAACAACTGGTCACACGGCACTGGTGACTCCTGCTTTGACCGCACCGTTGACTCGTCAATGTATATCAATAACGGCCCAGCCGTTAAATAACCAGTGTTGAGCCTGAGCCTTGTAGGAGCGAGCGACTGCCATATCTTCTATGACGACGCCAACCTCGGCCCTGCCACGTCGGTCGCGACCGACGTGGCCTGCGCCAGCGCCCGAGTCAGACGAGGTGAGACGGCTGGTGCGGTTGACGAGGTGCAGCTAGGAATAGGAGATTGGCAGTTGCGAGCGACAAGTCTCGCGTTGACTGGAACTTCGAACCTTATGAAAAAAAACATCTGGCAACGCTTAGGCCCAGGCTTTATTACCGGGGCCGCGGATGACGACCCAAGCGGCATCGGCACTTACAGCCAAACCGGCGCACAATTCGGCTACAGCCAGCTCTGGTTAGCGTTATTCAGCTTTCCCTTCATGACCGTCGTCCAGGAAATGTGCGGCCGTATTGGCATCGTGACCGGTCGGGGACTGTCCGGCGTCATTCGTCGCCATTATGCGCGGCCAGTTCTTTACGTCGCCGTCGGCCTGCTCATGATCGCTAACACTATCAACATCGGGGCTGACTTGGGTGCCATGGCGGCCACCGGTCAGTTATTGCTTGGCGTTCCGTTCGTAGTCTGGCTGCTCGCTATCACTATTGTCACATTGCTGCTCGAAATCTTCGTCAGTTATCCGCGTTACGCCAAGTTCTTAAAATTCTTGACGCTCTCACTCTTTGCTTACGTCATCGCCGCTTTCGTCGTCAAACAAAACTGGGGCGCTGTGGCTTGGTCGACGATTGTTCCAAGTTTCTCTTGGCACAAAGAATATATTCTCAACATCGTCGCCGTGCTCGGGACCACCATTTCGCCCTACCTCTTCTTCTGGCAAGCGAATGAGGAGGTCGAGGAGGCACAGGAACTCAAGAAGCGGAATCTCTTGGCGGAAATTAAGGATATGCGACTCGACACTGTAGTCGGCATGTTCTTCTCGAACCTCATCATGTTCTTCATTATTGTCACAACAGCCAGCACACTCGGCGCACACGGCATCTTGCAGGTCGACACGGCTGCCACGGCTGCGGAGGCTTTGCGACCATTGGCTGGTAACTTCGCTTTTGCCTTGTTCGCGATTGGCATCATCGGCGTTGGTTTGTTGGCCGTGCCAATTTTAGCTGGTTCAGCTTCATACGCCGTCGTCGAGTCATTCGATCACGTCGGTGGCCTGTCCAAAAAATGGTACGAAGCCAAAATTTTCTACGGTATCATTATCCTTGCCACTTCGGTTGGCGTACTCATCAACTTCTTGCATATCCCACCGTTCACCATGTTGTACTACACCGCCGTCATGAATGGCTTGGTTGCACCACCATTACTACTCCTCATCCTGCTCATCTCCAACAACAAGAAGATCATGGGCAAACATACTAACGGAAAGTGGTCTAACATACTTGGCGTACTCGTTATGTTGCTAATGGCAACGGCCGGCGTTTTGATTTTTGTTCTATGATCATGCCGCTGCTCTTGATTATTCTTGGACTCATCTTCCTCTACGTAACCTATGAGCGACAGCGCGTCTTGCATCTAATATCGGTCGGCGAAAAAATCGCCCGGTCCGCCACGCCATTTTCTCGCCAGTTACCCAAGGCTTCCCTGCGGATTGGTATTGTCGGCGATAGCACAGGTGTCGGGGCTGGCGCCAGCGCCACTGAGTATTCATTAGCTGCTTTGATAGGCGCTAAGTACCCGCAAGCCGAGGTGGTGAACGTAGCTGCTATCAGCGCTCGAACTTGGCAGGTGATTGAGCAGATCAAACAACTACCTGGACACTTCGATTTAATTTTCATTAATGTTGGAGGCAACGACAACGTCCACTTTACCACGTACTCTCAGTTGGATTCAGACATTAAGCATGTTTTACAACTAGCCGTCAGCAAGGCCTCGCACGTCCTCTTGACCACGCCCGGCAACGTCGGTACGGTGCCGCTATTACCTTGGGCCTTGCGTTGGATTTTTACGATTCGTAGCCGGTTTATTCGTAGAATCTTCATAACTGCCGTCGATGCTACAAACGGTGACGTGCAGTTTGTGGATCTTTATCGCGACGCTAGCTACGACCCATTCGCTCTCGATCCCAAAAAATATTACGCCGCTGATCTCTTCCACCCGAGCGACGCTGGTTACGCTGACTGGTTCTCATATATCTCCAAACAACTTGATAGCTTTAGGTGGTAGCTTAATCTACTAAATTATCTTTATGTCGGAGCGTCGTTCAGGGGGGGGTGGTGAGCAGCCGAGCAAGTTCGAGCGCATCAAAGGTTATCTGACGGACAAGAAAGAGACTCTCGACGAGAGCCGCCTAGATAAACTTTCTAACAAATACTACAAATTTCTTAAAGTTCTTTTTGTTGCCTGGAATGTCGCCTATCTTGATCATGACGATATTATTGTTGCCGTCGAACGTATTCCGCAGGTTATTAATGCCTCTTTGACCAAGGACGAGGCACGGCATACAGCGGAAGGCTTAATGCATAAGTACCAGGAGAAAATAGACAAAGGAGAGCCGTTACCAGTCAATCTCATCAGCCTTTATCTCGAACAAGAACGTTTACTTGGTGGCACTAGTGTTGAGGATGTCGCTAAAGCCCGGGCTCATTTTGATGCCTTGGCCGAGGCCGCTAATAGGCAACAGGCCAATCATTGGAGTGAAGAGGAAACACTTGGTTGGATACTTAAACAGCAAGGCAATTACAATAATGCCAATAACCGTTTAACCGATTTATTACTGACCGGTGAAGGCGAATGCGAAGCTCGTGCCAAATTTATTGAAGCCATGGTCCAGGCAGTTTTTCCCAAGTACGTTGCTGAAGGTAAATTAAAATTGGAACATTTTCGCGGCCATATTGATGCCAATGGTTTGGCAGTGCCTGGCCACGTGCGAGCCGTCCTCGATCTCACGAGCGAGGGTAAGGGCATTATTATTCTCGATGGTGACGCTCCACATCACGAAATTACTGAGGCTGCCATTGCTAAGCATCAAGCTATCGGTATGTATGAGGCGACCGGTACGGCCGTGAAAGGCATTGCTGTTAAAGAAGGTTTAACCACCTGGGACAAAGAAAATGCTCCACATCAAGCAGCTATCCAAAAAGCCAACCGTAAAGATGCTCGCGCTGCCAAAAAAGCAGCCGCTAATACAGACTATGTCGGCAAGTTGGAACAAAAAGTTCACCAGGCCTTGGTAAATAACACGGTTAGCTCGTACCCTGAAGCTACCGCCACTCTTGGCGACGGCTTAGCAAATATTAATCGTAACGTCAGCTCCAAGAAGGTTGCCGGCTCCTACGCACACGCGGCGGATGATTTCAAGAATCCGATTGAGTTAAGACTAGTGCATGATAATGAACCGCAAGAAATGCTTACCATAGACAATTATGAGACGGCTCTTACTCCAGATGGCGTCAGATTAGATAAGTTCAAATCTTATAGCGCCCAGGCTCTCGACGCTCTCCTGTCCCAACGCCGAGCACGTCAAGAAGAGCAAAATAGAGAGAGTAAAGATGCTGTTTCAGCTTCTGCTGCCATGCGTATTTTTGCCGCCAAAAAGAATGCCGCCTATATGCCAGTCCAGCTTGCTGCCAAGTCAGGCATCATGGTTACCGAGTTTAACAAATATGGCCCCATCGCTTGGAAGATTAAAGGCAACGATTTGCCGCCCATTTATGACATTCCAACTTCGTCAGTTGAAATGGAGAACGTCAGCCAAATCTCCAACGGCCTATCCCAGATTGCCTGGGATGATGGTGCCTACCTAGACATCACTATCGCCAATACAGAGTTAGGTGCTGAGGGTGTGCGCGGTGGCGAGATATTGTCAGTGGCTATTAATCACGGGCTGAAGAATATTACAATTAAGAGTAATTTTGCCGGCGATCAGTGGCTAGCTGGTGCTGACTTTGGAGGAGCGAAATTGGAATCTTTAACTTTGAGTAACGTCGGCGGCGGTAGGTTGTCAGATTTGACGGTCGATCGACTAAGCTGGGCCCGTAGCACAGGCTTTCAAGGTGGCGCATTAGCCAACGTTAAAGCCAGCGACACAGTTCTACGTTTTAACGATGATCCAGGCGAGCAGCCAGGACTAAATGTAAAAAACGGTATTGAGTTTGATGGTGGAGTATTCTTCGTAAATGGTGAAAGCGATCGTTTCCGTACCAAAACTTTGCAGTTACAGGCGGCCAAGGATCAGTATGTCATGATTATGCCAGCAGCCTTTAGCGGTATGTCTTTTGATGTCCTGAGTCTTAGCTCGGATATAGTTTTACGTGAGAATGCTTTGGAGAATGCCAAGATTGACACGCTCATTGTTAGACTTGGTCAAGGTGCGCCTAGTGATATGATCTCAACTCAAGCAGCAACGACTGGACATATTAATCGCGTCGTAATTATTAAATCAGGTGAAACTTTACTTAACAAAAATCAAACAGAATCAACTACATCGGCTATCTTACACGCCAAGAGTGGTGCTGATAGGATGATCCTTCGCGACCCACTAGACAGAAAAGAAGTAGAACAGTTTAGGCAGAGCTCTCACATTAAGGCGCCAATTTACGTTATAATTGATCAAAACTGGCAGCAGTTAATTAATTTATTCGGCGACGAAAGCCACATTCCCGACGCTGATTTGTTCGCTATGTCATATATAACGCCGTAACCCTTGCCTTTTTTGGCTAACTACTGTATGGTTCGCCAAGATTCATCTATAATTAGCAAAAAAAGTTATGTTTGGTAAGAAGTTTGGCGGAAGTAAGGGAGGATATAAGCCAGGGGGCAAGGGAGGATACGCCAAGCGTGAAGGAGGTTTCGGCGCTAGCCGTGGTGAAAATAAGGGTCCAGTAACCATGCACCCAGCCACCTGCACCAAGTGCAACGAGCGTTGTGAAGTTCCCTTCAAACCAAACGGCAAGAAGCCAATCTTCTGCAGCAACTGTTTTGTCCGCGAAGACGGCGAACAGCAGCGCGAACCAGGTGCCTTTGGTAACTCACGTCGTGAGCCAGGCGCGTTCGGTAATGAGCGTCGTGATCGCCCAAGCTTCAGCAAGCGCGCTGACTACGGCGACAAGCCAAAGTACGAGAGCCGCCCACATGACGACTCAGCTGCCCAGCTCAAAATGATCAACGCCAAGCTGGACCTCATCTTGAAAGCCTTGGCCGGTGCCCCAATCGAAGACGAAGAATTCGAGTCCTAGAAAATTCCAGTAAAAAGCAGAACCACCCCGACGAGATCGGGGTGGTCGAGCGAACGGCGCCTTAGCGGGCGTCGTTTTTGTTGTTGTCATCGACCGGTACAAAGATGCTCCAGCGACGGAGCAGCTCCAGGCCACAAGCGATTGGCAGGGGGCCAAGGACAAACGTCATGATGGGGTCGAGTAGAGTGTCGATCAGCATCTGACCGATGTAGGGGATAACCCCGAAGAACATAGCGCCTAGATTCTGCAGGAGATCGGCTCCCAACCACAGACCGAGACCAGCCCAGAGCCAGCCTTGGTGACAGACGAGAAGCCTGGTCGTGAACCAGTTTTTGATGTTTGGAAGGATACTCTCGCGCAAAACGCGCTTGAGTTTGTTGTCGTTTTCTTTCATGAAAGCCTCCCGTTTAGGCCCTATAATTAGGCCCAAGAGGGAAGCTCCATGACCAGCAATTATAGCAGAAAATCTAGTTTTTGTCCATATCTGGACCACAAACTACCGACTACCAACTACTAACTATATCTGTGCTACAATACTCCCACTATGTTGCAAACTGAGGCTTTGGCCATCTTGAAAACCGGACGAAACGTATTTTTAACAGGTCAACCAGGTGCTGGTAAATCCCATACGGTCAACCGTTATGTGGCGTATTTGCGTAGCTGTGGCGTCGAACCAGCTATCACCGCGTCGACGGGCATTGCTGCTACCCACATCAACGGCCTCACCATCCATTCCTGGGCCGGCATCGGCATCAAAAAATCGCTATCCCGCGGCGAGTTGCAGGACCTGCTCGGCGTTAGTCGACTCGTCAAAAGAATGAACGAAACGCAAGTCCTCATCATCGACGAGATTTCGATGCTGAGTGGCTCAACGTTGAACCTCGTTAACCAAGTTTGCCAAGCACTCCGTAAATCCATGCAACCCTTCGGCGGCCTCCAAGTGGTTTTTGTCGGCGACTTCTTCCAGTTACCGCCAGTTTCGCGCCAAGACGAACCAATGCCTCAGTTCGCCTTTATGAGCGACGCCTGGCAGCACGCCGAGCCAACAGTCTGCTACTTGAGCGAACAGCACCGTCAAGAGGACGAAACGTTCCTCAGTATCTTAGCTGCTCTCCGTAACGGCAGCCTGGACGAAGATCACTTGCGCCACCTCACCGCGCGTCAAATTCCGCGTACCGAAACCACGGACATTACCACGCTCTTCCCACATAACGCCGACGTCGACCGCATCAACGCCACGCATCTCGCTAAGCTGCTCGGCAAAGAACACAGCTATGCCATGGCCGGCCACGGTGCGCCACCACTCATCGAGCAGCTCAAGCGCGGCTGTTTGTCACCGGACAAGTTGGTCCTCAAGGTTGGTGCGCGCGTCATGTTCACGAAAAATCATTTTGACGAAGGCTTCGTTAACGGCACCACCGGCGTCGTTAAAGACTTCGCTAGCGAGAACAAATATCCCATTGTCGAGCTGCGTTCCGGCCGCCGCATTCAGGTCACGCCAGACACCTGGAGTATTGACGGTGATGGCCGGCCACTGGCGAGCGTCATTCAGTTGCCGCTTCGTTTAGCCTGGGCCATGACCGTGCACAAAAGCCAGGGCATGTCGCTTGACGCCGCCTTTGTCGACTTAAGCCAGGCCTTCGCTTACGGCCAAGGTTATGTCGCCCTTTCTCGTGTTCGTACGCTCGCTGGCTTGTACCTTGGTGGCCTAAACGCTCGAGCACTCGAGGTGGACGAGAACGTACTACAGGAAGACGCCAAATTTTTGGAGTCAAGTAATAACGCCCAAGCCACGTTACTTGAGGTTAACGCCGACGAATTGCTAGCTCAGCACGAAGCCTTCATTGCTAACTGCGGCGGTACCACTAGTGCGTTTAAACTCTTTGGCGACAAAGCCCCGCGCATCAAAAAAGCCAAAAAGGTAAAGGAACCAAAATGGCAAAAAACTCTCGACCTCATTTGTAATCAGAAAACCATCGACGAAATTTGCACCACCCTCGACCGCAAGCCAAGTACTATCATGGACCATATCGACGACTTGCTGGCCCTCAAGAAGATCGTCATTAGCGACCTCAATCACTTGCTCTTCATCCCCGGCATTAACGAAATCCACACTGCCTTCGTAGCTGGCCTCAACCCCGAATTCCTCAAACCAATCTACGAACACTTCAACGGCTTCTACGCTTACGACCTGATTCGCCTAGCGCGACTCCTATACTCGACAAAGAAATAGTGTAAACCCAGAAGCCCGGCTTAAGCCGGGCTTCTGTAATGATCGATAATTATTTCATCCGACAACTCGCCGTATAAGACGACCCACCCGGTCCGCCAAACGCGTCAGCCAAGTTCTTGCCGAGTGGGATGATGGTAGGTGGTTTTTGCGTCAGGTCTAAAAGGACAATCTTGGACATCGTCGTAGCAATTCCGTCTGTTGTTTTCGTTCCGCAGCCCATAGTTACAACCAAATGATCTGCATCACAAAAACTGCCATAAGCGAACGAAGCCGATTTGCAATCCGCATAATCAGCGTCTGCGGCCATTGCTTGTGCAATTTTTGGATGGTGAACGGCACCCACAGCTGGACCAACCACGCCATTAATGAAGGACCATTTTTGAATCCCTTGGTAAATTTCTAGGTTGTTGCAATAAGCTGCTAGTCCGCCGAATCCCCAGAAACAATGCGCGCCACCACCTTGTTCCAGGTTAAAAATCTTGCCAGTGCTCAGTTGATAGATTTCCGGTTGAGCAGTGTTGCTACCTTTGCCAGCCCCAAAGAGTTCGTAGAAAACAATATCACCAAGCGAGGAAGCATGTGGCTCGTTAAAGTCACCCGGTCCAGTAATCGCCACCGGATTAGCGAGCGTCGTCGGCGTCGCCAAGTCTGCCATCATCAGCGGGGAATTGGCCGCGAGTGGCGCATACACAGCTCGTTTACCGTCAGGCAACGGCGCTAAGCCCCGTGCTCCAGTTTGCAGGACTCCAGATCTACCGCTGGCCACGTCAATCCATTCCACATTTGCTTGTTTAGGTGTACTCCAAGCATTGGTATAAATCGTCTTAGCATCGGTGGAAAATGTTGGGAAGACCTCGGAGCCATCAAGACTCGTTAATTGTTTAATTGTCGACACGGTGCCGTCGAGCGTAATGTCAGCCAGAAAGACATCACACCCGGCGTTGCCATGAGTATCACAACCTTTATTATTGCTAAAGTCAGCACCAAAGACGATTTGCGCCGACTTAGGTTTCGTTGTTGACGGTGTATTTGTCCCATCGGCCACGGGTTCAGCTGCCGGTTTAGCAGAGGTCAGAACAATTAACCAGACGAATGTGCAGATAAGGGCGACAGTCACTAAAGCTCCTAGGGCTATCAACGCGCGGTGATGTGATTTCATAACCTAGCCGTTATTTCAGTGAACTCTCGTACTGTTTGTAGGCACCGAGCTGTGTATCCCAAGAGAGCGTTCCAGCGTCCGTATATTTTTTGATAGCGGAGAGCAAGGCACGCAATTCCGTTTCCTTACTCTTGACCAGCAAGTCCATAGGAATATGGAAATTTACTTTAGCAAAGCGCGATTGGTCGCGGTTAGCAATAATTTCGTCGATGTCTTTCACGACTACGTCAACGTCAGCTTGATCAAAATTACAATTAGGGAAGCAGTTACTACGTCCCTCGGCCAAGCTAGATAATTCGCCTAGGTCACCACTCATGACCGTAATCGCTGGATCGGTATCAGGTTTTAAATCCTTTGCATCCTTTAGCGGCAAAGGGTAAATACGATCTTCTAAGTTTGGTGGGATAGAATCATGATAGCCGGTACTCAGAATATAGGAATTAGTCCAATCAGCTGGTCGGGCATTAACTGGCATGGACAAATAGCCAAAACCAGTCACTGCATCCATATACTTGAAGCCAGCGGCGGCCGCAGCTAGCACCCAATCTGTTGGCCCAGTACCTCCTGATACGCCTTGGTTATTACTAGCACCCACCAAGTTATCGACCAGGGTTTTGTTGGCTACAAAATCCGCCGTCAGTTGGTCGAGTGTTAGTTTATTGCCAGATCCAGCTCCGAAGTCAGCGTGCGTGCCAACGCCATGGCCACGGTTAACAACTTCTTTAAGGATATTGAGACCCCAATTGGTGTTAGCCTTGGCGAATGATTGCTCGCTTTCAAAAGTTAACTTAGCACCGTACTCGTCAAACAGGTCCATGGCCCAGCGCATATCGGCTACATGCTTAGTAAAAGCTCTTTCGTTAACATCATCCGTAAAAGCACTCTCCATGTGAGTCATGGTCGTGATGACAAAAGGTTGTTTTGTTTTTGGCGTCGTTGTCCCGGTCGATGTCCCAGTATCTGTTCCGGTAGTATTTCCCGGTGTGGTTCCGTTATTGTCTAAAGTTACGTCGGTATTTGTGTTCGGTGTACTAAGCAAGCTGACTACAAACACCATGACAGCTAGCACCACCACCGCCACACTACCAAGCACCCATGGCCAAGTACGATTCACCATAAAATTTTATAATAATTTTCTTCATTGTATCATAATTTAGCCAGACGGAAGCCTTTAGCAGCGGGCGATGGCCGATGACCTCGAAATCTTTTAGCGGGTGACGCGGAGGGAGGCCCCTGGGCGGCGCGCAGCTTGCGAGCACCGAACGGGGTCCGCAGTCGGCAGGACCCGCAAACTAAGGCCGAGCGCAGTATAGCAACCCCGAGCCCATACTTGCCAAAACCTATATTTTGTGGTTTACTACAGCCCTTTTACCCCTAGCACCCAATCCTCCTCTTATGGCCGAGAACGTCGTCGTCCGCTTTGAAAACGTGTCGTTTGGTTACGACAAAGACAATTTGCTTCTGGAAGAGGTTAATTTTGGCGTTCGTGAGAACAGTAAAATGACGGTTATGGGCCAAAACGGGGCCGGCAAGAGCACAATTTTCAAGTTACTAACTGGCGCCCTCAAGCCCGACGAAGGCCAAATCCACTTTGCTAAAAACGCCAAGATCGCCATCGCTACTCAGGTCGTACCTCGCGAATGGCTGAATGACACCGTCCAGGAATTCTTTGCCCATGCCTTCCCAGAACTCCAGTATAATCTCGACCAACAGATTAAGGATGTCATGGACATCGTCGACATGAAGATCCCGCTCGATAAACAGATCAAGGACTTCTCCGGCGGTCAGCAAGCCCGTTTGCTCCTCGCCTACGCCCTCATTCAAGACCCAGACATCTTGCTCCTCGACGAGCCAACTAACAACTTGGACACGGCCGGCATTGAGCACCTCACCGGTTTCCTCATGATGTACATGAAGACCGTTTTGGTCATTTCCCATGACGCCGACTTCTTGAACGCGTTCACTGAAGGTGTGTTGCACTTGGACGTTTACAGTCACAAGGTCGACCGTTACGAGGGTAACTATTTTGACGTGGTGGAAGAAATCACCGCCCGTGTTGAACGTGATCGCATGAAGAACGCCCGTTTGCTCAAGGAGATTCAAGACCGCAAGGACAAGATCAACTTCTTCGCGCAAAAGGGAGGCAAGATGCGTAAGCTCGCCAGTAAGTTGCGTGACCAAGTGGCGGACGCGGAAGAGAACATGGTCGACGTCAAACGCGACGACCGCACCATTCGCGACTTCGTTATTCCTACTCAGGACTTTGGCGAACCAATGGTCGAAATTAACAGCGTTAAAATCATCAAGAATCACGAAGCCGAACGTAAGGAGGTAAAAATCGCTCTCCGTCGTCGTCATCGCTTACTCATCTCCGGCCCGAACGGTATCGGTAAGAGTACGCTCTTGCGTTTGTTGGCCGAGAACACGGACGAAGGCGTGACTATCACCAAGGGCGTCAACGTTGGCTACTATCGCCAGGATTTCTCCGGCCTCGACTTCAACCAAACCGCCTACGCCTCGCTCGCTAGCATGATGGAGAATGAAGGCGACGTGCAGGACGTCCAGAATAATCCAGCCGCTAACGAAAAACTCCGCGCCGTCGCTTCCCAGTTCTTGCTAACCGGCGACTTGCTGGCCAACAAAGTCGGTTCACTTTCCGAAGGTCAAAAAGGTTTGCTCTGCTTCGCTCGTTTCGTCTTGCAGAAACCAGGCCTCCTCATTCTCGACGAGCCAACTAACCACATCAACTTCCGCCACCTCCCGGTCATCGCTGAAGCTCTCCAAAAATTCGAAGGCGCCATGATCATGGTCAGCCACGTCCCCGACTTCGTTAGCAAGATTACTTTCAATCAATTCCTGGATCTAGGTACACTTAAGTAGTTTGTAAATCACTCGACCGCTCGGCGTCTCGAATTCGATTTCATCCCCAACACTGTGACCAATGAGTGCGACGCCAAGCGGGGAGAGGTGAGAAATGCGACCCTTGCCCGGGCTACTTTCTTGCGAGCCGAGAATCTCGAGCTCCATTGTCTTACCATTCACTTCAACCGTTACCTTGGAACCCACATGAACTTTGCCATCATCCGTGTCCTGATCAATCGGAATCGCAAAACGCAGCTGTTCATCTAAATAAGTAATCCGACTATTGAGTCGACGAAGTGCAGCTTTAGCCGCCTGATAACCAGCGTTCTCGGAAAAGTCGCCTTCTTCCGCCGTGCGCTGCATCTCCGCCGATAAGGCTGGACGTTCCTTGGTCAACCTTAAAATCTCCTGGCGCATGCGTTCCATGGTGCCGCGCGTCAGGTGATGGTCGTCGACCTTTTTGCTTTGAGCTAGGACTTCAGATTGCCGGACAGGTACTCTCATACGGAACTATTTTACCATAGGTCCTAGTGGTCTCATAAGTCTTAGAACCGAGCCGCATGACTCCCAGCTAGGCGGCCGGTCGCCCAACTAGCTTGCAAATTGAAGCCACCAGTAAAACCATCAACGTCCAAAATCTCGCCCGCAAAAAACAGGCCGGGCGTAATCAGCGACTCCATCGTCACCGGATTCACCTCATGCAAGTTGACGCCGCCAGCCGTCACAAACTCATCACCAGCGCCACGGCCAACAATCGTCAATGGCACGGCCTTGCACCAGTTGAGGAACGCCACCATGTCTTTCTTGCCGACTTCGGCACTGAAGCGTTTGCCTGGGAGTTTGAGTTCATTCACCGCAATATCGGCGAGCGATTTCGGAATGATGCTGCTAATTACGTTCACGAACTCGCGGTTGGGGCTACCAACAATTTTTTTGTTGAGCAAAGCGCGGAGC
Source organism: Candidatus Uhrbacteria bacterium (assembly GCA_903848275.1). Lineage (GTDB taxonomy): Bacteria > Patescibacteriota > Patescibacteriia > UBA9934 > UBA9934 > UBA11707. The sequence continues at coordinate 1,935 of CAINGB010000009.1, read as the reverse complement.
TGTTCATGCGATTGATCTGGAAATAAATCGATCGTAATCGCCAATGGGAGGTTATGATCGTACTTCTCAAACGCCACCATCGACGACAGCGCAAAAATAGCCGGACCGCTGACGCCCTTGTGTGTGAAGAGGAACGGACCGGTAAAGCTTGGCTTGCCTGTCCGGTTAGCAGTAATCGTCGCTTTCTTAAACGACAAACCAGAAATTTCCGCCGGCCAAGTTTCTTTACTGAAAAAAGCGTTGAGGCTGGGTGCGAGGGGAGTAATGGAATGACCGAGGCCGACAGCAAAAGCATAGCCGTCACCCGTCGATCCTGTTTGGCGGTAAGCCTGGCCGCCAGTGGTCAAAATAACTTTGTCGACAATTAATGGCTCGGTCTTATCTTTCAACGTAATTGCGAACTGCTCGCCGAGTTTACTAATCGACGTCACGCTCGTCTTCAGTAGAATATTAACCGCCGAAGCTGCAAAAATCTTTTCGAAAGCACCTACCACGTCATGCCCATCATTACTGACCGGGAAGCAGCGCAAATCCTCCTGTGTTTTCAGGGGAACTCCGTGCAGCTCGAACCACTTGTAAACATCCGCTGGTGAGAACGAATGCATGGCCGTCGCCAAAAACTTGTGGCCGCGTGGGTACTTGCTCAAAACAGTTTTAATGTCGTGAATACCAGTCGTGACATTGCAACGTCCACCACCGGAGATGATGACTTTCTTGCCCAGCCCGTCATTGCGGTCAAGCAAAAACACCTCGGCGCTAGGATTAGCCTCGAGTACACTCGCCGTGGCCATCAGCCCAGCTGCTCCACCACCAATGATTGCAATCTTCATAGGGGGAGAGTCTAGCACGGAAAATCATTTTGGACAAACAAAAACACCCCCGAAGGGGTGCTCTTGAGGGAAAAGCTTAGGCGCGGGAAACGCCGACGGCCTTAGGACCCTTGTCTGACTGGGCAACTTCGAAAGTTACCTTGTCACCTTCACGGAGTTCATCGAAGGCAACGCCTACGAGCTCAGTTGAGTGAAAGAAAAGGTCTGCGCTACCATCTTCTGGGGCGATGAAGCCAAAACCGCGGTCAGTCAAACGCTTGATTGTTCCTTGCATAGTGTGTGGGTTAAATATTTCTGCAAATCTAGGCTCGCAGAATTTCTTCACGCGGGGTCTATTTTGCTTGGCCACACTATACCACATTTCCGAATGTTTGTCCAGTCCTGACCCATTTTGAGGCTAAAGAGAAAACGAGCCCAAAGGCTCGTTTTTGCTATTTTGCTAGCTTTTTGAGGCGAATTGCCTTACTCTTACGGCGCTTGACCTCCGCGGTCTTCCTGGCTGCTTTCCAGATAGTGCGTTCAGCCTTGCGGGCGATTTTATGGCGTGTAGGCATAGGGTTGAAAGTTTGTGGCGTTATGATACTTTCTATTTAGTTTAAAGTCAAACAAAATCTATGAACATCTCACTTGTCACCGGAAAACTCGAAGAACAGGTTGACGATGTCCTCATCCGTTTCGGGGAAGGGAAGGCTTCAGAAGTTCTCATCGAACCAGCTCCAGTTGGCAGTAACGCCAAGTATTTGCTAACTGTCGGCCTCGGCGAAGAGGCCAAAGTCGACCTCGAAGTCATCCGTGAAGCCACTGGTGTTGCTCTCTCGCAAGCTCGCGCCCTCAAGATCTCCTCGTTGAGTATCGCCTTGCCGAGCCTCGAGGAATTCCCAAGCGACGAACTCGCCCAAGCTATTCACGAAGCCATCCTCCTCGCCACCTACTCCTACAGCGAGTTCAAAAAGCCGTCGGACGCCAAGCTCAAGCTCACTTCCATCAACATCATCGTCGACCGTAAGCAACTCGCCTCGGCCACCAAAGGCTTTGACCGTGCCGCGACGCTCATCAACGGTGTCAGCCTAGCTCGCGACCTCGTCAACCAACCACCAAACAATCT
>CAINGB010000008.1 GCA_903848275.1 Candidatus Uhrbacteria bacterium | reverse complement strand
GTGAGAGTTTCGGAGACGACGAAGAAGCTGAGAGTAAAGAGGAGAGTTGAGGTGATGGCAGAGCCCATGCACCATTGGCAGATAGCGTGGATGATGAAAATTTGGGCGGCGACGAACCAGAGGGAGGCTAAGAAGCCAGCGATGGTTAGGCGGGTGACGTAGCGGAAGATTTTTTTGTTACCGCTTTCTAAGGCGATGAAAGTGCCAGTGATCATGGTGAAGTAAAAGATGCTGCCGAGGAGAGCAACGGGAATGCCGAGAATACTTGAATAGGCACTGGTGGTGACGAGTTCACAGCCGTGAGTGAGCGAACAAGGGACGATAGTTTGGGTGAAATGTTTAACGGTCAACCAAGTAGCATCGGTGAAGCCGACAATGGCCAGGCCGAGAAATAAGAACGGTAGCCACGGTCGGCCAGGTGAGAGGCGTGAGGTCATAGAAACCTATTGGGTGAAAGCTATTTAGCCAAGGCTTGGTCGAGGAGGGCAGCGAATTCAGCGTAGCCTTTTGGATTGGCGATTTTGACGCCTTGGAGGAAGAAAGTTGGCGTGCCGTCAATGCCAGCCGCCAGACCACTGCGGTAGTCGGCTTCGACTTGATCGCGAGCATTTACAGATTTTGAGTCGATGATAAATTGGTCGACGTTGAGGCCGATGCCGGTGGCATAGCTTTGGAAGGTCGGCTGAGGGTCGGCCAAAGTGCCCCAAGTGTCCTGGGTGGCAAAGAGAATGTTGTGCATTTCCCAGAATTTGTTTTGCATGCCAGCGGCTTCCGCAGCTTCCGCGGCAGCTTCCGCATTCTGGTGCTTTTCGCGGAGAGGGAAGTCGCGATAAACAAAGAGGACGCGGTCGCCGTACTGGCTGATTAGTTGAGTCAGAATTGGGTCAAAAGCGGCACAAGCTGGGCACTGGAAGTCACTGTATTCGACCACGGTGACGGCGGCTTGTTGGTTGCCCTTTTGCCAGTCGTCGTTGGTAACTACACTAGCTAAAGGTACTGGCACGGTTAGTTCCGAGCTTTTGACGCCAGCGATGATGCCCCAAATGATGAGAGCGATGACGCAAAGGGCTAGTAAATAGTAGCTAAGACGTTTAAGAAGGTTCTTTGTTTGATATTCCATAATGGTTCCAGTCTAACGTAAAATAGCATTTATGACAAACAAAAATCCCTTAGCGAAGGGCTAAGAGATGTTTGTGGTGGACCTTAGCGGGCTCGAACCGCTGACCTCTTCCATGCCATGGAAGCGCTCTACCAACTGAGCTAAAAGCCCGTAATGAATGCCTTGGCCAGCTAAGCTGGCTCACCTTCGCTGAGCTATAAATTTGTTGTCGAGTTAGCAAAGCTGAGCTTTGCTCGTGTACCGACAACCGAGCTTAGCTCGGTGGTGGACGCCGGGGGATTCGAACCCTCGACCCTCTCGGTGTAAACGAGATGCTCTAACCAGCTGAGCTAGGCGTCCCTTATTCACTCGACGAAATGCTACCGTATTTTTAGGAACTTGCCAAGTAGCCACTCCTAGGCTATAGTTTTGCGGCAAATTAGCCACGCGCGGGTGGTGAAATGGTAGACACGCCACTTTGAGGGGGTGGTGGCCGTAAGGCTGTGGAGGTTCGACTCCTCTTCCGCGCACCACAAATGTCTCTTAGCAAAGCGCTAAGGGATTTTTGTTTTGTGCTATACTTTAGTCATCTATGATCACTCGCATTATTATTGGTTTCTTGATTTCGTGTTTGGGGTTCTTGCTGGTGTGGAAGACGGAGTGGTTTATGAGTATTATGGGCTATGTGGAATGGGCGGAGAAGTGGTTGGGTGGGGGAGGTACAAGATTATTTTATAAATTGCTGGGAACATTGATTATTATTATCGGATTGATGGTCATTACTAATTTATTCAATTCGGTAATTGGCGGCGTGATTGGCGGGTTATTCGGTACTGGTAGATAGAATTTATGGCTGGCATGGCATTACTTGATGTAAAAGCAATCTTGGCGGCACTCGACGTGGCTCCAGGCTCGCATGTCGCCGACTTAGCAGCTGGCCGGACTGGTCATTTTGTGGTGCCGCTTAGTCGTATTGTAGGCCAAGAAGGACGAGTGTACGGCGTCGACTTGTTGCCGGACGTTGTAGCGGCGCTTGAAGGTCACAGAACACATCATGGTTTGACGCAGTTGAGGCCGGTCTGGGGTAACTTGGAGCGTCATCGAGGAATTGAGATTGACGAAGAGTCGTTGGATTTAGCGTTGTTGATAAATGCCCTTGGGTCAATGAAGGAGCGGGAAGTGGCGGCACGCGAGACCGTCAGGTTGATGAAGCCTCAGGGCAGGATTGTGGTGATTGATTGGCTAGCCTCAGCTAAACATCCGTTAGCAAAGTTGGCGCGGAGTGTGCCAGCCGAGCACGTTGATGCGATTTTTGATCATGTGGGGTGTCAAAAATGCGGGGAGTTTAAGCCGAGCCAATGGCATTATGGCCGTGTTTATTCCTCCTAATGTAGCTTGACGATAACGCTTAGTCTTCGTACCATACTCGCACTATGTTTAATTTGCAGCCTCTCGTCAGTCCTAGCTTTTGGTTCGACCTTACACCAACAGCCATGAGCCCTTTGTTTGATAAACTTTTCTTCATTCTTTTTGCTTTGCTCGTGATTGCAGCATCGGCAGCTCGCATGGTGGTTAATAACAAGTTGGAAGATAAGTATCACAAGATTATTGCTTTGCGCGCCGCTAACATTGCTTTGATTACTGGTGTCTTGGGTTTGGTCCTTTATTTCTTCACTTATGAAGAAATTCAATTCTTTGGTGCTCGTTTCTGGTTCCTGGTTTTGTTGATTGGCGTGATTGTGGCGGTGGTGCGGTTGGTGCGTTATGCTAAAAAAGAAGTGCCAGTTAGGCGTAAGAACGAGCAGTCAAAGGCTGAGGTTAATAAGTACTTGCCTCGCAGGAACTAATTGTGGTCGACGCTCGTCGAGTATTTGGTAATTCGGCAGAGGAGCTAGCGGCTGACTTCTTGATTAAGGCGGGACTGACGATTATTGAACGACAGTATAGTAATAAGTTAGGTGAAATCGATCTCATTGCCATGGACGGCTGTGAGGTCGTTTTTGTTGAGGTAAAGGCGAGGAAGACGACGGAGTTTGGTTACCCGGAAGAAGCGGTGACGCCAAACAAGTTGCGCAAGATTGGGAACACAGGATTAGTGTATTTGCGGCGGGAGGGGCTGGAGTCGGCGGATTATAGGATTGACGTGGTGGCGATTGAGTTTTATGTTGATCCGCCGAAAGTGACGCACTTGAAGGGGGTTTATTGAGTAAACTAGGCTAGTTTTAGCTAAATTGTTGTAATCTGGCCTTGACTTCGAGTGTGTTTTGTGGTATAGTCTTGGGTCGTTAGTTCCTGTTTGCAGGGGCAAAACGGCTCGTTCCAAACCTCAGAAAGTCCAACTCAACCCAAGGAGATCAGATGCAAACTCTCACTCTGTCCGTTCCTCAGTCCTTCGACACCGACGCCGAAGCCGTGGCTGCCTTCCGCACCGCCTTCCTGGCGGCGGGTGGCACCATCGGCAGTGTGCCCACCATCGCGGCCTCCGGCTTCGTGGTCGACTGCAGCGGCATCCCACCCATGTTCTTCGATGGCTGGAGCTACCGCGAGAGCGACAACCAGGCCGTCAAGCTCTTCAAGGGTGTCATCGACATCCGCGAAGTGGCCATGGCTCAGGCTCCGAGCCAGTTGAAAAGCTGGACCCGACTCGACGTAATCCAGCGCGAGCTGAAGGACTACGAGTTCGTGGGGGCGCACGTGGCGCAGGAGTTGCTCAAGCCCGAGAACGCTTGCTTCTTCCCGGAAGAGCTGAAGAAGTCCGGTGGCGCTTTGGTCTTTCTCCAGAAGTACCGCAGTGACGGCCGTGGCCTCGGGGTCGTGTGCCTCGTCTGGTACGTTGGTCGCGTGTGCTTGGGCTACGACTATGCCTACGACGGCTACGAGTTCCTCGCGGCGCGTCGCTTCGCAGTTCGCCGCAAGTTGAGCGCCTAGGCACTCAGTCCTGTTTGGTGAGACGTAGCCCTTACGTCCCCTAGTCCTTAGGCACTGAGCCAGCGACCGTTTCGTGCGGGACCCCACATAGCGCAAGCTGTGTTGGGGTCCTCATTTTGTTTTGGTGTGGTACTATGATGGTAGGTCGGCCGAATACGAGAGCGGTGTAAGCTTCTCTCTGTCTGACTCGATAGGGTACTGGTGCAGAATGTGGTCGGTTACGGCTTGCCACAGTGTCGCTTGGGCTATCTCAAAACATAAACAACTTGGTGCGTCCCATTAGTCGAGTAGTGAGTTTGCATGATCCAATTTGTTTTAGGGTTATGATCTGCTCCAAAATCGCGCATAATATTCAACCCCGAGAATGACTGAGAGTTATTCGAGGCGGTGGTGGATCGGAAGGTGGGATGCGCAGAACCGCAATGACGACCGTAACCTCAGGGTCGTGTACCTCAACTGGAACGATGGTCGCGTGTGCTTGAACAACAACTATGCCAACGACGACAACGAGTTCAACGCGGCGAATCACTTCGCAGTTCTTGCCAGTAGTTTATGACTCTTCGGGTTTTGTGCCTGGAGAGTTTGTTTTTGGAGTGGCAAGAGAGTTTTTCCAACTGGTCATCATCTTGCCAATTTCGTCGAGCTTTTTGGAGAGTTCTAAATAACGTTCGGGTTGGAGGGACTTTGTTTCCCAGAGAATTGTTAGTAATAGATTGACTAAATCGAGTTTGCTAATGGCAGTAATAATAAATGGTAGTTTGGCGGTACTCACAGAGAATTTGGCGATGGCGATGTTTTCGATGACCTCGACAAAGAGATTGTCCAGGCGTAAACCGAGGGTGTAACGGTGCGGTTTTGGGAGTTCGGTATAATAATGAAACCAGATTAAATAAGTTTCTTTGAATTTATGCAACAAGGACAACGTAAAATTGCGGGGGGGGGGTGACATTAGTGGGCTTCTGGCTGGTAGAGCTAGATATGACCATAAATATGAAGAAATAATTAGTTTGGAGAACTTACTGGAAGCCTGGAAAGAATTCAAGGTTGGTAAAAAGATGAGACTGGATGTGCAGATATTTGAGAGAAATTTAATGGCGAATTTAATTCAATTGCAGGTGGGATTAGAAAATGGCACCTATCGGCATAAGAGTTACTTAGCGTTCATGGTTAATGATCCGAAGCGGCGGAGTATTCATAAGGCCAGTGTTGGTGATAGAGTTTTGCACCGGGCGATTTATCGGCAGCTTTATCTGTACTTCGATAAGTTGTTTATAGCGGACTCGTATTCATGCAGAAATGAGAAGGGGACTCATAAGGCTTTACAGAGGTTTGCGGTGATGGCACGGCAGGTGTCGAATAATATGACGAGGACTTGTTGGGTGCTGAAGTGTGATGTAAGGCAATTTTTTGCGTCGATTAATCACGGGGTGTTGCTGGGGATACTGCGAGGGAAGATTGTCGATGAGAAGATTATGTGGTTGTTGACGAAGATAGTCAGTAGTTTCTCGTCGACTAGTCCTGGCGTCGGCCTGCCATTGGGAAATTTAACGTCGCAGTTGTTGGCGAATGTATATCTGAATGAGCTCGACCAGTTTGTGAAGCAGCAGTTGAGGGTGAAATATTATATTCGTTACGCCGATGATTTTGTGTTGTTGGGAAGGGATAGGAAGGAATTGCAGAAGCTGCTTTATGTGATTAGTGATTGGCTTGGAAAGGAGTTGAAGCTGTGGCTGCATCTGAACAAAGTGTCGATTGCGACAGTGGCTAGCGGCGTTGATTTTTTGGGTTGGAAACATTTTCGGGAGTATCGAGTCTTGCGGGGAGTGACGAGGAGGAGAATGTTGAGAAAAGTTCAGGGGGATGTAAATGAAGAGAGTTTGGCGAGTTATAGAGGGATGCTGGGATGGGGAAATGGGTATAAGTTGAGCAAGAAACTGGTAGATTAGAGATTTGTCGAATTAGATGGTTTGTGATATCGTTTAAGTATTGAACTCGGCTGATGGCCGGGTTTATATGCTATAATTGAGCAAACGAAAGATAAATTTAATAACAATTGTCAGCCAACAAGCCTATGTCCAGTGTAATTGAACAAGCAATCCGCCAGATTTGTGATGAAAAGGGTTTGGAATACGAGTCGGTTTTGGAGACGATTGAGGCGGCGTTGGCGGCGGCGTACCGTAAGGATTTTGGTGATAGGTATCATAATTTGGAGGCTGAATTTGACCCAGAAACGGCGGCCGTGCGCGTTTTTGACGTGAAGACGGTGGTGGCCGATATTACGGATGAAGAACGTGAGGCGCTCGAGAAGAAGGAAGCGGAGAAAGCCGCCGCTCGTGAGGCTGCTCATGCGATTGGGGATAACCGTCCGGAGAAGGAAGAAGTAGCTGTGGATGGCGCAGTAAAGTTCAACCCAAAGACAGACATTATGGAGTCGCAGGCCAAGATTCTTAAATTGTCGGCCAAGGTGGGCGACGTGTTGCGCACGGAATTGCCAACGGCTGGTGAGTTTGGTCGCATGGCCGCCATGACCGCCAAGCAGGTGATTACGCAAAAGTTGCGTGAGGCGGAGCGTGAGATTGTGTTTAATGAGTACAAGGGACAGGAGGGTGAAGTGTTGGTTGGCACGGTACAGCGCCGTGAAGGTCGCATTGTGTTGATTGACATTGGTCGCACGGCGGGTATTTTGAAGCCAGAGGACCAGATGGCCAATGAGCGTTATCAGTCGGGTGACCGCATTAAGGTTTATGTGCGTGAAGTTTCCGTTGGCCCACGCGGACCACAGATTTTGCTCTCACGTACGCATGAAGGTTTGGTGCGCCGTTTGTTTGACATTGAAATTCCAGAGGTAGCTGAAGGAATCGTGGTGATTAAGTCGATTGCTCGTGAAGCTGGCGCCCGAACTAAGGTAGCAGTAGCGTCGACAGATGCCGCGATTGACCCAATTGGTGCTTGTATTGGTCAACGCGGAAGCCGTATTCAAACGATTATCTCAGAAATTTCTGGGGAAAAGATTGACGTGATTGAATGGAGTGAAGAGCCAAAAGAATTCATCCGTCACGCGTTGGCCCCAAGTAAAATTACTTCGATTACGATTCATGACGATGAACGCTCGGCGACTGCACTGGTGGCCGCTGATCAGCTGTCCTTGGCGATTGGTCGTGGTGGTCAGAACGTCCGTTTGGCTGCTAAGTTGACCGGTTGGAAGTTGAACATTCAAGAGGACGGTGCACCAAAGATTGCCGCTGCTGATGTGGAAGCAGCCGAGTCGTCCATTGAACCGATTCTTGAAGGAACAGCTGAATAAGTATGGGAAATATCTTTTTCACCATTCTTTACCAGCCGTTGTACAACTTGCTTGTCTTGCTGTTTAACCTGATTCCAGGTGGCGGTTTGGGCTTGGCGATTATTATCATGACGGTCTTGATTAAGGGTGTGTTGTTCCCGTTGACCTTCAAGAGCATGAAGTCACAGAAGGACATGCAGGAGATTCAACCAAAGATTGCCGAGATTAAAGCTAAGTACAAGGATGATAAGGAAACACAGGCAAAGGAGCTGATGAGTGTTTATAAGAACAATAAGGTCAATCCTTTTGCTTCTTGTTTGCCGACGATTGCGCAGTTGGTGGTGTTTATTACGTTGTACCAGGTACTGCGCCATGGTTTGGAGACGGTAGATGCGGCTAACTTGTATTCGTTCATAGTCAATCCGGGTACGATGGGCCATTGGTTCTTGGGTATAGATTTGGGTAAGGTATCTATTCCTTTGGCGGTTATTTCCGCGATTGCGCAGTACTTCCAGGCTAAACAGATGGTGGGAGCACGTCCACCAAAGGAAGTGCGTCAGACATCCGCCGCGATGGATGAGGATATGGCAGCAACTATGAACAAGATGACGGTGATTATGTTGCCGCTCATGACTTTGGTGATTGGCGTGACCACGTTGCCAGGCGGTTTGACACTCTACATTTTGGTGTCGACGGTGCTGACGTTTGCCCTCTATCACTTCTTTTTGGGAAAGACCAAGGCTACTCCTGTCACACCGGCGATAATTGATGTAGTCGCCAAATAAACTGGATAGGGTACAATAGCTGGTAATATGGCTAAAAAGTTAGGACGCGTGAAGAAGGCGCTCATGATCATTGTGGCTTTTTTGGCCGGTGGTGGACTGTTTGCCTTCCTGATTTGGCGGACAGGTGCGGTGCAGACTTACGACAGTTTGGTGGCTTTTGGGATTTTGCCTTGTCTCGGCTTTATTACCATTTCGCTGACCAATTTTGTACTTTACAGTTTACGCTGGAAGTTGATTACAGATGATATTTCACCCGGTCATAAGCTTGGCCTGAGTCGTTTCTTCTTGCACCGCATGAGTGGTTACGCGGCTGGCTACTTGACGCCAGCTTCGCAGGTGGCGGGTGAGCCGATTCGCGTCGCGATGTTAGTTGGTGATGGTATTAGCGTAAAAGAAGCAACGAGTTCGGTGATTCTCGACTTAGCGTTCGAAATTTCCGCCGTCGTAGCGTTCATCATTTCGGGCATTATTATTGCGGTTAGTGAGGGGTTGGGCGGGGTTGAGGCGATGGCTGGGGCTGGCGTCTTCATTGTTGTAGTAGTCGCTATTTTGTTGGCTTTCTTTTGGCGTTTGGCGCGAGGGGATGGCTTCTTCTCGGCGTTAATGCGTTTATTCCGTTTGAATAAGGTTAAGAAGATGAAGGGGGCATATGAATGGCTCAAAGAAACTGAGGGATTGATGAGTAAATTCTTTGCTGGAAAAAAGGCACGGTTGGCGTTGATCGTTTGTTTAAGCATTGTCATGGTGTCGTTCAAGGCGGTGGAGGCGTTCTTTATTACACATTTCTTTGGAGTGCCGATAAGCTTCCGTGACGGTTTCTTGTTGGCGACGTTGCCAGGCCTCGCCTTGCTGTTACCAGTACCAGGTGGAATTGGCGTGTATGAAGGGAGTAACGCGGCGGTCTTCTCGCTGCTTGGTTTGCAGCTTAATGCGGTGGCTTATACGGCGATTATCCGTATTCGTGATTTTGTCTTTATCATGATTGGCGTGATTCATGCTGTTCGTCGTGGTGAAAAATTGATCGTTTCCGAGCCTGTTTAGTATGTTCGCTGAACCCGAAAGCATATCGCTCGCTTCTGTGCTGGAGTGGGATTGTTGGCGGGTTTTGGCTTATTTTTCTTATTTTAAGTATCCGTTGACGGCGTTTGAAGTGTGGAAGTGGCTGTATATGCCAGAAGGGCAGTGGACGTTGGCCGAGGTGGTTGAAGTACTCCAGAATTCTAGTTGGTTGAATGAGCGGGTGAGCAGCAAAAATGGGTTTTATGCGCTGGGAATAGATGTTGAGGAGCAGCTAAAAGATAGGCAATTGCGCTTGCATGATGCTTTACGAAAATATGGAGTTCTGACGCCAGTTTTGAAATATTTAGGGCGTTTACCGTTTGTCGAAGGAGTATTTGTGTGCAACTCGCTAGCTTGGCATCACACGAATGCGGAGAGCGATATCGATTTATTTATTGTAACGAAGCCTGGCCGTACTTGGACGGTTCGTTTGCTAGCGGCGGGCATGATGGCATTGCTGCGTAAACGGCCGGGGGAGGCAAAGATTGACCCGGTTTGTTGTAGTTTTTTTGTCGATGGTGACCACTTGGATTTAGCGTCGCTCAAAATTGATGAACAGGACCCGTATTTAGCTTTTTGGTTGGCGACGTTGGTGCCGATGGTGGATAGAAAGGGGATAGCTAATAGATTGCGGGTGATGAATAGGTGGGTCGATGAAGTGTTGCCGAATGCGAAGGGGGTGGTGCGCGCGAGTCGTTGGTTGCCTAAGCAGATGAGAGCTTGGCCGCTGCTCATGATCAACGAAGGGAAAGCACGAGTAATACAGGAAAAAAGATTTACGAAGGTGATAAAAGAGATGAAAAATGTGGATACGCGTGTGGTGGTTAACGATTCTATGCTAAAATTCCACGAGAATGATAGGCGGGCCGAAATTATTCAAGCCTTAGCAGACAATTTATGCGCTTCTTAAAAGAGTTATTCGGTAAGTATAATTGGCTGACGTGGTGGCTGACGGCCTTCTTTTTCTTGGTGCCATGGCAGACGCATTATCTTTTTGCCACGACCTTGATTGGCGGTATTTCCTCGCCGTTTGGGGACGTGAGTTTGTATGCTACGGAAGTATTTTTGTGGGTTGGCGTATTGGCGTCGTATGTGAGAAAGCAAGATAGGCCGGAGTTTGATAGTTCGAGCAAGAAGCCTTTGCTATTTGCCGCTTTGGTGTTTGTGGTGGCAACGCTTAGCGTCATGGGAAGTGCTCATGAGTCAATTTCTTTTGCGGTGTTAATGCACTTGGCCTCGGCCTTGGCGGTGTTTGTGATGTTGTTGAATAAGAAGGTGGAATGGCGGCCGATTTTGGCTGGTTTTGGTTTGGGGTTAGTTGTTCCGGCGATGGTCGGAGTTTGGCAGATTGTGGTTGACTGGTCGCCAGCGTCGACGATTTTTGGCTTGGCCAGCAGGGATGCGAATAATTTGGGCGATGCGATTACGCTCAAAAATGGTGTGCGAGAATTGCGAGCTTATGGTAGTTTTTCGCACCCAAATATTTTTGCTGGTTACTTGGCAGTTGGTGCGTTGTGTTTGCGGACGTTGTTGATTCGAGTGCAGAAAGGAAGTTATCGACGTTTTTTGTTGATTAGCATGTTGCTGCTGACAGTTTTGTTGGTTTATACAGGGTCGCGTTCCGCCATGCTTGGTTTGTTGCTCGGCATTGGTTTGGCGGCGTTTGTGACGTATTTCAAGAATACGGCTAAGGCGAGAATACTGGTGGTGCCGATAGCTTTAGTGGTGATTGGGGGTGCTTTGCTTGGGACGTTTTTTGCGCCGAATATTGCGGCTTCAATTCGTGGTGGAGGAGTATTCGAGGATCAGTCGCTGACGGACAGGGTGGCGCAGTACACGGCCTATCCAACGATTATGACTCGCGGAGTAGGTGAATGGTTGGTCGGTACAGGCCTTGGCACTTACACGGCTAATTGGGAAAGTGTGCAACCTGGCTTGCCAGCCTGGAGTTACGAGCCGATTCATAGTATTCCACTGTTGATCTTGTCGGAAATTGGCTTGCTCGGTTTGCTGGCGGTGTTACTCTGGGCGTCGTCGATTGATAATATTAACTTTGCGCGTTTCCCGAACCACGATGCGTTGATGGCGTTCGCGATGGGGAATGTGGTGTTGGTCATCCTCTTCTTTGATCATTATATTTGGTCGAGTTATTCGGGGCTGGTATTGATTGCTTTTGTGATGGCGCTGACGGTACGAATGGGGGAAAAGAATTAAGTCGCTCGTAGTTGTCGTGTTCTCCCATTCCTAGCTGCACCTCGTCAACCGCACCAGCTGGCTCACCTCGTCTGACTCGGGGGCTGGCGCAGGGCCGAGGTTAGCGTCGTCATAGGAGATATGGCAGTTGCTCGCTTTTAAAGGGCTCGGGCTTGATTATTTTATGATTTGGCAGTCATTGACAATGAGTGCTAGTTTTGACAATATGAGGGTGAAAACTTAACTGATATACCTATGCAAATTAGACCACTCGGAGGACATATCATTGTTGAGGCTAAAGTAAAAGAAAGTAAGACAGCTTCGGGGATTTTTTTGCCAGAGAATGAAGAGAAACAGCCAGAACAGGGGAGGGTGATTGCCGTTGGTCCGGGCAAGTTTTTGGAGAATGGGACAAGACAGGTGATGGAGGTGAAAGTGGGGGATACGATTGTTTTTAAGAAGTACGGGCCGGATGAGGTGGAGGTTGAGGGCCAGAAGTTTTTAGTTGTTGCCGCTGAAGATATTATGGCGGTGATTGAGTGATACTTGTAGCTGTCTTTGCGAGCGCAGCGAAGCAATCTTGGTTACGGCCAAGGCTCGGGTTCCCGTCAACGCGAGACTCGGGGAGTCACTTCTTTTCTCAGTCGGGCATTTAGACGCTCGTCGATTATTACTTGAGGGAATCGACGGCCTTCAAAATGCAATTTCTTCTTCGACAGAAGCGACATCCCACTCGTCTTCGTTGACTACAGGCTCGATAAAAAGTTTAAACTATCCTGCTACGCCCCTACCCAGCTACTAACCAATAACTAAAATCCTATGTCCAAGCAAATCGTGTTCAATGAAGATGCGCGGAAGAAGATTAAGGCTGGCGTCGACAAGTTGGCGAATGCGGTGAAGGTGACGCTGGGGCCGAAGGGGAGAAATGTGATTATTGACAGGGGATTTGGGAGTCCGATGGTAACTAAAGATGGCGTGTCCGTGGCTAAAGAGATTGAGTTGGAGGATAAGCTCGAGAATTTGGGCGCGACCTTGGTTAAGGAAGTTGCGAGTAAGACAAATGACGTGGCGGGAGATGGTACGACTACGGCGACAGTGTTGGCACAGGCCATGGTGGCGGATGGTTTAAGGGTGGTAGCAGCCGGGGCTAATCCGCAGGGTTTGCGCCATGGGATTGAAAAAAGTGTGTTAGCAATTGTGGAAGAGATTAAGAAAATTGCTATTCCCGTAGCTGGTGATGCTATTAAGCAGGTGGCGAGCATTAGTGCTAATGATGCTGAGATTGGCGCGATGATTGCGGAGGCGATGGCTAAGGTGACGGAGAATGGGGTGATTACGGTGGAAGAAGGGCAATCGTTCGGCATTGAGGTCGACGTGGTGGAGGGCATGCAGTTCGATAAAGGTTATGTGTCGCCGTATATGGTGACGAATAGCGACCGCATGGAGGCGGAGTATCGCGACGTGGCGGTGTTGATTACCACGGAGAAGATCAGCTCGATTCAAACGATCATGCCGATTTTGGAGAAGGTGTTGGCAACTGGTCGCAAGGAATTAGTAATTATTGCGGAGGATGTAGACGGTGAGGCATTGACGACGCTGGTTTTGAATAAACTGCGGGGGACGCTCAGCGTCTTGGCGGTGAAGGCACCTGGTTATGGCGACAGGCGCAAGGCGATGCTCGAGGATATCGCGGTGGTGACTGGCGGTAAGTTGATTACGCCGGAGGTTGGCTTGAAATTGGAGAATATTGAGCTGACTGATTTGGGCCATGCGCGCCGGGTGGTGTCGACCAAGGACACGACGACGATTGTGGAAGGCGCCGGCGATAAGGCGGTGATTGCTGAACGGGTAGTTAGTTTGAAGAAGCAATTAGAGACTACTGAAAGTGATTTCGATCAGGAAAAGTTGCGGGAACGGATGGCCAAGATTTCCGGTGGCGTGGCCGTGATTAAGGTTGGGGCGGCGAGTGAAGTCGAGATGAAAGAGAAGAAGCACCGGATTGAGGACGCGGTCGCGGCGACTAAGGCTGCTATTGAGGAGGGTATTGTGGCCGGCGGTGGCGTCGCTTTGATTCGGGCTAAGGCAGTGCTGGCGAATTTGAGCATGACGGGGGATGAACAATTGGGTAAAGAGATTTTGGACCGGGCGCTTGAGGCACCACTGCGGCAGATTGCGGAGAATGCGGGGACAGAAGGTGGTATAATCGTGGAGCGAGTTAAGCATGCGGTGGGCAACATGGGCTGGAACGCTATGACTGGCGAGATGGTCGACATGGTGGCGGCTGGGATTGTTGACCCAGCTAAAGTGACACGTTCGGCCCTCCAGAACGCGGCCAGTATTGCAATTATGATTCTAACGACCGAGTGTGCGATTACGGAGAATACGAAGGATGAGAAGAATGCGGGCAATGCGATGCAGGGTGGGATGGATATGGGGTACTAGATATTCGCTCGCAACTGTCAATCTCCTATTCCTAGCTGCACCTCGTCAACCGCACCACCCGTCTCACCTCGTCTGACTCGGGCGGTGGCGCAGGGCCGAGGTTGGCGTCGTCATAGGAGATATGGCAGTCGCTCGCTCCTATAGGCCTCCGTCTGGCTAAAAAGTTTAAACTACCCCGCTACGCCCCTACCCAGCTACCCCGCCAATAAAATACCTATGTCCCACTTACGTAATCGTCTGAAGGAATTAGAGGATAGACTCGCGAAGGCGACGGTGGCTTTGGGTTTGGAAGCGTCGAGGGCGAGGATTGCCGAGATTGAAGGAGAAATGAATGATCCGGCGTTTTGGAGTGAGCAGGCGAAGGCTAGGGCCGTGTCGCAAGAGTCGGCGGAGTTGAAGAAAGAGCTAGCGGAGTTTGATTTGGTTAAGAAAGAGTTAGCGGATTTGGATGCACTTGATAAGATGGCGGAGGAAGAAAATGATGAGGAGATGTTGAAGGAAGAAGAGGCGGCGTTAACGGTGCTGGAGGCGAAATTCGCCAAGATGGAGTTCCAAATGTTGCTTTCCGGTGAGTATGACCAGCGGAACGCGATCATGTCGTTCCATGCTGGAGCAGGCGGCACCGATGCACTCGATTGGGTCGCGATGTTGCTTAGAATGTATGCCCGTTTTGCGGAGACGCATGATTGGACGTTTGAAGTGCTCGACGAATCACGAGGTGAGGAAACGGGCTATAAGAGTGCGACGATTGCGGTGCGGGGGAGGTTCGCTTACGGTTGGTTACGGAGTGAGGCTGGCGTCCACCGTTTGGTACGCATTTCGCCGTTTGATGCTGAGAAGATGCGGCATACCACGTTTGCGTTGGTGGAGGTGCTGCCAGAGTTTGAGGAAGTTGATGAAAAGAATTTAGTGATACCGGATGATGATTTGCGAATTGATACGTTCTTGTCTTCGGGCAAAGGCGGGCAGTCGGTTAACACCACATACTCGGCAGTGCGCATTACACATTTGCCGACAGGGATTGCGGTGTCATGTCAAAACGAACGTTCGCAGCTGCAGAACAAGGAGACGGCGCTGCGAGTGCTGAAGTCCCGGTTGCATGCGATTATGGTGAAGGAACGAGCGGCGGCGCTGAGCGATATTAAGGGCGAGCACAAGAGTGCGGAATGGGGGAATCAGATTAGGAGCTACGTGTTGCATCCGTATAAGTTGGTGAAGGATCACCGCACAGACGTGGAGACGGTGGATACAGAAGCAGTGTTGGGTGGCGATTTGACCTTGTTTATGGAAGCTTATTTGCGAATGGATGCAGAGAAGCGAAATATGTAAGTGAATACGCTCAACGTATTCACTAGTTATCCACAGTGTGTTGCAGAGAGTCTGGAAGAGTGTTACTTTGGATAAATCTATGGGTTTAAATAAAGTAATAGTAACTGGTGGTGCGGGATTCATTGGCTCGCATTTGGTGGACGCTTTGGTGGCTAACGGCTGCCAAGTTGTGGTAATCGACAAAGAAACGCCGAGTGATGAACGACGCAATGCGGCGGCGCAGTATGAGCAGTGTGATATTCGTGATGCAGTGGTGCGCCAGATTTTTATAGACGAGCAGCCGGAAGTAGTCTTTCACCTGGCGGCGCATGTGGATGATAGGGAGTCGGTGCGAGAGCCAGTCATGAATGCGGAAAATAATATTATTGGTTCGTTGAATGTTTTTGAGGCGGCCGCGTCGGTCGCGACCAACGTGGTAGGCGCGTCCAGGGTGAAGAAGATTGTTTTTGCTTCGACTGGGGTAGTTTATGGTCAGGCTGCGGTCAGGCCGAC
Organism: Candidatus Uhrbacteria bacterium; assembly: GCA_903848275.1. Taxonomy (GTDB): domain Bacteria; phylum Patescibacteriota; class Patescibacteriia; order UBA9934; family UBA9934; genus UBA11707. The sequence goes on along the minus strand of CAINGB010000008.1, from coordinate 8,555 downwards.
GAGTGAGAACGAGTTACCGCAACCGTTGACGCCGTATGCGGTGTCGAAGTTGGCTGGTGAACGTTACTTGCATTGTTATCTGGCCTTGTATGGCGTCGATTATGTAGCCTTGCGTTTGAGTAACGTTTACGGACCACGACAGGATGGGAGTAAAGAATGTGGGGCGTTGGCGATTTTTACCAGTAAGTTGTTAGTGGGAGAGTCGGTTAAGATTAATAATGATGGTTTGACGACACGTGATTATGTTCATGTGAGTGATGTGGTGGCGGCGATGTTGGCGGCGGCTGAGAGTGAGGTGACGGGTGTTTACAATGTGGGGACAGGGGTGGCCACGTCGACGAATGAGTTGTTAGCGATGGTGGCTAAAGAGCTTGGTGTGACGCCAGAAATTACGGCTCGACCTGAAGTAGTGGATGAAGTGAAGCATGTAACGCTTGAGGCAATGAAAGCGAAGAATGAGCTCGGTTGGGCACCGCAGGTACAACTGGCCGATGGGCTAGCGTCGACGATTGCTTGGTATAAAGCACGCTTATGAAAGTTTTAGTCACAGGCGGCGCAGGTTTCGTGGGGTCTCATTTGGTAGATGGCTTGGTTGAGGCTGGCTATGATGTGGTGGTGGTGGATCATCATCAACGCGAAAAAATGCGCTACCCGAATGAACGGGCCACGGTGTATAAAATTGATTTTAATGATCCGCAGATGGCGAAGGTATTAACCGACGAGAAACCGGATGTGATTTGTCATTTGGCGGCGCAGATTAGCGTCACCAAGTCGATTGCTGACCCGTTATTTGATGCCGATCGGAATATTATCGATTCCTTGCAGCTATTGGAGAGAGCACGCTTGGCCGGGGTTAAGAAAATTGTTTTTGCTTCCAGTGGTGGCGCAATTTATGGCGATTATCCAGTGCGACCGACGCCGCTCGTGGAGGATAGTCAGCCGACGACACCGTATGGTGTAAGTAAGCAGATTTTTGAATATTATTTGGCGGCCTATTACAAAATGTACGGATTGGACTATGTGGCCCTGCGTTTTGCGAATATTTATGGTCCGCGGCAGCAGGCGAGTAAGTTGGGAGAAGAGGGGAATGTGATTTCGATTTTTTTGAACCGTTTGTTGACGGGGAAGCCGGGAACGATTTTTGGTGATGGTTCGGCGTCGCGGGATTATTTGTACGTGAAGGATGCGGTGCAGGCGTTTATTCGAGCAATTGAGAGTGATTACGTAGGCAAGGTGAACGTCAGCACCAGTGAGGAGACGTCGGTGCAAGAGTTGTTTGATAAGTTGGTGGCTATTCATGGGGTTGTTCATCCAGTCGATTATGAGCCGTTCCGCAAGGGGGAGACGATGCGAAGCGTGCTTGATAACTCGTCGGCGAAGGAATTTTTGGGCTGGTTGCCGACAGTGAGTCTCGACGAAGGGCTGAAAGCGACGTACGATTGGTTCATGCAGGCTTTTAAGTAGAATATGCGTCGATTAACCGTTGACGATATTGAGGAAGCGGTCGCCCTCCTGAAAAGTGGGGGAGTTATTGTGTATCCGACGGAAACTTCCTATGGTTTGGGTTGCGATGCTACGAATTTGGCGGCCGTGGAGAGGATCTATGCGATTAAGGGTCGGCCTGAGAGTAAGGCACTATCTGTCATTTTGCCGTCGCTTGCAGAGGCGACTAAGTATGTCATTTTGCGGACGTATTCGAGTCGTTTAGCGGCGCATTATTGGCCAGGGCCTTTTACTTTGATCGCTGAGCGGCAGCCGACGTCGCCCTTGTCGCCACATTGCGCCAATCGAAATAGGCACGCGGTGCGAGTTTCGTCCCATCCGGTGGCAACAGCTTTAGCAGTTGGGTTAGGTGTGCCGATTGTGGCGACGAGTGCTAATATTTCTGGAGCGAACGATATTTATAAGATTGCTGATGTTTTGGCGACGTATGACCCAGCTCAGTTGGGCAAGGGGGGTGATATGCCGGATGCGTATATTGATGGGGGAGATTTGCCGGTGGTGCCACCGAGTACCATTGTGGAGTTGGGACAAGAGGGATTCAAGGTATTACGCCAAGGTGGCCTAGTCATTCGACCAGTATGGTAGTGCCAAAGAAATCATTTGGGCAGCATTTTTTGCATGATCAGAGTGTGATTGGCAAGATAATGGCGGCGGCGGAGCCTGAGGTTTTTAAGTTTGTGGTAGAAGTGGGGCCAGGGACGGGAGCGTTGACGAAAGAACTGGGGTCAGGTCGTCGATCGTCTGGTTTTGCAAATTCATTAACACTTTTAGAGGCGGATAATGAATTAATTCCAAAGTTGGAAGTTGATTACCCCGAGGCCACGGTGATTCGAACCGATGCGGCGGCGTTTGATTATGACTCGTTGGTGTTTGGTGATGAGTCGTGGTTGTTGATTGGGAATTTGCCGTATAATGCAGCGACGGCAATTGTGATGAAGGCGTTGGAAGCCAAGCATTCGCCGGCCAGATTGGTAATAATGGTACAGAAGGAGGTGGGGGAACGAATGTTGGCACTGCCTGGACACATGAGTGTGCTTTCTGTGGCGATTGGCGTGTATGCGACGGCCGAGAGAGTTTGCATTGTCAAGCCGGGAGCGTTTATACCGCCGCCGAAGGTGGATAGCATGGTGCTGAAATTAACGACTAAAAAGTTTAATGATTCTGTAAAACCAGACGATCGACGACCTGACCCCAGTAAGATAATCGCTTTAGCTAAAGCTGGGTTTGCGAGTAGGCGAAAGTTTTTGGTAAGTAATTTGGTTAAAGCGGGACTGGGAAAGGCGGATGAGGTGCGAAGTTGGCTGGTAGAAAATGGTTTCACTGATAAGGCGCGGGCTGAAGAGTTGACGGTTGAACACTGGAAAGAGTTGACGACTCACCTGACTGCACACCAAGGTTAATAACCTGTGCATAAAAAGTACTCATCGCATTTCAGGCGATGGGTATTTTTGGTATACTACTCTTGCATCAGAAGGTTTGGAGTCGGATTTGCGTCTATGGCCGAGAACATTGAAGTAACTAAAGCTACACGCCACGTTTTTTCGCGGCAAGAAAAAGTTGGTTACGCCGTAGTGGTCGCTACGGGTTGTTTGGCTGTAGTACTGGGTGTGTTTTACATGGGAACGCATTTGCACGCACCGTTTAGCATTACTTACACTGGCAATCATTATTTGTCCGCCGATGATCAGCAACAGGCGCAGATTGCGGCGCAAAAGAAGTTGGATACAGATAACGACGGCATTAACGATTACGATGAGCTGAATGTTTACGGAACTAGTCCGTATTTGAGCGATACTGATGGTGACGGTTTGCTGGATGGAGCGGAGATTAGTAGCGGCGGCGATCCATTGTGTGCCACGGGCAAGACGTGCGGAAATACGGCGAATAAAGTTTCCATTCCGACGCCAGACGTTGGCCCAGCACCGGTCGCGCCGACAGATGTTAATTCAGTGGCTGGCCTGAAGGAGAGTTTACTGAAGGCTTCACTGACTGACATTAAAACGATGTTGTTGCAGTCTGGGGTTACGCAGGCTCAGCTGGATGTGATGACCGATGAGGAGATCAAGACGACTTATGAAAATGTGGTTAATCAATTAGAAACTAGTGGAGAGCTGGCTAAGATTGTGAATGGTACCTCTACTCAAACAACACCGTAGCGTATGAAAGTTCGCGGCTTCAAAAGATTGAGTATAAAAGCTTTACTAGCTCTGTTGGTTTTAGCGCCAACGTTTTTCTTCATTCAGCCTGCAGCGGCACAGGTTTCGCCACCTGATGCCCCCCCTATCATTGCTAATGATAATGCCCTGTCGGTATCTGATCATTCTAAAGCTATAGCTTCCGAGCAAACAAAAAAATCTTTTGCTGGTGTTGTATTTACTGGACTGATTAACTTGCTGCAGTTCGCTTCGGATAAAGCGGCTTATACTTTAGCAACGGCTTTGGTATCTGGTGGGGCGGCTGGTGACCCGTTGGTGGAGTTTAGAACACCTGGTGTTTTGGCCCGTGATTACTTTCAATCGGTTGGTGGCGAGTTGGTTGGTTTGGTGAGTGAGGATTTGCAGACTACGCAAATTGGTGGTGTGGCTTATTTTGCCAACTTTAACTTGTGTGCCCCGAGTAGCCCGGCAGTACTCTTGCAGTTAAAATTGGGTATTAAGTCCATGTTCGAGGAGCCGTTGCCAAAATGTGAGTGGAATGCTTTGAAGACTAATTGGCAGGGTTTTATCGCTGATAATGCCAATAAATTTTCTGGCCAGGACAGTATCTTAAAAAATGATGCTGTGTTGACTCAGTTGGCGAGCGCTTTTGATCCACAGACGAATGAATTTTCGGCTAGCGTGAGTTTGTTTAACAAGGTTTTGTATCAGGCTAAAAGTAAAAGTGACATCGCCTTGGTTAATTTGATTACGAAAGGACCAACCAAGGATATTCTGGATGTTGTCACGGGCAATGTGAAAACTCCATCACAGACCATCGACTACTATGCTGCTGATAAAATACATGTACAAAACGGTCAGGCGACTGTTTTCGCGCAATTGATGGCTTCTAATGCGGATGCTTTTGCAGCGGTTGGATTGCATGCGGCTAGCATGTTTGCTAATACTTTGGTGACTTCTGGTTTGCAAGCTATTTTGAGTGGTCAGTTTAAAACTAATGCCGATACTCTGGATCCATTTAATGCTGGTTTGGTAGCGTTGATGGATAAGGAGACGGAACAGGCGAGGTTGAAGTCGATGTACACGTCGGTGCCGTTTGAGATTACTAACTACGATGCCTTGTCCGACTATGCTAATTGTCCAAATAGTGGTAATCGTGGCTTGTATAACTGTGTAATGGATACTAGTTTTGCAAGTGCGGTGGCGAATGCTGCAGCTGGGAATGGTATGACAGTGCAGGACGCAATTGATGATGGTTTGGTTAATGGTAATTGGGCGTTGATTCCGAGTTCCGACAAGTCGCGTGACCAGGATCCGTATTGCTACACTTATGGTTATTGTTACAGCAATTTGGTGAAGTTGCGTAAGGCCCGAATTATTCCGGATGGTTGGGAAATGGCAGCAGATTCCATTTATAATAGTGAGAGTAGTCCAGTAACTTTGCAAGAAGTGATAGACGGTTTTTCTGATTGTAATGCGGCTGGGCAGCCTGATGCTAGCCATAATTGGTGTAAGTTGATTGACCCAAACTGGATTCTTAAGTACCCAGATACTACTTGTAAGGATTTGGCTTACGGTGAATTGCTTGAATCGTCGAGTGATGCGACCCGTCAGCAGAATTGTGTAGATGCACCAAGCTGTATTAGTACGGATGCCGACGGTAACTGTACGGGTGGCTATGGCTATTGTGTGCGGGAAGATAATGTGTGGAAGTTCCGCGGCGATGCTTGTCCAGAGTATGCTTCATCTTGCTTGTCATTCACGACGAGTGATGGGGCGAAGGCTAATTATTTGACCAATACGGTAGATTACGGCAGCTGTAACGCAGACAATGCTGGTTGTACTTGGTATGCAACTGATAAAGCTGTGCAGACGGACGGGACTTATGCTTGGCCGACGGTGACGAATGTGGCGGCGGCGGATATTGCGACGGATGCTTACAAGACCCGTATTTACTACAATGATAACGTGGAGACCTGTGATGCGAGTGCGGCTGGTTGTAACAAACTGGTGGATCGAACAAGTTCGACGGGAACCGATGTCGGCCTCAACCTTATTCCAAATTCGAGCTTTGAGACAGATGCGGATGGCAATGGCTTGCCGGATAATTGGTTGAGTCCAAATGCGTCGGCGGTGACTTATGATAAGACACTTCACGTAGGCTTGAATCGTGACGCCGTGATTGGATCAGATAATGGGGGCTTGCTTTATCAGAGTGGCATTGTGTTGCAACAGGGAAGTTTTTACACTCTCTCTTATTATGCTCGATTGATGGATGGTGCGGCTGAGCAAACCGCTAATATGTTAGTGAGTTTGACGGCTGATGATGGCGAAGTAATCGATTTACGTGGCACGAGCTATACTTCAGGTTGTAACATTTATGCGACTGATAACAGCGTAATGCAGTTGTCTGGAGCTACCAACTCTAATGATTATCAACGTTTCGTTTGTACTTTTACGGCGCCAACTTTGACTGATCGATCGGCTACTTTGCGAGCTTATGTTGACATTGGTGACGGCAGTCATGTAGCTGATGTTTGGATGGATGAAATTCAACTTGAGCAGTCGGAAACGGCAACGGACTGGCATGATGGCTATAGCACAGCGTCGCCAACTTTCACTTACGCCAACGTGCCGCCAACTTACCTTGGTTGTACTGGGGCGGATACGGATCCGGCGGAATGTGCTAATTACTCGACTGTGTGTCAGGAACAGGATGTTGGATGTATGGAGTATACGCCAGCTAATGGTGACCCAGCTGTGTTCGGTGTGGTGAGTAGTTTGGATACTTGTCCAGCTACTTGCGATGGTTATGACAGCTACAAGCAGGAGGCGACGTTGTACGAACCAGATGGTGACTTCCCAGTTTACTTTATTCCAAGCAGCGCTACCACATGTAGTGCGGCGGATGCTGGTTGTGACGAATTTACTAAGCTGAGCGATGAATCGCTAGGTTACTTTACTTACCTCCGAGCTTGTTTGACGCCAGAGCAAGATGCTGGTTCCACTTACTATACTTGGGAGGGAAGTGACGCGACTGGTTATCAGTTGGTGACTTGGAAGTTGCTCGAGTCTGACTTGGGTGATGCAACGGCCAGTATTTATACGACGAGTTTGGGCACTGAAACTAATGTTGGTAAGGCACCTTGTACGACTTGGGCGACTTCTGATGCGGGTATCACTTGTAATGATGCGAATGGCGATGCTGCTTTGCATTTTGCTACGGATACGGCGACTTGTGATGAGCATGACGACATATTTACCAACCCAGACTGTCGCGAATTCTACGACACGGCGGGTGATATTCACTACCGTTTGTGGAGTAAGACGGTGACGGTGAATGCGGCTTGTGCCAGTTACCGTAAGACGGACTTGGTTGGTGCTGATACAACAGCTAAAGCGGCTAATTGTACCAATTCCGGTGGTTTCTTCGATACTACTTTGAATGAGTGTCGTTACTACGGCTTCTCGGACGAAAGCACCACTTGTAGCGCAGCGGCTAATGGTTGTCGTGATTATACTGGTGGCCGTAGTGCCAACAGCCGCGTAGCCTTTACTGATACTTTGGAAGCTGGAAATTATACTAACTGGGATTCTACTTCCGTGGCTAATGTCACTTACAGCAACGAGTCGATTGCGACGGATGGTCACTCATTGTCATCACTCGGACAGACCGTGTGGACGTTCATGGGTGGTAGCTCTACTGCTTGCGCGACGGATGGTGGTTGTGACAAGACGGCCGTGGCGCTTGGCGGAACTTGTACTGTAGCCGATGGCGGCAATTACTGCGGTACGTTGCAGGATGAGCTTTACGCCGGAAAGACTTACACTTTGAGCTTCTGGGCCAAGGGAACTGGCACTTTGACAGCTGGGTTTGATGTTGATGCAGTAACCTCGAGCATTAATTTGAACGTGACTTCGGCGACTAATCCTGGACGTGATGCTACTTTCGGCACGGCTACTTTGTCGGCGAGCGACTGGCAGGAATATAGCCTGGGTCCACTTAACATGACCGCCGAACAGTATGCTGACTTTGGCAACGGTACGGTCTTGGCCTTTATTCCAGATAGCTCGAGCAGTCGCTTCTACTTGGATAACGTGGTGCTGCGAGAAGGTGAGGACAGTATTGATGTGATTAAGAACTCCTGGACGACGCCAGCTGAATGTGACGAGACGCCTGAAGGTACAGCTTTCCCGCAGTACTACTTAGGTTGTCAGCAATACACGTCACAGACGGGCGATACAAGTTACGAAAAGTCCTTCTCGTCACTGTGTTCCGAGAAGAAAGTTGGTTGTTCGGCTTACTACAGTACAGCTCAGACCGACAGTGCTTATGGCCAGGTGTATGGTTTAACGTGTTCGACTTTGGATGGAGCGATTGTCGGTACGGCGACTAACTGCTATTACGGTACGAAAGATACCTCTAGTACTGACACGACACAGATTTTCGATACCACAAGCGCCTTCATGTGCACTATTGGCGTTGGGTTCTCGAGCTGTAGCGCCAACATGGACTGGAGCATTCCAGCCGACCAGTTGCCAAGTCACTTGAGCTACGGCCCTTCGGCTCACGTCGTGCCAGCAGATGCGCCACTTTATCTCATTGTTGGCGACACTAATACCTGTCAGTCGGCGGATGCTGGTTGTGAGGAGGTTGGTTTGCCAACTTTCAGCGCAGACCATACTCAGGTAACGGCTAGCACGAGTACTTACTTGCTGAATTCACCGGCCGACTACGGCACGACCTTGTGTTCTCAGGACGATTTGTTCTGTAAGGCTTGGGATGCTGGCGCTAAGGGCACATATTACTTCAAGGATCCAGGTAATCAGAGCTGTGAATACCGCACTGGCGTGACGGTCAATGGTTCGAGTTTTGATGGTTGGTTCCGCACTGGC
>CAINGB010000007.1 GCA_903848275.1 Candidatus Uhrbacteria bacterium | reverse complement strand
GCGGAACTGCGCAGCAAACTCGACCCGCACGCCCAAGTCATTGGCATCGACGAAGCCCAATTTTACGACGAGTCGATCGTTCCCTTTGTCATGGAACTTGCGGATCGTGGTCGCCAAGTCATTATCGCCGGCTTGGACAGCGACTTCCGTGGCCTCCCCTTTGGCGCCATGCCTCAACTCCTAGCCATTGCGGAAAACGTCAGCAAAATGCACGCCGTTTGCATGGTCTGCGGTGGCTCCGGCACCCAAACCCAACGCCTCGGCACCTCCCAAGAACTCGTCATCGTCGGCGCCACGGACTCCTACGAAGCCCGCTGCCGGCAGTGCTTCAGGCCTGGTGGAGTATAATCACCTAATCAATCTGCTAATCTTCTAGCCATAAATACTGTGATCATCTACGTCCACAAAAGTCACAATGCCCTCACTCTCAAACGCAAACATAATACGATACGCTGAAGTAATCGAAAAAGCCCAAAACTCCTTCAAGGAGCCGCCAAGCTTATGTGTTTTCAATCGACCATCAAAACAATCAGCTTTAAACATTGCTTCTCGCTCCGCTACTTCAAACCGTAAATTTTTTGGCAACTTTTTAAAGGCTCGTAGAAAATGTGACGAATATGAGATCTCTAGGATCTTCATAACTAGACCAAGCTAGCCAAAGATCCTTTAAGTATTTTCAACTTACCCAGCTCCTGCTCAGCCCGATACACCGCTACAGCCGTTAAAGCACCCTGTTCCTCAACATAACGACGTAATGCCGTTCGCACCAATTCCGATCGCGTCATGTGTTGTTTTTTAGCTATTCTCCCTGACTGTAGCATTAACGCTGGTGGCAATGAGATAGAGACAATCGCTGAAGTTCGCATAAGTGTATTACTTAGTATTAACTAGACTATAACTTTGTTGTCTTCATTGGTCAAGAATGCTAGACTAATCTACATATATGACCCCCAAAGATCATTTTAAATTCACCCCCGCCGTTTACCTCGTATTACAACAAGACGATCAAGTTCTACTCCTCCAACGGCAAAACACTGGCTACATGGACGGCTATTGGGGACTTCCCGCTGGTCATCACGACGGCGGACAAACGCTTAAAGAAGCTATGTGCCGCGAGGCGAAAGAAGAAGCTGGCATCGACATCATGCCAGCCGACCTAACTTTCTTGCATGTCATGCACCGTGACGCCAACGATGGCGAACGCATTGATTTCTATTTTGGTTGCACTCGCTGGGCCGGTGGCGTCACCAACACCGAACCGCACAAATGTGCCGGACTCGCCTGGTTCCCCCTCAACAATCTTCCCGCCAACACCATCTCTGTGGTCCGCCAAGCCCTCGAACTCATCGCCACTAACATCAACTATAGCGAATCAGCAGAATAACGTACGCAACCTGAGCCTCGTAGAAGCGAGCGAGGGCCGCTGACATTGAAATCCTTTAGTGGGTGACACGGAGGGAGGCCCCTGGGCGGCGCGCAGCTTGCGAGCACCGAACGGGGTCCGCAGTGGCAGGACCCACAGACTAAGGCCGAGAGCTATTTTTTGAACATCTTTTTTATCTTCTGCAAAATCTTGCTCGCCCTATACAACCCGTAAACAATCATATTCGTTGGCACATCAAACGTCCCAGATGCTGTCACAATCTCACCCCCAAAACCTAGCTTGAATTGCGTAATCCCTGCCCAGGAGTGTTTCTTGCTGGCCCCAACCGGCGCTACACCCCAAAAATCATAGCTCGTCATTCCATGATCGATTGCCTCGTCAATGAGATACTGGTGCAGTGCGTATGGTGCCATTACGTTGCGATGTAAATTACTCGATGCGCCATGTAAATACGTCCGCTGACCGTTGAAGTCGATCGTCACATTCGCCGCTAGTGGCCGCCCGTCATAATCCGCAAACGCCAAACTAGCCACCGCTTCCCCACCCGTCATCACTTCCAACATCTTCGCATAGTACGTCAGCGGGTGCAGCGAGAACCTATCACGCACCGCCGTCTGCTCCAACAAACGTTCCAAATCTTCAATTACTGGCTCAGCCGACGCCCGTACAGTCACCCCTTTTTTGTCTGCCAAACGGATATTATAACGCGTCTTCGGCTTCATCCCCGCCGCAATCGCCTCTTTACCAACCGTCAGGTCGAGGATAGAAGTCACACTCGGTTGCACATCCCTTGTCTTCCAAGCCTTCTTTGGCGCCACCATCGGTTCAACCCGCACAAAACTTCCGCCAGGCAGTCGCTCGGCCAATTCACGCGTCATTTCTGCCATTGGCATATTCCCGAGCGGCCCTTTACTCACTTGCCAATAATTTTGCCCAAACGGCAAGTCAAGCAACACCGCCTGCGCCAGCATAACTCCTCGCGCATCATCAACAAAAATACGCTCAACCTGACGGCCGACCGCTACCTGAAATTCCCCCCATTCGAAGGACTGCAAAAACGCCCCAGACTTCGGTGCAAATTCTTTAACTCGTTTATTCCAGCTTAATCTGTCCATAATAAAATTAACGAGTTCTCCCCAACAACTGTAGCGCCTGTTTCATCCTTTCTTCCATTTTTTCACCCGTAATCTTCGGCAATATTGCCACCACCACTGGCCGCTGATAGCCAAGACTCATAAGCGCCTCGAGCAAATCATTCTCACCTGTCGACATCGCCTCTTCACTGTCCACCAGCACGCCTTTGAGCTCTAAAATTATCTTCTGTGCCGTCTTCTTGCCAACGCCAGAAATGCTCGTCAGAAATCCCAAGTCGCCCGCTTGAATGTTACTTCGCAAGGCCGCCTCACTGCCAGACGCCAAAATCTTCTGCGCCATTTTTGGGCCGACCCCGTCGATCCCAATTAAACGATGAAAAAATGCCAACTCCTCACGTGTTCTAAAACCATAAAGATCATATTTATCCTCCCGTATCACTTCAGCGATATACAACCTCACCTGTTCATCTGCCTCGCCTAAACTCCTCCCTGACGCTACTCTGTAACCAACACCGTGCACATTGAGCACAACACCTTCAGGTTCAATAATGGCGATGGTTCCCTCTAAAAAAGCAATCATACTGGCTCGTTATAACTCGCTAAAATTTCCCGGGCTAACTCGATCCTCTTCGCAAGCTCTGGCGAATGCTCGCCCACATCCAAATGATAGCTTTTATCTCTAATTGCCAACCAGACCTGTTCCATTAGCACTCCACGCTCCGGTCCAAACGGCGTATGTAATAGCTTAAACACCGCTTCTCCACTTATCCCCGCTTTATCCAGCGCCTCTTTATACATCTTCTTTTTAGTACTCTCCGCCAGTCTAACTCGCTCCTCATGTCGCTTTGGACAAGCCTCACGCTCCGCCCGCAGAATATTAATCACTAACTGTGTCTGCGCCGCTGCCTTACCATCAATACACGCCACACCTCCAGCCACCGCGTCCAAATACGCGACCGCCAACATCAAGTCAAGGAACACGTCGACGTTCAGCCCAGCCTTGCCAGCTCGCGCCATCATTATCTCGTACTTCTGTTTATCAACCTTACCGACAAACGAGCCGAGCACGTCAATGTGATAGCGAATCAACTCCGTCAACAACTTAGCATTAGCGGGCGGCACCTCAAAGGCTTGCAATATCGCTTGTCTTTCCGCCGTATAAGCTGGCATCACCCCTACACTCTCATGGCCAGGATAATGCGCCGCAATGCCATACGCTTGGTAAAAACCGATCATGTTCTGCACTACACTTTGTTCTTCATGACTAGCGACGTAGGCCCGATACAATTTGTTATAACGCACCTTCTCTGCCTCGGTAGCCAGTTTCATGCCTTCCTTGTGGCGTACCATAAAACCCTCGTTCGCCCCCTTAAATCCCTCTGGCGCATCGAACATTAAAGTCACCGGTTTAGCCGCATCATGCAACACCGCAAACGCCAGCAGGAAATCTCGGTACTTATGTAATGTATTTTGCAACGACGCAATTTCCAAAACTAAATCCTTCTCGCGAGCAAATTCTTCTATCTCACAAAGCGAGCCTTCATTCATCACCCCCACCAATATTCGCTCCACATGGTCCGCCAAATACGGCCCTTCGCAATGCCACGGTGCACTCTGCGCCGTCGTCGCCCATACCTTTAATTCTGGCACCGCCTCGGCCGCCTTCTGCATCATCTCCCTTGCTTGCTCTCTCACCTCCTTTTTATCGACGCCAGCAAACCAACGCAAAAACGGTTGAACCTCAACCTGCGCCGTTCTACTATTATCACCAAAATGCTTATCGAACATAACACTAGTATAGCAGAAAACTGACTCATAAACTTTTTAGTAGCCCGTAAGGCCAAGTAGCGAGGGACAGGCCAAAATCCTCTAGTCGGGTGACGCGAAGGGAGGTCCCTGCTTGGGCGCGCAGCTTGCGAGCACCCAGCGGGGTCCGCAGCGGCAGGACCCGACGAACTCTCGCACCCCGAGCCTTGGCCGTATCCCGAGTCTCCAATTTACGCTATCCTCGCCAACACCTCTTCTAACTCCGGCAACGGCCTCTCCGGTTTTGCTTGCACTCCCCAACACCTATCACACCCAAACGTAAACCCACCATAAATCTTAAACAATTCAACCGCGTGATCCGACTCCTGCACAAACAAACGTCTCTTACCCTCCACCACCACAATCTGCGGCGGCACGTTATAATGGTCAGCCGACAAGAACGATATTGCGTCACGGAAAGGCACATCTTCACGCTCAGTCTTCACTATCAACACACCCGGTCGTTCCTCGCGTTCGGCCCAAGCCTTATTCGCCACAGCGTCGATATCCTTATGTTCTTTGCCGAGTTCAAGGTTCAAGCCACGATAAAAATCCCGCATTCGCTTTGCCAACTCTTTATCCGCCACCTCCTCCCGCAAGGCCCACAAAAATCCGCGGTCAATAATACCGACACCGCGCACCATCAATGGGTCAAAGCCAAGTTCCTGCAACTTCGCCTCCGTAATCGCAAACTTCGCCAAAAACTGCTCAAGCGAGCTCGTCGGTTGCATGCGGTCCAAATCTGTATAGCGGTGATGATCAATAATCTCTACCTCAAGTCCCGCCGCTCGCAAAGCAGCTTCTGTTTCAACGCCCGGAATTTCGACGATCACCAACTCAGTCACCGTCGGATTAGTCGCCCACACCCTCTCAATTATATTCTCCTCCCGTTCCAACTTCGCCCCGTGCGGTTGCGCCGAAACTAAGGTCGGAATCCCCACCGCCTCCGCAATCTTCACAATCATCAACGACTCCTCGTCATTCCTCGGCGTTAGCAACACAATGTTGGCGTAATTCATATATTTTTGGTCTACATTCAATGTATACATTGAATGTAGACCACTTATCCACAGCTTAAAAACTCACCGTTACGTCATGTTCGGCTACTCGGAACGTCACCGCGTGTTCCAGTACCGACTGTTCAAACCGCACCGCACTCGCCAGCGTGTCGGCCGCCAAATTCTCCTCAAACTCCTCGAACATCATCTTCACCTCACCTGACGTCGACCATACATGCAGCGTAATCCGGTCCGCAATCGTCAGTCCCGCCTCCTTACGCAGTCCGTTGACCCGTCGCGTCACTTCACGCGCCATGCCTTCACGTACCAACGCAGGCGTCAGCACCAAATCGAGCTCCACATTCAGCTCGCCATCCTTCACCGTAGCCTGCTTTACGTTCAACTCATCCGTAATAATCTCGACGTATGCTTGGTCGAGTTCACCTCCTGGCACCGTAATCACCATCCCGCCAAGCACCTGCTTAATGGCCATGCCGGCGCTATCTCGCACCTCCATCGCGCGCGAAACAATCGAACGAACGAGTCCCATCTCCTGCAAAACTCGAGGACCAGTCAGCGGCAATAATGGAATCGTAGCCGAAGAAGTTCGTGAATCCTGCTGCACAGTAAATTCCGGCCACATTGCCAAGTGCACGCTCGGCCTCTCTTCATCACTCCAATTACCGCCGACGCCCTGATACAACACCTCCGCCAAAAACGGCATAAACGGTGCCAACATCTTGGCAAACGTGTCGAGTACAGTCCTCATGGTAGCCAACGCTTCTCGCCTGTCATCGTTATCTACCTTCATCCTGTCTCGACTTCGGCGCACATACCAAGTACTCAAATCCGTTACAAAAACCTGCAACGTCCTGGCCGCATCTGCCAGTTCGTACGCCTCCATTGCCTTCGTCTCGGTCTCCAACGTCTCATTCAACCGTGCCAAAATCCAAGCATCAAGCACGTCACCTTGACTGGCCTCGCCACGTCGTTCGCGAACGACGTGGCCAGCATCATGCTCGGCATACAAGTTATAGAACGCCAGCACATTCCGCATGATGTTAATGAATTTCTTACTCACCTCGTCGACTCCCGCCTCACTGAAACGTAAGTTCTCCGCTTTAACAACTGGCGTCGACATCAAGTAATAACGAATCGCATCCGCCCCATACTTATCCATCACCATCATCGGGTCTGGATAATTCTGCAAACGCTTAGCCATCTTCTTGCCATCTTCCGCCAGCACAATGCCGTTCACGATCACGTTCTCAAACGCCGGCTGCTCAAACAACGCCGTGGCCAACACGTGCAAACTATAGAACCAACCGCGGGTCTGATCTTGTCCCTCGGCAATAAACTGCGCTGGGAACTTCTTGTTAAAATCTTCTTTACCCTCGAACGGATAATGCTCCTGCGCATACGGCATGCTCCCCGACTCGAACCAACAGTCAAGCACCTCAAGAATACGCGTAAACGTCTTGCCGTTTTTCTCAAACGTCATTAAGTCGACAATATGCTTGTGCAAATTATCCACCTTCTTACCCGTCAATTCTTCCAGCTCAGCCACCGATCCAATAACAATCACCTCGCCATCCTCGGCGCGCCACACTGGCAGCGGTGTCCCCCAAAACCTGCTGCGGCTAATCGCCCAATCGCGTGCGCCCTCCAACCACTTACCAAAGCGGCCTTCCTTCATATTGTCCGGCACCCAATTAATCTCTTTGTTCAAACCCACCATCTTGTCACGAATCTCCGTCACGCGCACAAACCACGAACTCGTGGCGTAATTCAAAAGTGGCGTATCACAGCGCCAACAATGCGGATAGCTATGCACCAACTTCTCCTTGGCAAACAATTTCCCAGCATGCGCCAACGCTTTAATAATTTCAATATCAACGCTCATCGTATCGCCTTTACTCTTCACACTCTTCCCTTCAACCTCGTACCCCAGCGCCTGCAGCGGCAGCGCCACTTCCGGCACAAACTGACCGTTCATGCCCACATGCATGATCGGCCTAACACCCAACGCTTCACCCAACTTCATGTCATCCTCACCATAGCCCGGCGCAATATGCACCGTGCCCGTACCATCCGTATCAGTAACGAACTCGGCCGACACAACCTTAAAAGCTCCTTCATGATTCGCGAAGTACGAGAAGATTGGCGCATAACTAGCGTCGACTAATTCACTGCCCATCACCTCTTCGATAATCGCGTACTCTTTCCCCTTAAACACCTTATCGATTAACAGTTTGCCGACCAACAACTTCTTACCTTCGCATTCAACAAGGCAATACACCATATCCGCCTTCACCGCCAACAACACATTGCCCGGCAACGTCCACGGCGTCGTTGTCCACACCAAAATCGAAGCACCATTGTACTTGCCGCTGGTAAGTTCAACTGCCACAGTCACGGAAATATCCGTCACGTCGACATAACCCTGCGCCACCTCGAAGTTACTCAGCGCCGTTTCACAGCGTGGGCAAATATGCATTGCCTTACGACCCTCATAAATCAAACCTTTGTCCCACAAACTCTTAAACACCCACCAGGTGCTCTCCATGTAGCTCAAGTCCATCGTCTTGTAGTCATTCTCCATGTCGACCCAACGTCCCAACCGATTAATCACCTTCTTCCATTCCTCGGCATAAGTCAGCACCATGGATTCGCACGACTCGTTAAATTTGTCGACGCCGTACTCAAAAATATCCTTCTTACTCTTCAAATCAAACTTCTTCTCTACAATGTTCTCGATCGGCAAGCCATGGCAATCCCAGCCCCAACGTCGCTCCACCCTAAAACCCTTCATCGTCCAAAACCTTGGTACCACGTCCTTCATGACGCTACCGACAATATGGCCGTAATGTGGCAAGCCCGTCGCAAACGGTGGCCCATCGTAAAAAGTATAGCTCTTCTCGGCCGGTCTTTCCGCTACCGTTCGCTCAAAAATCTTATTCTTATCCCAGTATTCCAAAACATCTTTTTCCTGTTCCGAGTGACTTTTATGCATATCAGACATATGGGCAGATTATGCCGTTTTTCGAGCTAAAAGTAAAGCATGCCTTTCTGCGGTATACTACCGACATCTATGCCCCTCACCATCTATCTCGGCGCCGATCACGCCGGCTTCGACCTCAAAAATATCCTCAAAGAACACTTGGAACGGCAGGGCCATGTCGTTCACGACTTGGGTGCCCATACTTTAAATTTGCACGACGACTACCCAGTCTTTGCTGCCGCCGTGGCCAGTAATGTCCGCGAACACGCCAGCTCTTTCGGTATTCTCATTTGCGGTAGCGCCGAGGGCGTCTGTATCGCCGCCAACAAATTCGATGGCATTCGCGCCGGTGTCGGCTTCTCCCTCGCTTCAGCTACAGCGATGCGCAACGACGACGACGCCAACATTCTCTGCCTCCCTGCCCGCCTCAAACTAATCGACGACCCTCTCGCCATTGCGGACGCTTTCCTCACCACCCCGTTCAGCAACGCCGCCCGCCATAATCGC
This sequence comes from Candidatus Uhrbacteria bacterium, assembly GCA_903848275.1. Classification (GTDB taxonomy): domain Bacteria; phylum Patescibacteriota; class Patescibacteriia; order UBA9934; family UBA9934; genus UBA11707. Next base: position 9,993 of record CAINGB010000007.1, on the reverse strand, counting down.
CGCCTCGCCGAGCTCGATGACCTCGAAGATCAAGTATAATGCAGTTAGTAGTTTGTAGTCGGTAGTTGGTAGCTTAAAAATTTTATCTAGCCTGAGGCCTTTAGGAGTGAGCGACTGCCATATCTCCTATGACGACGCCAACCTCGGCCCTGCGCCAGCGCCCGAGTCATACGAGGTGAGACGGCTGGTGCGGTTGACGAGGTGCAGCTAGGAATAGGAGATTGGTAGTCGCGAGCGACGAACTAAATAATATGATTAAAATTATCCCCGCCGTTCTCGCTCGCGATGCGGCCGACGCTAAAGCTAAGCTTTTACACCCCGGCCTGCGTAGCGTCGCCGACATTTTTCAGGTCGACGTCTTAGATCGCAGTATGTTTGACGCCACCTGTTTTGCGGATCCGCAAATAATCTCCACCTGGCCCGATCTGCCCAATATCGAACTTCACCTCATGATTCACAACCCTTTGCCTATCATTAATCTCTGGCACAGCCTCATCCCCTCCCTCAAACGCGTCATCATTCACGCCGAACTCGCCCGACCCCTCGGTGCCATCCTCGAACGCGCTGAAGCCCTCGGCCTCGAAATCGGTCTAGCCCTCAACCCCGAAACCTCCCTCGACCGTATCGCCCATCACCTCCATCATCTCGACGTCGTCCAAATCATGGGTGTTCACCCCGGTGCTTCTGGCCAGTCATTCATAGGCGAGCCCATTCTCGCCAAAATCCGCCGTTGCCATGAGCTTCATCCCAACCTCATAATTGCCGTCGATGGTGGTGTCAGCCTCCAAACCGCCAAAAGCCTCATAAACGCTGGCGCTTCCCGCCTTATTGCCGGTTCTTCTTTATGGTCAGCCGCAAATCCTGCAGAAGTTTATACACAGCTTAAAGCCCTATAAACCGCGTGCTTTTCTTGCTATAATAGCAGCATGACCAAGCTGTCTCGTTATTTTTCGTGGTCCCTCATGCTCGGTCTGAGCCTCTCTTTTTTACTCCCCCAAAGCTCAGCCCTAGCAGCAAATGAGGGCGCAAACTCAACAACCCCACTCAGCGGGGACCTAATTCGTGGCGTCGCCTATCCTTCCGTTTACTACCTCGGTGCCGACGGCCTACGCTACGTCTTCCCCAACGAAAAAACTTATCACACCTGGTACAATGATTTCAGTACCGTCAAACAAATCACCGACGACGCGCTTGGCCAAATCCAAATCGGCGGCAACGTCACCTACAAGCCAGGCATGCGCATGGTCAAAATCAACACTGATCCAAAAACTTACGCTGTTGCCCCTGGTGGTTATCTACACTGGATAGAAAATGAAAATTTAGCCAGCACTATCTTTGGTAGCGATTGGGCTAACAGTATCGACGATTTACCTGACGCCTTCTTCACCAACTATCACATCGGAGCGTCACTCAACAACGCCAGTAGCTATCAGTTAAGCGCCGTACGCTCGGCTACTGTCGACGTCAATCACGACAAAAATCTAACCGCTCCAGCGATTTTCACTATCACTCACACCGGCTACTCACCAATCGACCTCCATATTCCTCTAGGACAAAGCATTCGTTTTGTTAACACCGACACTTCACAACACACAGCCACTGCTGATGACCTCTCCTGGGGCAGCGGTACGCTTGCACCAAACGCCGAATTCGTTCATACTTTCACCACTGAGGGTACATATACTTTCTTTGACAGCTACAATTCCCGTCATACTGGTGCGGTCTACGTTACCACTAAAAATTAATCTTATTTCTTAATTTTTACTCTATGCAGGCTTCTTCCCTTCGTTCAGTCGCAGCCGGCACCATCGCCGTCGCCGCCATCGTCGGTTTCAGCGTTTTCGCCGCGCTCACCCACAAAGTTTCTGCTGCTACCACCATCGTTTCCGGCGACCTCATTCGTGGCCAATCCTTCTCCGCCGTTTATTACATGGGTGCCGATGGCTTCCGTTACGTCTTTCCTAACGAAAAAACCTATTTCACTTGGTACAGCAACTTTGACAGCGTTAAATTCATTTCCGACGCCGATCTCGGCAACATCCAAATTGGCGGCAACGTCACCTACAAACCAGGCAGTAAAATGATCAAAATTAATACCGATCCTAAAGTCTACGCCGTTGGTGATAACGGTGTCCTCCGTTGGGTTTCTACCGCTGACGCCGCTGTTGCCATTGGTGGTGCCAACTGGAACAAGCAAATTGATGACGTCCCAGATGGCTTCTTCAGCAATTATTCGAACACCGGTACCACTCTCACCACCACTACCGACGCCGAAGATTACGAAGGAGAGTTCCTCGCTCACACCGCCTACACCATCAACACTGACAAAGATCTCGCCGCTCCGGCCGAAATCAGCATCACCAGCAGCGCTTTCAGCCCCCTCAGCAAGACCATCAACACTGGCCACACCGTCCGCTTCACCAACAACGACACCGTCAATCACACCGCCACCGGTGACAACGGCGTTTGGGGCACGGGCACTATCCTGCCTGGCGCTAGCTTCGTGGCTCGCTTCACCAAGGCTGGCACCTACAGCTTCTACGACGGTTACAACTCTGCTCTTTCCGGCGCAGTCTACGTTCAATAAACTCTGTTAACATTATGAAGAATAAATTGATCCTTGCCGCCCTCATCACCTCCTTCATCCTCCCCGCCTGCGGAGCTCACGCTGCCACCACGAGCACCGTCCTCATGTCTGGCGACCTCATTCGCGGCGAATCCTTTTCCGCCGTTTATTACATGGGTGCCGACGGCTTCCGTTACGTCTTCCCTAACGAAAAAACCTATTTCACTTGGTACTCAGACTTCAGCGCTGTCAAATTAATCAGCGACACTCAGCTCGGCACCATCCAAATTGGTGGCAACGTTACCTACAAGCCAAACAGCAAGATGGTCAAAATCAACACGGATCCCAAAACCTACGCTGTCGATACCGACGGCACCTTGCTCTGGGTCACCAGCGAAAGCGTTGCTCAGGCCATGTCTGGCACCAACTGGAGCACCAACGTTGATGACGTTCCAGACGGCTTCTTTGCTAACTACACCGTCAACGGCGCCACACTGACGAGCGCAGCCGAAGTCTCCAACTATAAACTTCGCCTAGCCGCTGACCTCAACCACGACATCAATGACGACAAGAGCTTGACTACACCAACCGTCGTCACTATCGCCGCCAGCAGCGGCAGCGGCTTCTCACCTATCTCTGCCACCGTTCATGCTGGTCATACCGTCCAGTTTATCAATGACTCAACTGGCGCCAAGCACACCGCCACTGGTGACAACGGCGTCTGGGGTACCGGTACCATGGAACCAGGAGCCAACTTCGTCATTCGTTTCAATACGCCAGGCACCTACACTTACTACGACAGTTACGTCACCTCAAACACCGGCACCATCGTCGTCGAGTAATCATCACACTATAAAAGTCGGAACATCGTGTTCCGACTTTTATGTTATACTACTATTAACAATAATCTCAGTTATGAAAAATGGATTAAAAGCCATTCACTGGATCATCTTTGCGCTTGCTGCCTGGGTCATTCTCGCTCCGTTTATCGGCGACGACATTCTCCGTCTGTTCTTTGGCACCACCGTGGATCAAGTTGGCCTCATTGGCATGCTCCGTTGGGACGACTTGTTCATCGGCCTAGCTATCAGCGTCCTCGGTCTCATCGTCGTCACGCTCGAACAGCCAAACATTAAAACCGCTGGCCTCCGCGCCATGCACTGGCTGCAAATCGGCCTCGGTGCCTGGGTCGCGACCGCCCCTTTTGCCCTCGACTTCACCATCCGCGAATTCACCTGGTCGCACTTCGTCACCGGTTTCTTTATCGCTATCTTCGCTCTCATCCAAATCAACCTGGAAGACGCAAAACATTAGCAGCCAGAAATCTTTTAAGCAGCGGGACGAGGACGAGTGGGTATTGCTTCTGTCGACCGAGGAATAGCATTTTGAAGGCCGTCGATTCCCTCAAGTAATAATCGACGAGCGTCTAAATGCCCGAGGAAGAAAAGAAGTGATGCCCCGAGTCCCACGTCGAATATGTTTATCAATTATGCCCCCAATAAGACGTGAGGTTCCCTCTTTAACCGAGAAGCAGCTCTTGACTCTCGAAGCCAAGGCCAACGTTATTCGTGAGGACCTACTCACCATGTTAACCAAAGCCGGCAGCGGTCACTCTGCTGGTCCGCTTGGTATGGCCGACATTTTTACGGCGTTATATTTCCACGTTTTACACCACGACCCGAAGCGTCCCAACTGGGCTGAGCGCGACCGGCTATTTTTGAGCAATGGCCACATTGTCCCTGTTCGCTACGTCACCATGGCCCACGCTGGCTACTTCCCCAAAACCGAACTCGCCACCCTCCGCCAATTTGGCTCCCGTCTCCAAGGTCATCCTGAACCTCGCCTGTTACCTGGCCTCGAAAATACCTCAGGGCCACTAGGCGACGGTTCCTCCCAAGCTTGCGGCACTGCCTATGCCGGCAAAATGGACGGTTCTGCTTGGCATACTTTCTGCATTATGAGCGACGGCGAGCTGGAAGCTGGCATTACCTGGGAAGCCGCCCTCTTTGCTAGCCGCAACCAGTTGCACAACCTGACCTGGATCATTGATCGCAACAACATTCAAATCGACGGCTACACGGAAGACATTATGCCGCTCGAGCCATTGCACGATAAGTTCGCCGCTTTCGGTTTCAACGTCATCGAAATCGACGGCCACAACATTCGCGAATTCGTCGACGCCTGCGACCGCGCCAAGGCTACCTGGGAAAGCCCCACCGTCATTATTGCTCACACCATTCCCGGCAAAGGCGTGCACTTCATGGAAGCAGACCCCGCTTGGCACGGCAAAACCCCCAAGGACAAGGTGGAACTCAACGCCGCCCTCCGCGAACTCCGCACCCTCGGCGGTAAAATCGCTTCAGAATTAGATTAGCTTATGGCCATCAATTCGTTAATGCGTTTATCGCGCAAATTATTCGCCACGGACGTCGAGCAAAAGCCCACGCGTCACGGCTTTGGCGAAGGTTTAATTATTGCCGGCAAAGAAGATGAACGCATCGTCGCCCTTTCCGCCGACCTCACCGAGTCGACCCGCGTCCTCGGCTTCAAAACTGCCTACCCCGAACGCTTCATCCAAATGGGCGTCAGCGAGCAATCCCTAGCCGCCATCGCCGCCGGCCTCGCCTTAGCCGGCAAAGTCCCCTTCATTGCCAGCTACGCCTGTTTCTCCCCTGGCCGCAACTGGGAACAAATTCGCACCACTATCTGTCTACCTAAAACCAACGTCAAAATCATGGGCGCTCACGCCGGCGTTTCCGTCGGCCCGGACGGCGCCACTCACCAAATGACGGAGGATCTAGCCCTCATGCGTGTTCTCCCCAACATGACCGTGCTCGTCCCGTGCGACGCTATTGAAACACGTAAAGCCACCCTCGCTGCCGCCCAAATCGACGGCCCTGTTTACATCCGCTTTGCCCGTAGCGAGAGCCCAGTTTTCACCACCGACGCCACTCCGTTCGCCGTCGGCCAGGCCCAAGTCTTCCGCAAAGGTACTGACGTCGCCATCATCGCTTGCGGCATTCTAGTCCACGAAGCCCTCCTCGCCGCCCGTAGCCTGGAAAAGCTCGGCCTCGACGTCCGCGTCATTAACTGCCCCTCCATCAAACCCCTCGACGAAGCAACCATCATTGCGGCAGCCAAAGACTGTGGCGCCATTGTCACCGTGGAGGAAGCTCAAGCCGCCGGTGGTCTTGGCAGCGCCATCTGCGAGCTATTATCGAGCGTTCACCCCGTCCCCATCGAGCGCATCGGCCTCCAGGACGACTTCGGTCAATCCGGCACCCCCCGCGAGTTACTCGAACACTACCACCTCACCGCCCCCTGGATTGCCAAAGCTGTGCAGAAAGTTATTAAACGGAAAGTTAGTAAGTAGATATGGAATGGTTGGTCGAGCGCGGCCCAAAAATTGAATCATCACGCGATAAAGCCAAACGCGTTGGCCAAATGTTTGATTCCATCGCCAAAGATTACGGCCCCCAAGTCGTCACCGAATTTACTCAACTTCTCGAAGCTGCTAGACAACGTGGCGAAGTGCCCAAGGGTCAAGATATTGCTAAACTCCTCGCCAGCCATGAGACTCGTGACGAATTTGCCACCAAATCCCAAGCTCGCCTCCGCAAACTTGGCATTCTCTCAGACCACGGATTCTCCTTAGCCCAATTCACCAACCGTAAAAGAAAATTTGCCGATCTTCTCGACCCCGAAGATGAAGCTTTCGCCAATTTCCGCGGCGAATATCTAGCTAATACTTTCGGCGACCAACCAATCATGCTTGCCGACAAACCAGAGGACGGCATTAAACAACTTGTTTACGCCCCACAAACTAAAGAACAGGCCTTTAATGTCGACGCTATCAAAGCCGCTGACTTTCATTTAGGCTATTGGGAATTCCCTGGTTGGCTACCTAAAGAAAATATTGAAACAACTACAGCTCCTCGTACTCTCGATAATTCTAAAGCATTAGAAACTGCCGTGGCAGCTATTTTATATAACCCCAAATTCGGTGACGCTAAACGAAACGCCGCTGGTAAGCTCGAGGTCCGCTATCCCGACGGTAAATATCGTGCCATCACTTCTGAGTGGCTCGGTTCACAATCAGGCTTAGGCATTAAAAACGAACAGGGTAAACCAATCTTTGAGCGCCCCCTCGCCGCCCTCAAAGAATACTGTCCCACCCTCTTCACCGAAGGTCTCCTTCGTGACAGCGACTTCACCGCTTCTCGTCACCAAACTCGCACCCGCCTCGAAGCGAGCGTCGTTCCACAAGCCGGCATCCTCGCCATTAACGGTGTCAAACATAATCTCGGTCGTACTCTCGGCGGTCACACTGTTCGTGTTGAGCAGCTAACTCCCGAACAATCCGCCATCGTCCTTGATGAAGACGGCGTCCTCTCCCCCATCTCCCTCATCAACCGCTTTAATAAAGGTGACAGCCGCCTCAAAACTTACGATAACGGTAAAGGTGCCATTAGTTACGCCGCCAGCGCCGAACTCACCCAGCCAACCCTCCTCATTCTCGCCGACACTAACCAAAACCCCGAACTCAAAGCCGCTATCGACAACCTGCACGTCTGGACCAAACTCAACAATCAGCTCCGCGCCGCTGGCTTCGACGTCGACCAGTCTCTCCCTCTGAATACCCGCGAGCACTTCCGCCGCAACGTCAGCAAACTCGCCCCTTACACCGAACAAATCCTAACTCTCACTCGCGACATCGGTGACATTGGCCTCCAAAGCGTGGCCGAAATCTCCGACCTCCCAGATATTGCTCGCGAATATCTCCGCGTCGCTGCCGAACTCCGTTCCAACGAAGCCACCCTCCTGGCCGAATCCGTCGTGGAAGCTGGTAACACCCGTCGCCAAATGCTCGCCGAAGTCGCTTCTGCCGTCACCTCAGGCACCATGACCCCCGAACAAGGTCGCGTCGCCAAATACGAACTCACCCGCCGCGTCGCTAGTGCCATCACTGCCATGGAAGACGTCGCCCGTACTGCCACTTTGCAAGACAAACCAACACTTGAAGTTCTCAAAAACAATCTGGCTAAGAAAAATAGCGACTTCCAGCTTTTCTCTTCTGTTTACCGTTCTGCTCGTCAGGACGGTGCATTACCTATTGAAACACTCAATGGTCTCGACATCACTTCCAAAAATGCCACCGAACTCTCAGACGACGAATTACCAGCTATGGAAGATATGTTGCGCCAAAACTGGTCGCAGCAAAAACCCGAAGCTGTCACTAACCTAGCCGCCGATCTTCGTGACCGCACCAAAGCTGGCCAGGATATTACCTATTATCTGCTTCATCACAACAGCAAACTCTCCGGTTTCGTTTCCTTTGACGCTAAAAACCCCTCAGCTCCCGACGGCGTGTATGCCGACGCTTTTAACGTTGACGCTGACCTCCAAAGTTCTGGCATCGGCCGGGCCTTTCTCGAAAACGTCCTCAAAACCGAATCTCGCAAACACAACATCTACGCCCACGCCAATCCTGACTCTCCAGTCGTTAAAATGTATACCAAGGATTTCGGCATGAAAATTATCGGTACCGATTACGAAGATATCGACGGTCAACAAGTTGCTTGGACTAAACTTGTGTTACCGCGAGCGACAAGTGAAACTGGAACATCTGGCGCATAAAGCCAGTGATCACCGCATCGTGAATAATAATCGAGATCAGTGTTTCTTCCTTTAACGTGATAAACCCAACCGAATCACCATAAATCTGCACCGCTGCATAAAAAGTCGCTGGAAATTTAGGCACAAACGCCACCACCGTATTTTCGAGCTTCTCTTTGAAATAAGTTCGCGCTTCAACCGAATCAGTCACAACGATAGTCTTATGCAATCCTTTCTTTACATATTGGCGATAGAAAATCTCATCAAGTTCTGCCAGTCGTCCATGTAAAGCTGTAAAATCATAGTAAGTCAAAATATCAGTTTTGCTCAGCAAGGCATCCTGCAACGACCGTTCTACCCCTTCAATCCCCTCAAACACCTGAATCGCCGGCTTCCCCGTCGTCAGGTTAAACGTCGAGAGCAACTTCGGCAATTCACCCTGGAACTCCTGCGCTAAGCGATCAGCTCGGCGTTTCTGGTCGTCGACAAGGGTCGAAAGGTGCGATGGCTCCGCCGCTTCATAGATCTGTTGCTTCCCTTCTGTCACCGTCGCCAAGCCCTGGGAGACCAAGCTCGTCAACACATTATAGAGGTTGCCCCGCCCTAGCCCACTGTCGGTCAGCAAATCACGGGCCTTAGTCCGGCCTTTGGTCAGCAAAAGCTCGTAAATATGGGCCTCGTTCGCATTTAACCCCAATTTCGTAAGAATTTCCTGATACATATTTACCTCTTTTTAATAGGCGGGGTCACCGTCCCACGCCCTTAATTAACTCCATCTAGCTCCATTATCGCACTCATCTGCCAGAATGTAAATGACAGGGTGTGGATAATTACTAGGCTAATCTTAGCTTAAATCCAGCATTCATGCCACACAGCAGTTGACAGAAGTCGGAATAAATGGTATGATGGTGTTACAAGCTGATGAGACGAGAAACTCACTCAGCAAGCTCCTTACAACTTAAGAGAGAGTACGGGTGCCGGTAAAAACGGGGCACACTAGACAAGCCTAGCTCACCACACCGGTGACACTAAAGCTTGCCAAGGCAGGATTCATTCTCTCTCCGTGGGCAACCACACTAGATAGACTGAATCCTGCCTTTTTGCTTCTCGCCGCAAGGCTTGAGAACAAAAGGCCCTCACATAGCTGACATTGAGCAAAAGCTGGTCCCTCGCGGCCAATCCCCCATAGTGGGTGAGAGAGACTTTTCCTCGATAGCAACTATGTTCTCCTCGTCCTGCTCGCAGGACAACGTCGGAACCTAGTCAGTGGCAACTGAGTACGCTCGGCCAACACCCTAGACTTCCCCCGGTTACTACAGAGAAAATAACCGTGGTAATGAGTGCGCGGGAGTTCAAAACAGTTTTGAACCTCCTGCAGTCCTTACCAACAGCCGCAAGGCTTAGCCACCGTGGCAAAGGAACTGAACCTTCACAACTGAAGAGTTAACACACAGAAGTATCTGCGCCCTTCCGGCGACGGTTACTCGACTGACGACGACGCTCTGCGCCGATTCGCCAACTCTCGAGCCCGTCCATTAGGAACCCGTGGAAATTATACTTCACGTTACGAACAACGTAACTTCGTGTCCCATTTGCCCTCGTGTAAATGGGACGCTCTCCAACCTCATCAGTTTCTGGTGGTGTTCGAGAGCCACTCCGGTTCAACCCTTACCATGGGGTTTACCTTTAAGGAGGTAACATGGATCCCTGGACAGAAAAAAGAAACCAAACTGCGACAGCCCAAGCCACCGCCATCTCGGCCATCAGGTTTATCCTGGTGGCCGGCACCGCCGCGTCAGAAGACGCGGCGG
>CAINGB010000006.1 GCA_903848275.1 Candidatus Uhrbacteria bacterium | reverse complement strand
TCATATACCTCCCAGTATATCACATTAAACCCCCAGCACCGCCTTAATACGACGCACACCCGCTGACACCGCCTCCTCCTTCACAATCTTAAAACCGCCGAGTTCCCCCGTATGCTCAACATGCGGCCCGCCACAAATCTCTTTGCTGTAATCGCCCACAAAGTAGACCTTAATCTTACCGCCGACGCTGGCATACTTATCTTCAAACAAACCAATCGCCCCACGCTCTTTAGCCTCTTCCACGCTCAACAATTCAAACTTCACTGGCAGGTCACGCTTAATCTGCTCATTAACGATAGCCTCAACCTGCGCCAACTGTTCAGGCGTCATCTTCTCGCCATGACTAAAATCGAACCTCATTCTCTCCGCCGTAATATTACTCCCCTTCTGCGCCACATGATTGCCAAGAACATCGCGGAGTGCTTGCTGCAACAAATGCGTCGCCGTATGCAACCGCGTGGTTTCTACCGAATGATCGGCGAGCCCACCAGCAAACTTTTGTTCAGCGCCACTTCGCGATAAATCTTGGTGCTTCTTAAACTCGCCAGCAAAAACCTCGCGATCTACTTGCTGACCCTGCTCGGCTGCCAGTTCTTGCGTCACCTCCAGCGGGAAGCCAAACGATTGGTACAAGTTAAAAGCATCTTCGCCTGAAATACTCTTTGTTTTATCCCAAACCTTCTGGAACTCACGTAAACCTTGCGCCAACGTCTTTTCAAACTTCTTAGCCTCTTCCTCGATCGCTGCTGTAATCGACGCTTTCTTTTCGATGAGAGCTGGGTATGATTCGCCAAGCGACAAAACAACTTCATCAATAATAGCCGCAATCATCTTGCTGCTTTCAATATTCAACTTGCGACCATGCCTAATGGCCCGACGTACCAAGCGGCGCAAAATATAACCCTGGTCCTTGTTAGCTGGCAGCACGCCATCCATCACCATAATCGAAGCGGCTCGAATATGGTCCGCAATAATTCTCATCGACTTTTTGATCTCAGCGTCAACCTCATACGATTTTCCAGACAATTCTTCCAGCTTCTTCAAAATATCTGCAAAAAGTTCTGTTTGATAGACATTAGAACGATGCTGCAAAGCCACGATCGTGCGCTCCAAGCCCATACCGGTATCGACACTACCCTTCGCTAAAGGCAAAAGCGTGCCGTCTTCCTGTTTGTTAAACTGCATGAAGACGTTATTCCAAATCTCCATCCACGGCCCCGGGTTCGTGCCTTTATTACCCACTGGCTCACCTTCGCCGACCCAATAAAAAATCTCCGTGTCCGGTCCGCATGGTCCAGTCTTGCCAGCCGGTCCCCACCAGTTATCTTCTTTCCCAAGCTTAGAAATTCGTTCAGGTGCTACGCCCAAACTCAACCACTTATCATATGACTCTTGATCAAAGGGCGAATTCTCGTCGCCTTCAAAAACCGTGAACGCCAAATGCGACAACGGAATATTCAACCACTCAGCACTCGTTAAAAACTCAAAACTCCACTCAATCGATTCTTGCTTAAAATAATCAGCCAGCGACCAATTGCCAAGCATGGTAAAAAATGTGAGATGTGTATCATCACCCACGTCATCAATATCGCCAGTGCGGATACAGCGCTGAAAATCCACCAGTCGTTTGCCAGCTGGATGTGGTTCACCCAGCAAGTACGGCACCAACGGATGCATACCAGCGGTAGTAAACAACACGGTCGGATCATTCACCGGCACCACGGAAGCAGATGGAATCTCCGCATGCCCTTTCCCCTTAAAAAAATCCAAGTATTTCTGCCGCAATTCATTTGCTGTAATCATAGGGACAATCATTCAGGTGGGAATATTTCGTTGACGACGCTAACCTCGGCCCTGTAACAGCCCCCGAGTCATACGAGGTGAGTCAGCTGTTACGGTTGACGAGGTGCAGCTAGGAATACGAAATATTCCCACTTGGATGATTGTAATGGAATCATTAAAAAAAGTCGACGCCCCCGGCTGGAGGCGTCACGGAGACAACGGCTTCACTGGCAAGTGTAGTTCTGGAATCGGGTCCGGATGCGGTGCTGGTTCGCCTGCTGCCTGACGATCCTCTGCCTCCAGCGCATCAAACATCCATTCCTTAAAACTGCCTGGTAGGAGTACACGCACCGGTGGGCCAAGATAACCCAATACTTCATCGTCCGAGACTAATGAAGTAAGAGGTGGACCCTGACCATCGTCGTCGGTCATATCGCTCGATTGACCAAGTCGATGCGCTACCGGCAACTTCGAAACAATTTCCACTGGTGGCATCGTCTCCACATCAGCATCAGTCAGCTCTACCATTTCCGAACTCTGAATCGGCGTCGGCAAAGTACCAATCGTCGGCAAGACTCGACCTGCCTTCCACACACGGTAAGACTCCACCCCAAACGCTACCCACAAAAGCGTAGTCACGAGGCAGCAACAGCTGCCAAAAGTCTGTTGCATGCCCCCTCCTTTTGGTTAAAAGTGCATTAGCAAATTACCAACAATCAATCTTTACTACAAGCCTTCATCCCAAGTTACCCGGCCGTCACCAGCAATGTCCACCGTGGCTCCTTCGTACTTTGGTAAAGCGCCAAGCACGACGTCCACATAAGCCTTAACCACAGCAAACTTTTCACGCAAGGCAAACTGTTCGTCCTTACCATAAGCCTGACGTTCCGCCGCCACGCCAAAAGTAGTTATCCCCAGGGCTTGTCCGATATACAGCGCTCGCGGCAAATGAAAAGTCTGACTAGCCACTATAGCCGACGTCACGCCAAAAATATTGCGAGCTCGATACATTGTGTCGTAAGTATCAAAACCAGCGTGGTCCAAAAAGATATCTTCTGGAGCGACGCCAAGCGTCAACAAATAACGGCGCATGGCATTCACCTCGTCATAATCTTTACTGCCATGATCACCCGAAACAATGATCTTCGGTGCCTTATCGGCCACGTACAGCTCGTCGGCCATCATCAACCGATCCTTCAATACGTCCGAAGGTTGACCACTTGGCAGGACACTAGCACCTGGCACAATAATCACTTGCGCCACAGGCACAGCCTCAGCCTTCACAATATGATCCGCCAAAGAACCAACCGCCGCTTGTGCACTCACAAACAAAGCAATAGCTAAACCAATTGCCATCACAATACCACCCCACAGCAACCGGGCCAGTCTCATAGACCGGTACTCATTTCCGTCGGTTGAGCTGACTTCAAGAGTTTACGTTTCAGGCCATAAATAACTGCTTTCATCTCCGGGCTACCAAGCACATAGGCCACCAGGCAATACATGAACAAGCCAACACCACCAGCCACCGCCGTCTGCAAAGCCACATGCCCTAAGGTATCCAATTCCCAAACCGCTGACACAGCGTACTTCACCAACTGCATGGCCCCAGCCGCTGCCCCACCAGCTACCAACAATAAAGCCGCAGACCAAGCAATCTTCCGTTCATCCAGGTTGCCGATACGCTTGTGTAGCAAAACCCACAACACCACGGCCTGAAAAATAGCTGTCAACGTAAAACTCAAGCCAAGCCCAGTTACGCCCATGCTCCGCGTAAAAAACCAAGCCCCACCCAAGTTCAGCAAAGCCGAACCCAAGCCAACCGCAAACGGTGTGACCGTGTCCTCATAAGCAAAATAAGCGCGAACTAGAACGTAAACAAGTGACTGGGCTAGGAAACTGATAGCAAAGAAACCAAGAATATTAGCGGTCGTAATCGTCGCTGCCCAGTCAAAACTGTGTGAGCCGTAGAGAATGCGGACAATCTGCGCACGGAGCAATAACGTCACTGCCGTAATCGGAATAATAAAGAACATTACCTGACGCACAGTTTCGGAAAACGAACGGCGGAAAGACTCTTTATCATTCTTGTTAGCAAAGTCACAGAACGTCGGGTAAGCCGCAATCGCGTAGGACACGGCGAACACACCAATCGGGAAGTAGTTGAGCGCGTAGGAAATATTGAGCAGTGTCGCCGAACCAGCCACCAAGGACGACGCCAAAATGTCCATCACCAGGAAGTTGACTTGATTGATGGCGAGACCCATCACGCGCGGTCCCATTTGTTTAAGCGAATGCCAGACGTCCGACTCCTGCCAAAACTTCACAAAAGCAAAACGGTAGCCCAAACCGAACACACCAACTAACTGAATCAAGGCGTGCAGCAAGGCCCCAAACACAGTGCCATAAGCCAAGCCAATCGGGCCAAAAATTGGCACAAAGAAAATAGCGCCAAAAATAATGCCCAAGTTGTTCATGATCGGCGCGAAGCTGTACAAAAAGAAACGCTTAGCTCCTTGCAACACCGAACCGAACACCATGGAAATACTGAAGAAACTCTGGCCAATGAACATGACCCGCATCATCTTCACCATCAGCGCCCGAGTTTCTGGCGGAAAGTTCAGGCCAAGTGGCACAGCCAGTAACGGCGCAAATATTTCACCAAGTACCGCCAGTCCCAGGAATCCAATTACCAATGTGACCAACATGGCGTTAGTGTACTTCCAGGCTTTCTCTTCGTTATGGGCAAAATAGTAACGCGAAAAAATTGTAATGAAGCTGGCCGACAAGGCGCCAATAACGAACAGCTGCAAAATAATATCCGGAATACGCAAAGCTTGATAATAAGCATCCGTAATCTGGTCGTGACCGTAAAACAGGTGGAGCAAAATACGGTCGCGGACAAAACCAGCCACTCGCGAAGCAATGGAGAAAACGCCGACAATTATCGCCGCACTCGCAATCGTCGGAGAAGCATTATTAAAAAGTTTTTTAATCATAGTTCAGCCTCGGTCACCTCTTCTGCCATCCCTTCTGTCTGGCCTCCACGCGCTTTGCGTCGCACAACTATCACGCTCAGCAAACAACCAATAGCCAGCAAACCAAGCACAATGAGTAAGACTTGTACCACAGGATTGGTCAAGCGCCAAAATGACTCTGAGGTCTCAGCCACAGCTGGCTCAGCCGCCACCGCATTATCAAAGATGCCATAAGCCTTATCTGGCCAGACAGTACCGTCGTTATCGCTCGGCAACGTGTTGACTGAAGTCGAGTTCGTCGTTGAATTCGCTGAATCAGCCGCCGCACTCACAGCACTAGGCGCAGTTACGGTCGCTATCGGTGCTGTAACCGGAGCAGCCGCTATCTTAGCTGACACGGTAGGGACAGGAGTCACGATCGGCGTCGGCGGAACCACTGCCACTGGTTTAGGCGTATTATCGACACTATCGCAAACGTCGCCAATTCCATCATGGTCAAGATCAGCTTGATCGGCGTTAGCATTATCACGACAATTATCCGCCCCATCAAGAACGCCATCCTTATCCGCATCTAAAATAGCGGTGTATAGCACCGTCATAGCGGAGTCATTACTAGAATTTTCGTCAGCTGGATTAGAACCGGCTAACACGGCATAAATGTTAAATGAACTATCGGGTACAAAAAAATCAACAAACACTTCTTCCGGCGCACCGCCAGCTCGCAGAGAAACAGGCTGAGTCGCTCCAATTATCTTTGAGCCATTATAAAAAACCACACTTCCCTCCATGTCGACGTCCCCCAAATTCCGTACCCGAGCGTAAATCCGCACCGTATCGCCACTGTAAAATTTACTAGTCGAGAAAGTAATCGAACCGTTGTCGATAGCCAAATCCGCACTCGCTGCTTTTACCAAAGACGGCAACAGCAAACTTGCCGCAACCATCACCCCAACAATACAATTTTTCTTCATATGATCCATATTCTACCAAGCTACCCCGCTACGCCCCTACCCCGCCATTTAATTCTTTATCTTCCCATGCACCACTCCGCTAATCCAATACTCCCTAGCAATGTCCGGATGAATATGCAAACGCAATCGGTAACTCGGATGCACACGAACAATCACATTGGATAGAATAGCTGGTTGGTCGCCAATAATTTCCACCTCTACCAACTTGCCGTTGGTCAGGTGCAAACTCGCGGCCTCGGTATCCGAACAATGCAAATGCGCTTGCGGAATAATCACACTCGCCTCCGCCATCACCTCACCCGCCGGGCCAACCAATCTGCAAGTCGCCGCCATACTCACATCACCCGACCTTGCCACTGGCGCATTCAAACCAAGCACAGCGGCCTCCGTCGGCGTCAATTCCACTTGCGTGAACTTACGGTGCGGGCCCAGTACTCGTAGAGTTATTGAGCGTTTCAGTTTACCAAAAACTTCCAACGACTGGGCATAAGCAAACTGCCCGCTTTGCGCCAAAGCATGAGTAATGGTCGACGCTTGGCCAACGCCAAACAACTTAGCCTGATGCTCCTCAGACAAGTGAATATGCGACGGTACGATTTCAATCGGGATTGGACGAGACATGGCTCTATTGTATCACAACTACTTTAGGCGTTTCACCTTATCGTAAGCCTGGCCATAGGACGGCCGCTTAATCGAGCCAAACAGCATAATATAAGGCTCGGCCAAACCGTTAACTAACAAAAACCGCAAGCGTCCAATCTTCTCTTGGCGGCGCATAGTAATGCCAACTTTGACGCTATTCAGCACGCCAAACTTATAGCCAGCATCTCGCACTCGCAAACCATAATCATGATCCTCCGCAAACGTCACCGCTGTATCGAAACCCTTAATCTCATTATGTACCTTCCTCCACACCATCATCATCGTCCCAATCGGGTGCGGATGTCGCGCTCCCCACAAGCGCACGTAGCGGTTATAAAACTTGAACGACAGTTTATCGAGCACCGTCCCACCCTTTACCGCCACATCGCACGTCACTAAATCAAACTTTCTTGCCACAAACTCTGTCACCGCTTTCTCGAGCCAATCATGTCCTTCAATAATCGCATCCGCATCCAAGAACAAAATTATCTCTGCGGTCGACGCCTTAACCCCAGCATTCCTGCCCACCGCCGCAATGCCACCAGGCACCACCTTTACACCCGCAAATCCTAGCGCAATCTCTCTCGTACCATCAGTACTCCCAGCATCCGCCACGATTATCTCATCCGGAATTTTAGTTTGCCTCAAAAGCGCCGTCAGCAACGCCGGCAAATACTGCGCTTCATTTTTAGCGGGAATGACGACAGCGACTCGAGGCATAGTTACTGACAGTATAACATTCAACACTTCGTGTTGACCAACACTAAGTGTTGATTACGAAAACCCTCAAAAAAAAGCGGACGCCCGGCCCCATGACCGTGCGTCCTATTGTGTCGCCCGAACAGCGACTACGAGTTCTTGTTGCCGTCGGCCTGCTTCAAACGCCGAATCTGCCGACGAAGATTGTTCGGCACTGCCCGCGACGAGCTCCAGTAGCCTACCTTGGTAGCTTGCGTCCGCCAGGCGTGCAGGATTTCTCCGTGCCCTTGGCGCAAGGTTGTGCCACAGATCTCGTTCTCCAAGGCGAGCATCGCCGCAAAGCTCACGGCGCCGCGAATCTTCTCGATGATCTGCTCGTACGGCTTCAGCTCTGTACTCCTACACATACTTCTCGCTCCCCGCCTCCTTCTCACAGCGCCTCTTCTCCTCATCGAGATGCGCTGGCACACCGTAGTCGATACCCTGCCAAGCCAGCACCTTGAGACGCTTCTCCCAGGCCGCCTTGATCAGGTCGTGGTCAGCTGGGATGATGATGTTGGGGATCAGACTGGCGAGACAGACGATGTCGTCATCGCTGGCGTGATTGATGGCACCAATGAGCGCCTTGTGGAAAGGCAAAGGCTTGCTACTCATGTCGTTCTCCTTGACACAGTTGTGATTGCTCGGCCACCATGACCGAAAGCGCGCTAAGACTAGCAAAGAAAAAACCCGAGGTCAAGCCTCGAGTTCTCTCTGGTGCACTTGGCGCGATTCGAACGCACGACCTTCTCCTTCGGAGGGAGACACTCTATCCAGCTGAGCTACAAGTGCATTAATCTTTAACTTTTGTTAACACATACATCGCTATCCCGCTGGCCACCGAAACATTCAGCGACTGCTTTTTGCCCATGGGAATTACCACCAAGCCGTCGAGTAATTGCCTAGTTTCAGCGTCGATTCCCGCTACTTCGTTGCCGAGTACGAGGGCAATACGAGCCCCGTCGACCTCCGCAATGTCCTTCGCTTCCTCCCCCGTCTCCAAACCAAGCACAGTGTAACCCGCCGCCCGGCACTCGTCGATGGCCGTCACCACATCAGTCTTGACCCAATCAACTAAAAGCTCCGCCCCCAAAGCAACCTTAGCAATTTCTTTACGTGGTGGCGTCTCCGTAAAGCCCGTTAAATATAGCTTTTCCACGTTAAAAGCCGCCGCATTGCGGAAGATACTGCCAACATTATGGAGACTGCGAATGTCGTGAGCGATGATAATCATAGCCCGAGGAGCATACTAGGATTAGCCAAAAACGACAATTCGTGTAATACTCGCGCCAAATTAACCGGTAATCTCAATTCAATATGAGTCAGTTCCCAACCCTCCGTACCAACCTCTGTCCTAGTCCCGATCTCTGCGGCAGCTGCGGCTGGTCCCACATTCCCTACGAAAAGCAGCTCCAACAAAAACTTTCCGACATCAACGGCAGCTTTGCCATCAAAAAGTTGCGCTACACCGTGGAAGAAATTATCGCTGCGGGTAAAACCGAACACTACCGCAACCGCATGGACTTCGTCATCGACTTCCAGGGCAAAATGGGCCTCCGCGAAAAAGGTAAGTGGTGGAGCGTGATTGATGACCACACTTGTTTCTTGGGCGACGTCAAAATTGAAGAACTTTTCAAAGTCACCCGCGACTGGACCAAAACCGCTGGCCTCACCTTCTTTGACCGCAAAGCCCACACCGGCTTGCTCCGTTACGCCGTCATTCGTGCTACCAGCCTTGGCGAAAGCATGATCACCGTCGTTACGAGTGCCCCCGCTGACGACGTCGAGAAGGCCGCTGTCACCAAAGCCTTGCAAAATTTGGCCGAAGTCTCCAAGGCAACCACCGTAGTTTGGTCTATCAACCACACCATTACGGACGTCAGCTTCGGCGACGAACTCATCACCATTGCCGGCGAGGGAGTCATCAACGAAAACATTGGCGGCGTTAAATATCGCATTTCTCCTAACGCCTTCTTCCAAACCAATTCCCACATGGCCGCCGTCCTCCTCGACACCGTCCGTGAATTCGCTGGCGACCTAACCGACAAAACTTTACTCGACCTCTACTGCGGCACTGGTTTCTTCGGTGTCGCCATGGCCGGTCACGCTAAGAAGACCATCGGCGTGGAGCTTAACCCCGACGCTATTCGTGACGCTAAGGTAAATGCCGAAATCAACAAAGTCGACGTCACCTTCCACGACGTAGCGACCGAAAAATTTGACTGGATGTCACTCGGTGCCGACGTCGTCATTCTCGACCCACCTCGCAGCGGTATGCATGACAAAGCCTTGGCCGACGTCATTGCCGCCAAACCAGAACGCATTGTCTACGTCTCCTGCAACTACAAGAACTTCGCCCGCGAATTACAGCAATTGCAGCTCCACTATTCCATTGAAAGCATGCGCGCTATCGACATGTTCCCTCACACTCCTCACGTCGAGCTCATCACCTCCCTCCTCCGCCGTCCACCAGCTACCCAAGCCTTTACGGCCTAGGACATTGCCAAAGCAGCACATTTCTGCTAGTATCATCTCTTATTTAAACGGCATCGCATAACCCTGCGGTGACTACCTCAACTCTATGAAAAAGTCTGGTTTCGTCAGCATCATCGGCCGCAGCAACGTCGGCAAGTCCACCTTGCTCAACAGCTTGGTCGGCAGCAAAATCTCCATCACCACACCAAAACCACAAACCACCCGTCGCCCCATTCAAGGCGTCATTACGACAGACCAGGGCCAGGCCGTCATTGTCGACACCCCAGGCTTCATGCAAAAAGCGCGTGACCCACTTACCCAAAAGTTGACCGGTTGGATTAAGGACGCTTTGCGCGACGTCGAACTAGTCATCTACGTGGTCGACCCAACTCGTCAGATTGGCGACGAAGAAAAGGCTGCTCAGCGCATGATTGAGCACGTCACCGTCCCTAAACTCCTCGTCATCAACAAGATGGACGACCCGACCTACCGCTACAACGTCGACTTCTACCGCGACTTAGCTAAGAAGTTTGACGCTTACGTCGAAGTTTCCGCCTTGACCGGCAAGGACGTCAACCTCATCAAGCGCTGGATCTTTGACAATCTTCCCGAAGGCGAGGCTCATTACCCAGACTTCCAGTTGACTAACCAAAGCAACAAGGAATGGTTGAGCGAACTTATCCGCGAAAAACTCTTTCTCCGCTTGCGTGAAGAACTCCCATATTCCACCCACGTCGAAGTTGAAGACATCAACGAACGTCAGAACGGCGTTGTCTACGTCAAAGCCACGGTCTTCACCTCTGCCGCTCGTTACAAGCCGATGATTATCGGCGTCGGCGCTCGTGGTATCAA
This sequence comes from Candidatus Uhrbacteria bacterium, assembly GCA_903848275.1. Taxonomy (GTDB): domain Bacteria; phylum Patescibacteriota; class Patescibacteriia; order UBA9934; family UBA9934; genus UBA11707. The sequence goes on along the minus strand of CAINGB010000006.1, from coordinate 30,686 downwards.
AGAAATCGGCCAATCCACCCGCCGCGAACTCGAGGCCATCACCGACAAAAAGTACTACCTGGACCTCAACGTCGAAGTCGACGCCAGCTGGTTGAACCGCTTAGAAATCTAATCTGTCAGTTGCAAAAATCAGCCCGTTAGGCTGATTTTTGTTTATCGAGTTACACTCTGCTTAACCATCGCTCGCTGATCCTTATTGGCTAAATCTGCAACTTTCATGAATACACGTCGCTGATCAGAAGCAGACGCATGCAATAAAAAACTAGCTAAACTCTTAGCTTTTTTTTCTTTTCTCTTGAATAAATTGGCCAACTTCATAATAGTTCCATTATCTGCTTTTCAGTATACCTATCTGGTAAATACTCGTCCAATCCCGGTCCATCCTTAGTTATTACGTCAGACGACTCAACCTCATTAGTGAGATAATTCTTTTGAATAAGATGAATTGTAAGTTGATCATCAAATTCTTCACGTAAGCGAGTAACCACCTCACGAACAGCTATAAACTGTCGAACAAACGCATCTATTGGAATATTTCGCCCCTCGACTGATTCACGAGCTTTGGTAAATTGCCAAGCAACCTCTGGACGTTGGTAGATATAAAAAATAAAAACTGGACGATTCCTCTTAAGAGATCGTTCGATATTTTCTTTAGCTTTATCATAATTAGCCAAAGTACCGTCAAAAATAACCGTCTGATAATTTTTAAGAGTACGCTCGTACATTTCTCTAATAAGTATAGACACGGCGCCCTGAACTTCGGAAGCATTATGCCCTGTATATACCGGTATCTCCGAACGTAATTCATCGCTATCCAATCTGACCACTGAGGCATTAACAGCTTCTCCCATAGACGCAACCAAGTTCTTCGAGTATTCCGTCTTACCAGCTCCTGGCGAACCAGCCATAAAAATCGTCACCACCGGTTCGCTCGGCGGATACAAAGCCACATCAGTCAAGCGACGCGATATTTCAATCTTGTGTTTCTTAGCAAAGGCAATCGCCTCTTCTTCAATGCTCATACCAAGATATTCTAACCAAAAAGAGCCCGCCCAAGCGAACTCTTTTTGCAAATGCAGTAAAATTAATCCTTTCTTACAATCCCAACAACACCGCCCATAATAGCACCAAGCACAGTACCAATCGACATAGCGCCGATCGAAACATAGCTAACCAATTGATCAGCGTAACCAGCTACGCCGTACTTCGCAATGAGAGCCATGATAGCACCGAGCACAATGCCAGCGACCAAACCACACAAGCTGCCCAAGAAGGCGTGAATGACCATGCGGTAGAATGGATCGCTGAAGGTCGTCAACTTCATGTCGGAAAACTTCATAGTGAAAAGTTAATAAGTTATAGAGGTTATAGTATACCCTGCCAAGGATTTTACCAGACTTAGTGTAGAAAGCATAGTAAATCCGAGGGATAACGGCTTGATGGCTACTTTGAGAATCAACGGGTTCTCAGGATTGGCTAAGATTACATAATTTGCTAACTCGCTACTGGCGGTTACAGTACGAACAACTGTCGGCGTACCATTAATATTCAAAGTATAATTACTCCAATCTTCATCTGCTGTTAATTTCGTTATATCACTGTTGCTGGCAACTGAATTACTGGCCACTTTACCTTCCAGCTTAGCTAATGCTTCAGTCACATTACTACTAAAGTTCTGCAACTTCTCAAGCGTACTATCGAACAAACCAAGCGCAATGTGCGACGTTCGCGTCGTCGTCAATTCGTCATACTGCGCCCTCGATAACCAAATCACGCTATTCTGATCGCCAGTCACGTCATAATCTTCAGCTGGCCAATAAGCAGGTAATAAAATTCGCTCCGCATTACCCAAACCGTCAGTCTTCACAGATCCTGTCGTGTCGACGTCGACATAGACAGCATCGGGAATCTTCGCAATTTGGCCAACCGGCACATTCGCCGCCGCTGCCCGCGCCGCTACGGACTCGGCAGTTTCCTCCCGCGACTTCAACGTCCACGACAGTTTAGCCGATTCCCCCGCCGTCCACTTATCGATAGTGACATTACGCTGTCCGTACACCGGATCAGTCGGTGTACTAACTCCAAACCAGTTCTGTGCAATCGTCAGCGTCGATCCAGCATGAAACTTGGCCGCCTCAGCAGTCGTGCTATCAACTGGCGCCTGTTGCCAAGGCAAACAACCGCTACCCATCGTCATCATCGATAATCCTAAAAGCGCAACGTACCCAGCTCGGCGAAATGTAGTCATACTATTTACTCAAAGCCCAAGCCTTCAACGCTTCGTAGTTAGCACTCCCACAAATATTCTTTTTACTTTCGGTGTTGTAGAAAAACGGCACGCCACCGCATTCTCCAGTGTCACACTTCTCAAGCATCGCGGCATTAGTCTCATTATTCCAAACTTCAAATTTTTCGACCGTCACACCAAGTTCCTGCTCTAGCTGTTCAACTAAAGGCTTCATGGTTATACAATGTGGGCAACTCTCACCGTAAAATTCTTGCAAGGCCATAGCGCTAGCTTATTTTTAGATTATTCGTCATACTTGTCTCAATCTATGCGTAATCGTACCACAATTAGCCTGACAGTAATAATCATCACTCTCGCCATCATCGTGCTCGTTGGCCATCGTTTAGGCTACTTTTGGGCTGGTGGCGACGGCGTCATCACGCCGGAAACTACTGAACTAATCGACGTCTTCGCGGCCACCACGGACAGCCATGCCGCCGACACTCCACTTCTCACCTGGCTACCCGGTGAAATTATCAGCACACCAACGGATCAATTCTACGCTCTCCGCACCAACGGCCCGACCAACGCTCCAATTTTTAACCTCGACGTCAACTCTCAATTAAAAATTGTCTCAACTGACGGCGACAATATCACTGTTGATCTCATCACCGGCCGACTCGTCGTCGACGGCAAAGTCACAGTCGTCGTCCGCGACACTTCTATCGCTATCGACGGCGTAGCTACGCTCGTCAACTACAGCTGGCTAAACAAAATGGACGTTAGCGTGCTCTCTGGTTCCGCCAATATTCACCAAGGACAATATTCCAGCCTCGTCAAAGACAACCACGCCGTCAGCCTGGACACTCTCACGCCATTCGAAGCTATCAAGCCAACCACTTTCAGCGTCGACGCCGCCTCGGTCAAAACCTTCTACGACTGGGCCCTCGGCCGCTAACGAGCCACCTAACGAGCCGACATCCGAGGTAGACCCTGTCTTCCTCGGATGTCAACGGTACGAGCCCGAAGGCCAAGTAGCGAGGGGCAGGCCAAAAACCTTCAGTCGGGTGACGCGAAGGGAGGTCCCTGCTTGGGCGCGCAGCTTGCGAGCACCCAGCGGGGTCCGCAGCGGCAGGACCCGACGAACTCTCGCACCCCGAGCCTTGGCCGTAGAGCCTACAACTCAAACATCTGGTTGAGTCTGGGAATCGTCACATCCGTAATCCCCTGCGTTTTCAAATAATCCGCAAAGCGTTGTTTGATATCGTTCTCGCCGTGCGTTAAAAATATCTTTGGTACAGCGCCGTGCAACGGGTAAATGAACTTAGTCAATTTAGTCCGGTCACCGTGGGCGGAGAACGCTTCAATATTAAAGATCGTGGCATGCACAGTCACCTTGTCGTGAAAAATTTCCACCACTTTTGCTCCATCCTGAATTTGTCGGCCAAGCGTATACGCCGCTTGATAACCAACAATCAACAAACCAGATTTCTCCTCGCTTAAATAGCGCAACATGTGGTGTAAAATGCGCCCGCCCGACATCATGCCGTTGCCCGCAATAATAATTTTCGGCCGATGATCCAGATTAATCGCCTGCGATTCCTGTTGCGTCAGCGTCTCATGCAAATTAGGGAAAGCAAAAAAATCACCGTCATTGCTAGCCGGGTGGTCAAAAACTAAATACGATTTACAGTCGCGATAAATCTCCGTCGCCCGAATTGCTAGTGGACTGTCGAGGTAGATTGGCACTTCAGGAATCTTCTTATCGCCGAGCAAAATGTCGAGCTCGTACAATAATTCCTGTGTTCTTTCAATCGAAAAAGCCGGAATCATGAGAGTCCCGCCACGACCAATAACTGAATTAACCACCGTAGCTAATTTATCACCACGGGTCACCATATCGTCATGAACCTTGTCACCATACGTCGCTTCACAAATCAACACGTCGGCATGATCGAGCGGCTCGGTGTCCGGCAAGATTGGCGTGTTATCGTTGCCCAAGTCGCCACTGAAAACAATCCGCTCTGGCTTGCCAGAAGCTGTTTCGCTACCGTCCACCGAGAGTGTAATATAGCTCGAACCCAGGATATGTCCGGCATCATGGAACATGGCCACGACGCCTGGCGCAATCTCTACCTGCTCGCCATAACTGACACCCTTCATGTGCGCCATGCAAACCACTACGTCCGCTTCTTCAAAAGGTACGCCATGACCACACTTAGCGGCCTGGTCGCGCATCACGCTGAGCGAATCTTCGAGCACAATATGCGCCAAACTCTTGGTTGGTGTCGTGGCGTAAATAATGCCGTTGAACCCATCACGCACTAACTTTGGTAAACGACCCGTGTGATCAAAATGAGCATGCGTCACCAAAGCCACAGTTATCGAGGCTGCCTCAAAAGGAAAATCGTCCAGGTTAGTCGTCGCACAAGCCTGCTCACCCTGCACAGCGCCACAGTCAATCAAGATTTTTGCTTTACTCGTCTGCAGTAAAAAACAAGAACCTGTAACTTGCTCCGTGGCGCCGTAGAAAGTGAGTTGCATACAATTACTTATTCCTGAGGAACACGAGCCACGTACTCGTCAAAGCGACTCTTCAAATGCGTCTCCTGACCCTCCGTATTCTGATCCAAATCGAGACCGCCAATGTCGATATTGTCATTAATTACGCTCTCAACTATAGAATCATAGCCCTCTTTGTCTAGCACCATATCTAGCTCACCGCGTTCTACAATTTGCTCGAACAATTCATCTTCGGTCATACAGGTAAAATCAATTATCGTATACATAGTATAACACCACCTCGAGTTGCTCGCGACGAAACTGGACAAAGAGCGTAAAATATGCTATTATCTTCGCTTATGTCAGCACTGAATTGGTCATCTATTTCCCGCCCGATTATCGCCCTCTCACCGATGGCGGATATGACCGACTCTGCTTTTTGTCGTGTAGTAAAAGAAGTCACCGACGACCAACGGACCAACCTCGAGGTTTCGTCACAGCGGGTGGCATCACCGCTAGTAATGTTTCGCGAAATGGTTTCCGCTGAAGCAGTCGTCCGTGGCAACGACAAAACTTTTGGCATGACCGCCATTCACGACGCTGAACGTCCGCTAGTCCAACAAATTTTTGGCAGCGACCCCGTCACCATGGCGACTGCTGCTCGTCTGATTGAAGCCGAACATCATCCCGAAGGTTTTGACATCAACATGGGCTGCCCAGTTTATAAAATTGTCCACAACTTTAACGGCGCCGCGCTCATGCAAAATGCGGAACTCGCCAGCAACATCGTCAAAGCCATGAAGGCGGTCATCACCGTGCCCTTGTCGGTTAAGATCCGCCTAGGTTGGAGCGAACCAACTGAATGCGTCGCTTTTGCTCAAGCGCTCGAAGCCGCCGGCGCTGATCTCATTACCGTTCACGGCCGCACCAAACTGCAAGGCTACAGTGGTGTAGCTGATTGGCGCCAAGTCGGCGAAGTCAAAAAAGCTGTCAGCATTCCCGTCCTCGTCAACGGCGACATCCACACGGCAGAGAAAGTCGTCGAAGCCCTCAAGCAAAGTAAAGCCGACGGTGTGCTCATTGCCCGTGGCGCTCTCGGCAACCCTTGGATTTTTGCCCAAATCAACGAGGTGCTAGCTGGCCTCCCCATCACTCCCGTCACCATTGGCGAGCGCTTACGCGTCGTCAAGCGTCATCTTGACCTCCACGTTGAGCAGTACGGCGAAGCCTCCGTACCTACCTTCCGCAAGCACTTGTCCTGGTATTTCAAAGGTTTACCCCACATGAAGGACTATAAAGAGGGCATGATGAAGGCCTCGACCAAGCCAGAACTGACCGCTATACTTGACGCATTCCTAGCCGTGCATAACACTACCGACTCTACGAGCTACCGGCCCACTGTGCTTACCAAAAAATAACCCCGTTATGAAGCTCGGCATTCTGACATTTAGTAAGACCAAAAAGGCCCTCGCGGTTGGTACGCTTAGTATTGCCCGTGAAGCAAAAAAGCGTGGTCATGAGGTCACTTTCCTCTACAGCACCAACGTCGGCCTGGTCTTTGGTAACGGCAAGCGCATTTCCTACGAAGGCCGCAGCATCACCCCGGCCGACTTTGACGTTATCCTGGTCCGCCCTGGTTTTACCGGTGACCCGAGCATCAACGCTAGCATTATTAAGCAATTCCAACTCGCCGGCTTCTTCGTTATTAACAACTACCTAGCCGTTTTCCGCGCCAAAAACAAAATCCGCACCATGCAGATGCTCGACCACTTTGGTGTTCCGGTACCAAAGACTCTCGTCGTCGCTAACCCGGCCCAAATTGCTGTGGCGGCTACGGAATTTACTTTCCCTGTTATTATCAAAACCATTTTCGGCACGCACGGCACCGGCGTCTTTATTGCCGAAAGCATGCGTTCCCTCTCGCCCATCGTCGACTACTTAACCAAGAAGGAACGTGGACCAATCAAGTTGCAGGAATATATTGCCGAAGCCAAGGGTAAAGACATCCGCGCGTTTGTCTGTGGCAAGAAGATCGTCGCCGCCATGGAACGCGTGGCTAAAGACGGTGAATTCCGGGCTAATTTTCACAAAGGCGGCAGTGTCGGCAGCGTAGTCCTCACCAAGCTCGAGCAACAACTAGCCATTAAGGCCAGCCTAATCCTCGGCCTCGACATCTCCGGCGTCGACATTCTCCGCACCAACACTGGCCCAAAAATCATCGAAGTCAACAGCAACCCGGGTCTCGAAGGTATCAGCAAAGCCACCAACATCCCAGTCGCCGCGAAAGTCGTAGACTTCATCGAACACCGCGTTGCCTCCGTCGGCCTCAAACAGGCTAAACCGTTACCGAAGCGGAGGATGATGGAGTAACAAACTAAGCAGCCCAAACAAAAAACCAGCCAAAGGCTGATTTTTTGTTGGTTCCGGGACGTGGATTCGAACCACGGTACCCTCCTCCAGAGGGAGGTGTCCTGCCGCTAGACGATCCCGGAAGAATCACTAATAACGCTGGAAAGATACCATTACATCTTGCTCGCGTCAATCACCGTAGGGTAATTATCGATCACTAATAGGGTCAGGTCGTGAATCGTGAATTTGCTAATAAACACTCTAATATTAGCCCTATTTTAACTACATTACCTTGACCAAACCTCATCTTTATGCTACTATAAACCCCGAGTCGCTGCCTCCCGCAGCCTCCTTCCAACCCACCGGAGACGCTCATGCTCAACAAGTTTCTCGTCGATCAACTCTCCTTCAGCAACGTCGGCCTATGCTGCTTCGATGTGCTGGCCTACCTCTTCGTCGGCCTCTCGGTCGTCAAGTGCTTCCAATGGTTCTACACCCCTCACCGGGAAAACCCAGCTTCCATCGAGTGACCCCGCGTCACTCTCCTCCCCGTGCACCCGTCAGGGTGACCTCAGAGACCTCATGTCTCCGGAAGTCACGCCTCGTCGGGTGCTTCTGTTTTGTTGCTTTTTTCTTCGAATAACCGTACTATTTTCGCCATATGGATCATAACACTTTCGCCCCCCAAGACGGCAGCAAACTCAAAGTAGCCATCATTCGCGCCCGCTTTAATGAAGATGTTACCCAAGGCTTACTCGACGGCGCCATCGACACCCTCCACGAAGCCGGCGTGACCGATGACCGCATCAAAACCGTGGAAGTTCCCGGCTCATTTGAAATTATCCACGCCGCCAACGTCCTCGCCAAACAAGCCAAGTATGACGCCATCCTCTGCTTGGGTTGCATTATCCGTGGCTCTACCAAGCACGACGAATACTTAGCCAATGCCGTCTATAGCGCCATGAAAGACATTATGCTGGCGCACACCGTTCCCGTCATCGCCGCCGTCCTCACCGTCAACGACCAACAGCAGGCCATTGATCGCTCCGGCCCTGGCGCCATGAACCGCGGCGCAGAAGCAGCCAAAGTGGCATTAGAAATGGCGAACCTATGATAGTGCGCGGCATGGTTGTTCCTGGCCTCGGCATTGCTGGTACCATTTTTGGTGTCCCTACCGCCAACCTCAAGCTCGAGCAACCAATCACCCTAGCCTCTGGTGTTTACCTCGGTCGCACCAGCTGGCAAGGCACCGCCTACCCCTCCATCATCTGTTACGGCGCCGATGGAGCAGATAAGTTCGAGGTTCACATTCTCAACATGACACTCTGTCTCACCGCCCAAACACTGAACGTCGAAATCGGTGACAAAGTCAGTGAGATGATCAACGAATCTAACGTCGACGTGTTACGCGCAAAAATCTTAGCCGACGTGGAAAAAGCTAAATCCCTCCTCGGCCTAAAATAGTGAATACCCCTGGTTTATATCCCAGGGGTATTCACTTATTCTACGACAACTCCGCCAAAAGCATCCGTAAACATCGCCACCGTTTCCTCTTCTTTATCTGGAATCGACACCACTTCCGTCACAATCATCGGCCGCTGCATCATCACGCTGGCAATCGCATCTTCCAGCAAGCGCAAGTTCTTGCCGTCCTTTAGTGCATCGGCATGAAAAGCGTACGGGAAAGTAATCGTCAACTTTGCGCCATTAATCGCACTCGGCTTACCCGTCCGCAAACCCATGGGCAAGGCAATATTCCGGTCCGCCACATAGTCGCAGCAACGTTCCCACTTATCTTGAATCTCGGCGAGCGTAAAAGTAATCGGTGCTGCGCCATCAATGTTATCGGTCGTATTGGATATCGGCTCGTTCTGGCGGGGGGCGGTGACCCCGCCTATTACTTTTTCGACAGCAACTGGTCGCGGAGAAACTAAACTCCCAATATTACCAGCTACAGCCCTCGATTGCATCGATATCACAACTGGCGTAATTGATGGCGCAACAATAGGCGGGGTCACCGTCCCCCGCCCTAACATCTCATCCCCTAACACAAACTCGACTAACGCTAACTCGAGCGGCAACTGTGGCAAAGTCGCGAGTGAATGCCTACCCCGTGCCGTCAACAGCAAATCAAGCAAACGGCGAGAAACCACGGCTTCAAACGTCGCTTTCTTCCCGCCTACCGAGCTCATTAAATCGTCTCTAATCTCTTCAATCAACTCATCGTTTAAATGCTTAACGGATCCACCATCAGCCACAAACGCACTGATCTTATCGAGCGCCGCTTTCACCTCCTTCTGCTCAATCGCTGTGATCAATTCACGCACCAACTCAATCGTCGTCACCGGCAAAATAGACGCCGCCAACGCTACCGTTATTTTCTTGTCACCAAGCGACAACACCTGGCCGAGCAAACTCTCCGCATCACGCAAACAACCCTCAGAAATTTTAGCAATCACCCGCAATACTTCCTCGTCAATCTCAATACCTTCTTTCTTAGTAATCGCTGACAAACGGACAATCATCTCTGGCGCCGCAATTTTGTGAAAATCAAAACGCTGACAACGGCTTATAATCGTGGCGGGAATTTTGTGCAATTCAGTCGTCGCTAAAATGAAAATAACGTGTGCTGGCGGTTCTTCCAACGTCTTCAATAACGCATTAAAGGCCGACGTCGAAAGCATGTGAACTTCATCGATGATAAAGACCTTGTACTTACCTTGTTGCGGCACAAAGCGCACATTCTCAATCACATTCTCGCGCACGTTGTCGACGCCAGTATTACTCGCCGCATCAATCTCCACCGTATCCAAAAATCGCCCTTCCGCAAATGCTAAACAATGGTCACAAGTACCACAAGGTTCACTCTCTCCTACTTTTCGGTTGAGACAATTAACCGCCTTGGCGAGTAACCTAGCAATCGTCGTTTTGCCAATACCGCGTGGACCAGAGAATAGGTAGGCATGAGCCAATGTCCCGCTGGCTATTTGATTCTGGATTGTCTTAACAACGTGTTCCTGTTCAGCCACGTCGGCGAACTGAGCCGGGCGATATTTACGGTAAAGTGTCTCTGCCATAGGCCCCTATCCTACCGCAATTTTAGCTAGAGGCCAACCGGTGGAATGGGGACAACTGGTTGCACCTGTTTTGGCACGCCGACGCCAGAACGAAGGGCAATTTCGCGCTCCACAATCTTCTTATCACGGCCATACAACAAACGTGAAATCTCGCGCAACGCCTGACCGACTTTTGGCTTACCTTCCTGTTTATTGTCGACGCGAAGCGTAAATGGTTTGCCTTGTGCGTTGTCGATAATGATTTTACAGTTCCAAGTCAAAGCCTCGTTGTTCATGAGGTCGTAAGCCGAGAACGTTGGCTCAAACACTTTTTCGAGTACCTCAGTGTCATCAGGGCCGACGCGGGACACAAACATACTACCAACGTTACCCAGCACCGCGTCCCTAATTTCACTCTTGCCGTCCTTCACCAACTGACCCATGTACTGGTGCGCCATCACCAAGTTCAAGCGATACTTACGTGCCTCAGACAAAATAGTGGCAATACTTGGTGTCACGAAGTTTTGGAATTCGTCGACGTAGAGATAAAAATCCTTACGCTTACTCTCTTCCATATCAGCCCGGGCGAAAGCCGCCATCTGCAACTTAGCGACGATGATGAGGCCGAGGAGCGATGCATTGACTTCGCCCGTCTTACCCTTACTCAAGTTAACTAGCAAAATCTTGCCCTCATCCATGATCTCGCGGAAGTTAAAGGCCGACTTACTTTGACCAATAATATTACGCATCATCTCGTTTTCCACAAAGCGACCGACCTTACTCACCAAATAGCCCATGGTTTCACTCTTGTGGTAGTCGCTGGTTTTGGCCTGTTCGTCCTCCCAGAAACTTCGCACAACCGGGTCCTTAACACGAGCAATCCATTCCTTTTGGAAAGCATCATCCGCAATCATCCGCGGAATTTCCGCAATGGTACCAGGGTGAGTTGGGTCAGCCATCAACGTCAACATGAAGTTACGCATGCTGTGCTCAAACATTGGGCCGATCATTTCCGGCGGGAACAGCATGTAAAAAATACTGATCATTTCCTGCACCGCAAAGTCGCGCATATCCTCGTTCGGTGCCTCCAACATGTTTAAGCCCATCGGCCGCTCGGTATCACTCGGGTTGAAATAAATGACGTCATCGTAACGCTCCTTAGGAATGAGCTCCATGATACCATCCGCCAAGTCACCATGCGGATCGATCACACCCACACCCTTGCCAGCAATAATATCTTGAATGACAAGATTCTTAATAAATTCAGATTTACCAGAACCAGTCTTACCAATAATATACATGTGGCGACGCCTGTCACCGTCCTTAATGTAAACAGGCTTGGTAATACCACGGTAGGTGTTAGTGCCCAAACGCAAACCCTCAGTTGGTGTGTTAGTTGGTGCTGGAGCCACCCGAGCCATCATCCATAAAATATTCGGCGTATCCGTGCTTGGCAATGGCAAATGCCACAAGGAAGCCATCTCCTCCGTATTCAATACCAGGCTCTGATGTTCAGCAAAAGTACGATAAATAAAATGTTCAACTAGGCGCTTTTTACGGAGCGGCAAAACCTTCTGCAACGAATTGCCGTACTCATAAATGTTATACTGGCCAAAAGCCTGCAAGGCGTTATTCAAGTTAGCCAAAGCCACATCCGCCGACTTGGCCGAAGAAATAATCCGAATATTCACCTCCATGCCAGCTTTAGTGATCTTGTTACCAATACCCTCAATCATCTTAGTTTCCGTCTGCGACAACTTGCGCTCACGGTGCTCGGCCTTCTGCTTCTCAATATCTTCTTTGCTAGCAATCCAGTTGCCAATGTGCTTGCCCTTAATTGCTTCCTCCAGGGTCATGCCATTATGCATGTTCTTCACAATACGGGCACCCAATTCGCGCCACTTATGATGCACCGGGCGAACAATATATTGCACCACCAAACCATCCCCATCCTCTACTTTGGATAAAGCATTCGTTATAGAGTTCAAGGGATCCGAATCGATCTCTTTATAGGTTTTCAAAGGAAATACTCCTTCACGCTTCAACTCCAAATAACCACCCAGCACCACACCAGTCGTCGCGAAAATATTATAATCTTCAACTTCCTTCAAGCTGGCATCGCTATACTGGGCATGCAGCTGTTGCTGCACAAATTCCAGCATGTTACGCGGCACATTGATATAGAAAGACACCAGCTTCTGGTGAGCCACAATTTCCAAAGCAATGGAATCTGGTCGTCCCGCCAACCAAGCATGAATACCAAAACCATGGTGCGGTTTAAGGCCACCAATCGCCGCAAAAAAAGTCTCCGCAATCGCAATCGACTCTTTAATAACCTGCGCCGATTCATTACCTTTGGCTTCTTCCTGGTTACGGTATCGTGGGATGGTTACCAGCAAAGTAACGTTGGCATGCTCCCCACCACGCTGACGGAACTTGCGATGCATCTTATAACGGAGCAAAAAGACGCCGCCGATTATTCCGCCAATCACCACCGCCACGATTATCAATCTTGGCCACATGGACAAGCTACTGCTCGTGGCATACGGCGTAGCAGCTATGTCACCCGCAATGAGAAATAAGCCTGGAAACACATTAAATAGCGTTCATGCCGTGGTGAGATTTGCTCTCCCCAAAAGCGATAATAAGATCTGTCTTAATCTTGGCCTCTTGTTCGAGGAAGAAACGATTAATACCCGGAATTGAATGCAGCCAATCTTTAATAAGTTTCAGTACGGCATGAACCTTCACCTTGCCCTTAGCAATCATGTTACGAATCTTCTGCGCCACTTCCTCACCCTTGGCCCGAAAAGCCGGCTTTTTCTCGGGAGCTAAATCTCTATAAAGATCAGCAATGCCTTTAGCTAGAATATCCTCGACACCTTTAAGAATTTCGTCCTGTGGCGGCACAATCGGCCGATCAACGACTACTGGTGACAACGGTTGAGCACTCGGAGCCTGTTCTGCTACTGGCGCTTCTTCAGTCTGCATTTGCTCGCCACTTTCTTGGCCGAGTTCCTCCTGCTGCGTTTCTTGAACCTCAACATTACCCGGAGTTTCCGGGTTCAACATATCGACACTTAACTTTTCGGTGACTTCATCGCTCATGGCGACATTATACCACGTTATCGACGCTCCCTTAAATGCTGTCCAGTTGGCTTATCCTCAACCGCATAACCTAGCCCAAACAACTCATCGCGCAACAAATCAGAGCGCTCCCAATCCTTCGCGATTCTCGCCACCTCACGTTCATCCAGCAACTTCTGAGCTGCCTCACTAATTCGCAATGGTCGAGCAATCACATCCTCTAACGCCAAGCCGAGCACCTCATCCATCTTAAGCACCGTTGCCGCTTTCACATCCGAGCTAATCGCACCGTCATTCACAAAATTCCACAGCACGGCGAGCGCGGCTGGTGTGTCGAGGTCGTTATTCACAGCTAGCATGAACTTGCCCATCGTCACCTCGTCGACAACACTCGGCTTCTGCCAGTCACGAGCCATGTCGACCAAATTGTTCAGCGCATTCTGAGCTGCTTTAACGCCTTCCCAGGTAAAGTTTAGTTGCGTCCGGTAATGTGCACCGAGCACAAAATAACGGAAGCCAATAGGTGAAATATTCTTCAAATCCAAGTCGTCCAAAGAATAAATATTACCAAGCGATTTACTCATCTTACCGCCATCAATCAACATGAACTCGTTATGCAACCAATAATTAGCCTCGAGCACGCCACGAGCCGCCAACGTCTGGGCAATTTCATTCTCATGGTGCACGGCAATATGGTCGACGCCACCCGTATGAATATCAAACGGTACGCCCAAATATTTCTCACTCATGGCCGAGCATTCTAAATGCCAGCCCGGGAAACCCTTGCCCCAGGGCGACTCCCACTCCATATGACGTTGTTCACCCTCAGGCGAGAACTTCCACAAGGCGAAGTCACTCGCACTCCGCTTTTCTGCATTGACGACCACGCGGGCACCTTCTTCTTTTTCCTCACTTTTCTGTCGTGACAACTGACCGTACTCCGGCAACTTAGCCGCGTCGAAATAAATGCCATCACTTATCGCGTAAGTAAAACCTTTAGCCTCCATCACCTTGATCAACTCAATCTGCTCGGCAATATGATCTGTCGCCTTTGGCATGACATGCGGCGTTTCGATGTTGACCTTTTTAATATCATCGACGAACAGCTTAGTAAATTCAGTCGCAATGTCCCAAGCCGTCTTGCTCACCTTGTCCGCCGCCATCTGGAGCTTGTCCACGCCCTCATCGCCATCACCAACCAAATGCCCAACGTCCGTAATATTCATGACTTCCGTCACAATAAAATCATTCGCCTGCAAAACACGACGCAAAGTGTCAGCAAACAGCCAGGAACGCAAATTACCTACATGGGCTCGGCCATATACCGTGGGGCCACAAACGTACAATCCAGCTTTACCAGCTATAATCGGCTTAAACTCATCCGTGGAGCGAGTCAACGTGTTATGGAGGAAAATCGGCATGGTCATAATATCATTTAATTTCTGTTTATCTTATCGGTCTGTACGAGTACAGCGAAGAAATCTAGGCAATCGCTCGCGACTGCGCCAGCCCTCATTCCTAGCTGCAGACACGACCGCCACATTTCTTAACTGAGTAGATTTTGGAATGGCGACCGGTCACTCTCTTAAAGCCCTACGTTACCTCGGGAGAGATTGACACGGGCCGGTCTTGGCGTCGTCATGAGGACTGGCGACAGTCGCTCGCTCCTACAAGGCTCAGGCTCACTACACTCTAAACAATATTCACTAGCCACGCAACAGGGCCATCACAACCAATGGTGACAGGATTAAAACAGAACGGATTATTGGATCCATAAAGACCCGAGCAAAATTTGGCGACAAGTCTCCAGTCACCGCTAACGGCAGCATCGTTACCAAAATCACCACCACCACAATCACCTGCAGCAACGAATAAACAGCTATTCGCCAGCCGTGCGGGTTATACACGTCATCAAAAAATGTACTGCGCGCCAACACGAAGGTCGTCAACGTCGTCATAATAGCGAGCAAGCCAAGCGACAACCACAGACTCGGAATAGGTACCAAGGTCTGCAACATCTTAAGTACCGGCGCCAACATGATAACGGCACCCGCCAAGTACAAAGCGACGAGCAGCATGATGATGCGGTACTTGCCGATAGTGTAGTTATAAAGCAACGTCACGCCGAGTAAAATCACCACCACGCCGACGTCCACCGGCACGCCAGCAATCAATGTATGCAATACCTCCATAGATGAAGAGAGTATAGCATGAATGGGCTGGGTGGTTGAGTAGCTGGGTGGCGGGGTAGATTACTTCTCGTTCAATGCCAATTCTTCGAGTAGCTTCCGTTGCTCTTTATCGAGCTTGCGCGGCGTCACTACTTGAATGGTCACAATCTCATCACCACGACCACGGCCGTGTGGCACGCCCTTGCCCCGCAAACGCAACTCTTCGCCCGACTGCGTCCCGGCCGGAATCTTCATACTCACCTTGCCGTCCACCGTATCAACCTCAACTTCACAACCCAAAGCCGCCTGTGTGAAGCCGACGAGTCTCGTCACATAAATATTATCGCCTTCACGCACAAACCGCGCATCAGACTGCACTCTTACCTGCAAGTACAAATCGCCCGGCTCGCCAGCAGCGCCCAGCACCTCACCCTGACCACGTACTCTAATCTGCATACCATTATCGACGCCAGCTGGAATCTCTACCCGGACCGACTTCTTGCCGTGCTGCACACCTTTACCAGCACAAGCAGTACACGGCTTCTCCGGCAATTCGCCACGGCCATGACAAGTAGCACAAACATTGCGCGTCTGAATCGTGCCAAACACTGTGCGTTGCTGGCCAATGACGTGCCCCTGACCGTTACAAGTACTACACTTCTTCAAACTGGTCGCCGGTTCTGCGCCGACGCCACCGCAACGTTCACAATTAAAACTCTTATTGAGCGTAATCTCTTTCTCGACGCCGAACACTGCTTCCTTAAAAGTCAGCGTCACCTGCACCGCCAAGTCTTGACCTTTCTGTCTGCCACCACCACCCCCACCACCAAACATATCACCAAACATGCTACCCAAATCGCCGAACATGCTTGGGTCAAAACCTTGGAAACCACCTTGACCACCAGCAAACGGATTGCCGCCGCCGCTACCATCAAAGGCTGCACTACCGAACTGATCGTACTGCTTGCGCTTATCCGCATCACCCAGCGCCTGGTACGCCTCATTAATCTCCTTAAACTTTTCTTCCTTACCTCCCTTATCCGGGTGATGAGTATGCGCCAACTTTCGGAACGCGCTCTTAATCTCGTCTTGCGTCGCAGACTTATTCACTCCCAGCGTTGCGTAGTAATCTTTGGCCATAAGTACGAGTTTGTAGTTGGTAGTTAGTAGTTGGTAGTGGCTCGACGTGATTTAAACCTTAACCACAACGCTCGTAATCCCATTATTGCAAAGGCGTAAACAGCAGCATTCAAGAAGAAAGCAAGAATAATCAATAACACCAGTACATCTTCGGTTGCAGAATTACCAAACCGATTTGCTATTGGTAAAACTACCGTAGCGCCTGCAATAATCGCTGGTGCAAACAATACATAGACAACTGGCTTCATCGCATGCTCAACGTTAAAATTGCTGACCACAAACACCAGCACCGCTAGTATCTGCACCATTAAGTAGGCAAAGTACACCAGGGCAAATTTCTTCCAAAACGTCTTGATCATAATTTTTATATTAGGCGGAGTGACGGATGGCGATCGCACGGCAGTAGTCAGCGAAGACAAGGGTGGTTCTGCGACGAGTCGAGAGGCCGACCCGAGAAACTCTTGACTCGCGGCATTGGCTTTTCTTTACCAGCGAGTCATTCTGTAAGGAGTTTCTGGGCTGAGGCCTTGAGCGAGGAGCAGGACTACCCGAGTCTCGCGCTGACGGTATCAGTAACTACTCAACAATCTTACCCTCTACCACATTCTTCCCCCTCTTCACATCAATTTTGCCCGTCACCCAACGCCTTATAAACCGGAACGACAACAGCCACATCGTAAACGAAGCGACTCCCAGTAACCCACGGATTACCCACGGTTGCTTATTCGGCGTTTGGGTATTGATCATACTTTTTTTCTTATTAAATCATGATGTGGTTAAGCAGTGCCGAGCGAGCACCGGCCCTGCGCCAGCGCCCGAGTCATACGAGGTGAGACGGCTGGTGCGGTTGACGGCGCGCAGTGAGAAACTACTTAACCCATCAGGATTTATTTTACTTCTACTTTTCTCTCCGCCACCCAAGTACACAGGGCCATTGGTTCGCCACCGTCAATTCGAGCAGCAAAGCGATACTCGCCCGGCTTGGTCACCGTCAGCCCATGCATCTTGGCAATTATGTGGACTTGCGGCCCCTTCACCGCCTGCTTAAACACACTTCCCTTGTCGACGAGAACATTATTCTCATCTGTAATATAAATCTCCAAGTTAGCATCCACCGGCACATCACGCAATCTAACAGCCAAGAAGCCATTGAGCGTAATCGGCCCTTCGCCAACCGTATTCGTTCGATCGAATACATGAGCATAAGTGTAGAGCCCATTAGTCGACTGGGTCAGGAACTCACAGAGCAACGCATATTCTTTTAGAGGGTTCATGTATTTAATTTATGGAGATTTATAGCGGGGGACGGTGACCCCGCCTATTGCTTGTCCGTGAACTCGGCATCCTTCGGCTCCTCTGGCTTAGCTTCGGCGGATTCTGCTGCAGCTTCTGGCGCAGCACCACCATCCGCTGGTTTGTAGAAAGCTGCCCCTACGCGCTGAGCTTCGGTCGTCAAAGCATCCGCCGCCGTCTTGATAGCCTCAATATCCTCGCCTTCTTTAACAGCCTTCACCGCTGTCATCTTTTCTTCCAAAATTTTCTTATCTTCCTCGCTGACCTTATCTTTATTATCCGCTAACATCTTTTCCACCGTGTACATCATGCTGTCGGCCAAGTTGCGGGTCTCAATAAGTTCCTGCTTCTTCTTATCTTCCTCCGCGTGACTCTCAGCGTCCGCCGTCATCTTAGCAATCTCATCTTTACTCAAACCAGAGCTGGAAGTAATCGTAATGTTCTGACTCTTGTTCGTGCCCTTGTCCGTAGCGGAAACGTGCAAAATGCCGTTAGCGTCGACGTCAAACTTAACTTCAATCTGTGGCGTACCACGAGGTGCCGGTGGAATACCGGAGAGGTCAAACTGGCCGAGCAACTTGTTGTCGCCGAACATTGGGCGTTCACCTTGAGCCACGCGAATCGTTACCGCTGGCTGATTGTCGGCGGCGGTCGAGAAAATCTGACTCTTGCTTGTAGGAATCGTCGTATTCCTTTCGATCAACTTGGTCATCACGCTGCCCATAGTTTCAATACCAAGAGAAAGTGGGGCGACATCGAGCAACAACACATCCTTCACGTCACCTTGCAACACACCAGCTTGCACAGCCGCCCCAACGGCGACGACCTCATCCGGGTTGACGCTGACGTTTGGCTTCTTGCCAAAGAAATCTTCGACCTTCTTAAGCACCAGTGGCATGCGGGTCATACCACCGACCATGACAATCTCGGCAATGGCACCTTTGTCCATCTTGCTATCTTCAAGCGCCTTACGCACTGGGCCAAAAGTCTGCTCCACCAAACCGGACACCAAGTCTTCCAGCTTAGAACGAGAAATCTTGAGCACCAAGTGCTTTGGACCTTCATTGCTCGAGGTAATGAATGGTTGGTTGACCTCAGTTTCTTGTGCTGTGGAAAGCTCAATCTTAGCGCGTTCAGCCGCATCCTTAATACGCTGCATGGCCAAAGCATCGCCAGAGAGATCAACACCCTCCAGCTTTTTGAACTCCTCGAGAATGTACTTCATGATCACCAAGTCGAAGTCATCACCACCCAAGTGCGTGTCACCATTGGTCGCCAAAACCTCCACTGTGCCTTCGCTAATATCGAGCACGGAAACGTCAAACGTACCACCACCAAGATCGTAAACCATGATCTTTTGGCCGACCTTCTTGTCGAACCCGTAAGCCAAAGCCGCGGCTGTTGGTTCGTTGATAATACGAAGAACTTTCAAACCAGCAATCTCACCAGCATCCTTAGTAGCCTGGCGTTGGGCGTCGTCAAAGTAAGCTGGCACAGTGATAACAGCTTCAGTAATCGTCTCACCAGTGCGCTCTTCAGCGTCGGCCTTCATCTTGCCCAAAATCATGGCGCTGATTTCCTGCGGCGTCATGTCCTTCTCACCGAGCGTCACAGCCACGCCTTCGCCCTTCTTCACAATGGAGTACGGCATCAACTTAATATCGCGCTGCACTTCTTCATCGCCAAAACGACGACCAATCAAACGCTTAATCGAGTAAAGCGTATTCTTCGGGTTCGTCACGGCCTGACGCTTAGCTGGCATACCAACCAATCTCTCCCCATTCTTCGCGACAGCCACAATGCTGGGCGTCGTGCGCATTCCCTCCTTATTCTCCAACACCTTTGGCTGACCACCTTCCATAATGGCCATGCAGCTGTTCGTAGTTCCTAAGTCGATACCGAGAATCTTGCTCATACAATATTTTTAAAGTTGGTAGTTAGTAGTTGGTAGTCTGTAGTTAACTCGTTGGTTTTTCATTGACGATAACTTTCGATGGCCTCAGTACAATCTCGCCGAGTTTCCAACCCTTGATCAGCTCTTCGACGACCTCGTGTTCTGGTCGAGCCTCGTCGAACTTACTCCCACCAGACTCATGCACGTTCGGGTTAAACTGCTCACCGACGGCTTTAATTGGTTCGACGCCGAGACTCTTGAGAACCTCCTCGAACTGCCTAGCGATATGCTGAATACCAGCAAACCAGCTCTTCAAATTATCCGGCACTTCAGTTGGTGCAAACTTGATCGCTTGGTCAAAGTTGTCGACGACTGGCAGCAATTCCTGCGCCATATTGATGCGAACACGTCGACGGTCATCATCTCGTGCTTCCGAGTTTCTTTTCTGCAAATTCTCGTAGTCGGCGAGGGCTCGTTTCCAACCGGCGAGATATTCGGCATTCTGTTCGACGAGACTCGGCTCGTCATGGCGGGCGCCTATTGAGGCATCAGTGCCGCCCATTCCCTCCTTCGAGGCTCCTTGCACGCCCTCATCATTTACAATCTCTTCGTCGAGCTGTGAATCGGTCATACTTCTTCAAAATTACTATCAAGCATTTTCTTTACTTCTTGTAGTAGCCCAATGTTACGTCCATATTTCATCCTTAAAGGTCCCAGCAGTCCGAGCAGTCCTACGCTGCCATCAGGCAACCTCACTCGCACTACCACTGTCGCCATCTCTGCACTAATCGGACTCTCACTCCCGAGCCACACCCGCACATCTTCTTGTGCCAGCTTGAGCAAGTCGTCGACCGCGTTATCAACCCGATCAATCGCGTCAGCAATCTCTTCGCGGTGACCAGCGACTTCGAACTCCGGCTTACGCATCAAGTTGGACAACCCCGTGTACTGCGTGGCGTGATTATCACTCGCCACAAAAGCCGTCTCTCCGCTCATCATGGATAACGCTTTACTGACAGCTCGTAACACCTCCTCACTCGTCGACGCTTCACCAACAGCGACTTTCAACTCGGCCGCGATTCTGTCTGCCCGCTCGACCTTCATGAAATGGTCCAGGTAATAGCGGTAAGCAGCTTCCGTTGGTACACGCCCCGCCGACGTATGTGGCTGGAGCAGGAACAACGCCTCAGTCAGCGCCATTAAGTCGTTGCGCACTGTAGCCGGCGACACGCTCGGCAAGTGAGTATCCGCAATCATCTTGCTGGCTACCGGTTCCGCCGTGCGGATGTATTCCTCCACTACGGCTCGTAAAATATTGGCTTGTCGGTCGTTCAACATAAGCCCAAAAGTAATTAGCACTCAGTAGTATAGAGTGCTAATTATATTGCGTCAAGTGCAATCTTAGGCCGCTTTTTGCCTATTAAGTCGTTCTTCCACAGACTTCAACTCATCCTCGGTATGCTCTGTTAAATGCCTATCAGCTTGATCGCGCTGATAAATCTCTAAACGTCGACGCAGACCCTCCGCCCGTCCTTCCAGACCAGATATTTCAGATTGTTGCTCGAATACTCTCAACTCTTTTTGTCGAGCTTCGGCTGCTCCTCTATTAGACTCAGCTTCTCGTCGAGGTTCATCCTCAGCTCCTTGCCCTTCCTTCCAACCCTTTACCTCCTGCTTACGCAAATCAATAGTTGGTCGGCCGTAATTTGGATATTGTTCAACACGCATTTCCATATTAGTTATGATGTAATTGTTGCTTTGCCAACTTCTGCCAACCTCCCTTTGTCGCTTTCTTCTCTTTCAAATATTGTCCCAAATGTTCACCGCCGAGGATACTAGGAATCACCGCATACGTCGCCCCGAGCGCATAGCACTTCGCCGCCTCCCCCGCATTCCTGGCCGTCACGATAATCGTCCCTTTAGCATGATGAGCCCGCAAATAATCAAGCAAATCTATAGTCACCGTGATATCCGAAATTGTGGAAATAATCAGCTTCGCCTTAGCCGCTCCAATAAAATGCAGCAAATCATCGCTTCCAGCGTCGCCATACATAGCCGGAATGCCCACTTTGGCAAGTTCTTCGATAATCATCGGATTATAGTCGACAACCAGCGTGTCACTATCCAACTTCTTCAATTGTGGCCACAAACGTTTGCCCATGCGATTGTAACCAAACAGGATGTAATCCGCCACCTCAGCCCGATGTCCTTCTGTATGTTTACCTAAACCAAATCGCTCAAAAATAAACGCCAGTTTTTCGTAAATCTGCTCGTTATAATTGATTAGGTAGGACGACAGTGTAATTGTAATCATAGCGACGATGGTGGCGAGCGCAATCGCATTCTCAGCCACTAATCCTGCCGCAATTCCAGCCGTCAACAAGATGAACGAAAATTCACTAATCTGCGCCATAGTTGTCCCCGTCAACCAGGCACTACGGGGATGATAGCCGAGAAAACGCATCAAAAGCCAAGCGATCAGCGGGTTACCAATCAGCACATACAAACTGATCACAATTGCTGGCACAAGCAACGTCTGCAAGTTGCCGAGCGTCAACCCCGTACCAAGAACAATAAAAAAGATGATAAGAAAGAAGTCGCGCAGCGTCCGAATCTTCGCCTCAATCTCATGCTGGAACCCGCTGGCCGCCAAACTAATACCGGCCAACAACGCCCCAATTTCAATGCTAAAACCTAGGCCCAGTAAGGTCGACGCCACTGCAAAGCACCAGCCAAGAGCGACGAGGAACAACAATTCCTGCGATCGCGCCACGAACTTAAACAAAATCGGCAAAACAGTTTTCGACAATAGAAACAAGGCGAAAATAACGAGCACACCCTTGCCAAGTGACGTCGTCACGATCTGTGTAACAGATCCCCCACCGTGCCAAGCGCCCAAAATCAGCAGCAAGAACATCGCCAACATATCCTGCACAATCAACATGCCCACGCTAATTCGGCCGTAAAGTCGGTCTAAATCGTCTTTATCCGACAACAATTTAACAATGATAATCGTCGACGAGAAAGAGAACGCCAAGCCCAGGAACAGACTCGTCAAACTATCAAATTTCAACAAACTAGCAATACCATAACCAATCGCCGAAGTACAAATCACCTGCGCGATACCGCCAATCAACACGACCGGCCCGACGTCGCGAATACTCCGCCAATTTAAATTCAAACCAACGATAAAAAGTAACAACGCAATCCCAAACTGCGACAACCCGCCAAGCACATCCGTTGACTGCACTAAGTTCATCACTCCCGGCCCCACCAACACGCCCGTTAAAATGTAAGCGATGATGAGCGGTTGCTTTAGTTTATACGCTAAAATTGCGAGCACTCCCGCAATGACCATCACCACGCCAACCTCCACAAACAAATATTCCATCATAGCCTCCTCTACTATGAGGAGATTATAGCATATGTTAAACTGAATGTACTCCCTAACTCCCCACCTTATTATTTTTCGTTTCTCTTATGACCAAAAACGATCAGGTGGTATTCGCCACCATTGTTAACAACAGCATTTCTGCACTCAAAGAAACATTACCTGGCATGATCAAAGAAGTCGTTCAAGATCTCCTTGAGCAAAACAATCACATGCTCAAGCGCGAAATACGTGATGAGATCTACTCAGCCAACAAGGCTCTAGAAAATCAACTGAGACGAGATATGCAGCAAATGCGGCTGGACATCTACTCTAACATGCAGAAAATGCGCGTAGAAATCGTCACCGACATTGGCGAAATCCTCGACCAGTCAATCCTCCCACAAATTACCAGTCTCGATCACCGCGTCTTGAAAATTGAAAATCAGCTAGCAACTTGTTAACCAACAAAACAATCTACATCTCAACAAAAAATACCAAGCCGAGGCCTGGTATTTTTTGGTGACTCCACGGAGAATCGCCCGCGCCTCTCACCTCGTCGACACTCGGTTCGGGCTGGGCACCGCCTCGCGATGCTCGCTGGTGCTCGCATATCGCTCCGGCGTTCGCTTCTCCACGCAAGCCAAGCAGTTGGCTTGCTGTGTCGTCACACAAAAAAACCACCCATAGCTGGGTGGTTTTTTTTGGTGACTCCACGGAGAATCGAACTCCGATTAAAGGCTTGAGAAGCCTCTGTCCTAACCGTTAGACGATGGAGCCATATTGCGGCAAATTTCGGGCGAAGTGTAGCAAAGTTGACCGATTGGGTCAATCTTCAGCCAGTTAATACCAATTATTTATCCGCATTTTCCCCAGTTCTGGGTAGACAATCACCTCATTTTACGCTATACTTTTGCGTCACGAGTTTCCTGCTCGTGCAGTACCACACCTTCCACCGGAGCTCACATGCCTTCCCTTTACTGGCTCGCCTTCGCCTTTGCCTTCGCCCCCATCTGCGCCATTATCATGGCCACCCTGGTCTGGTCCGGTCGCGACGAAAACATCGTCTGGTCGGGCGATCACCTACTCTACAGCACCATCATGGTTCTGCTAGTCGCTGGTCTGGTCGGCGGCTGCCCACTGCTCGACCTCGGCTTCGATGCCTGGGACCACATCATCATCTGGACAATCGGCACCGGTGTCGGACCACTCGCGTTCATCACCTGGGTGTTCGTCATCCCGCACCTGAGGCGCCGTACCGCTCCGCACAATCAACGTCAGCGGCCCTTCCCTGCCACGCAGAAATACTTCGGCGAGATCAACTCTGCCGACTAGCCGTTGACGTCAACCGTCTCAACCCGCACGCCTGTTAGTCGAGAACCCCCGTTCGCTGGGGCTCTCCTGACAGGACTCTGTGCGGGTCTTGTTTTTGCCAGACATTTCTGCTAACCTCAGCCTCGTCAACTGCCAGGCATCCCGCCTGACTACCGACCACGGACTCTCCATGCCCAGCCACGACGTCCCAGAACCAGGCAGACTTCCTACTTCGCCAAAAGCACCAACAACCAACCATCCGGTGCCTGTCAGGGAACCTCCAGTGCGCCGCCGGCCGTCAGAAGCCACCCTCGCGTTGTTCAGACTGCCGCCGCCACTGATCAACCAAGACGGCAGCTTGAACGGTGAAGCTGTCACACCGCTCATGTACCAGCTGACCACCATCAAGGGTCAGTTGACTCCTGACGAAGCGAAGTACATCACCGCCGCTCAAGAAGTGATCCGCCGCCACATCGGCCACCAGTAGTCAACGTCCTCGTCCGCCCCTATCGACCGCGCTGGTCTTTAGGGGCTTCCTTTTTTCTAAAATCGATGCTAATCTCAGCCCCGTCGATCACCACGCATTCCGCGTTATGTCGGCTTAGGAACCACATGCTCACCCCAATTGACTCCGTTGCACCGTATTACGCCCCAGCTCGCTTCCACCACCTCGTGGTCCTCGACCGCCTCAACCGCTTGGCCAGCTCAGAGCGCGACGACTGGCCAGTGAGCGACAGCATCCTCGGCCACCTAGGGACTGAAGATGAGCGGGACGTCGCAGAAACCATCACTGTCGACGGTCTCACCCACCTCGAGAACATCTGGTTCCCGGGCACCGTTCGTCGAGCTGTCGGCGAACAAATCATCAAATGCCTCAAGCAGATCAGCCGCAAACTGCTCATCATCGACAACCAACAGCAACTCGACTTGAGCATCGACGGCCTCTACGGCTACTGCACCAATTCATTCGAATTCCAGCGGTCGAGCCGGCGACCAGTCAAGCCATACGAGCACATCTTGGCTTATATCGCCAGCAAAACGACTCCTCAACACGAGCGTTGGCGCTTTCACGGTCAACTCTGGCGCGAAGTCTACAATCCAGAAAACAACGACAGGCTCAACCACCTAGCAGAAAGCCTAGTCGTCGACTACATCCACGACTCAATCGTGGGCGTACTCATCCCCCGGCCGGTGCGACCACGCGTGCGCAACGAACTCATCGCCCACCTCAACCAGCTCGTTCTGCTCGGCATCAACTGGACGCCCAACCGTCACAAACTCGAAGAAACATCCGGCTGGATCGACTTCCACGCTGCCAGCACCCTCCAACTCCCACCCTGAATTCTGCTTCTCTTACCGTCCCCATTTGACCACGCTTGGTCAGGTGGGGGCTTCCTTTTTTCTAAAATCAATGCTAACCTCAGCCGCGTCGACCATTTCGCATGTCGCGTCACGTCGACCACAGGAACCCCATGTCACACGCCGCCATCCTCCCCGACGACCCCACCGAACTCGACCTCACCTACGACGTCACTCCTCAGCCCTACTACACAGTCATGCTCGCTTACTGTGCCCTACTGGCCAAAACCGAGCGCAACGACTGGGCAACTGGCACCCAAAAGCTGGGAGAACTGTCCGAAGCGCAACAGGAACTAGCTGAGCTCCTGCTTACAAGCGAGCTCTACCAATTGGCTGGTGTCGCCATTCCCCAGACACAGCGACGCCTGGTCTGCCAACGCTTCATCAAGTACCTCAAAATCATCGCTGGTCGACTCCAGCATCTACATCACCGTGAACAGATCACAGCCACAATCGATTGGTTCGAAGGCTACGCCAAAGGCTCAACCGACATCTTCCCAGCCCCAGAACCAGTCGCCAAACGGATACTCAGCTTCACCTCTTATCTGGTGGATAAGCCGCTCGCCCGCTGGTACTTCGGCGAGAAAACCTGGCTCGAACTCAATCCCGATTTTGATCGTCAACGCCATCAGCTCCTAGAAGCGATGATGCTGCGTCGCCTAGAGCGCCAGATTCTACACGTTGAACTCGCCATCCTCGAACGGCGCGACACCTGTGAATACCTGCGGCGTAACATCGTCCAACTCCTGGCCTATCGGGTCAGAAACCCAATCCACCACACCGCCTACAAGGAAATCATCAACTGGCTCAAGCGTTACCGCGACAACCAATTAATGTTTCAGCCTTCTATCGTTTAGGCTGTTCAGCAGCCTCTGTCCCCCTCGATCATCATGGTTGGGTGGGGACATCTTTTTTATGGTATAATTTAGCTAACTAGAAGATTAGTTTCTTCCCTATGTTAGAAAACCATCATAAAGGAACTGATAACCTCGACGTCCTCCTGCATGATTATGTTTCGGAAGAAACCGGGGAAACGGAAGACTCACGCCGCCGTGACGTCCTCGCTAAACAAACTAAATTAGCCGAACGCAACAAAGTAATAAGAGAAGCACACGAGCAACAACTCAAAACCGAAAAAGAAAAAGCCTACGCCGACGACTCTCTAAAATCCCAAATTTTCTACGACGTCTTGAAACTACAAAACCAACCAAATTTCGCTCAAAAGTTAGAGGACTTACATCAACAGCTATCCGCTGAACGCACCAAACTCTGGGCGACCGGTGACGCTGACGCTATCCACAATATTCAAACTCGCCTCAACACGCTAGAAGCTATCGCCCCAAGCACTAAAGATACCAAAACTCTGCACGGTGAATCTACAAAATTTAAACAAAAAAATATGCCCGAGCAGTTGGCACATCGTCCCCGCATTGATTTTGGAGTCCACGCCAAAGAAGTTCATACTCCAGAAATTCGCCCACGAACACCTGAAGAAAAACGCGTCCTCGATACTCAGGCTCGCCTTGCCTCCCAGGAGGCAGATATCACTTCTCGCGCCAAAGCTGAAGTGTTGCAAAATCTCTTAGCTAGCGGTATTTCAAAAAATGAGTATCGCGCCAAACTCGATGAAGACATCGCCTACTTCGAGGCTGAGTCATCGGGGTTCGACGACGAGTCACCAGAAATGACTAACCTCAAAAAACTCAAGGCTCAACGTAAAGCGCTGAATAACCTCGCTTACGAAGAAGCCACAACCGCTAAAACAAAACGTGAAGCCGTCTCTATTAGTGAGCAACCTAAAACAGCCCTTGAAACATTAGCCAAAGAAACCAAAGAACGTAAAGACGCTATTCGTAAGGAAATACTTAACAACGAGCGCGAAATCTCCATCATCACCAAAGAACGTGATGCTTTAAAATGGTGGAATTGGCTTCAACGTGGCGATCGCAACGCCGAAATAAAAGATCTCGAAGATAAAAATCTCGAACTGAAAGGAAAACTCTCGCTCGCCGCCTTAAGCTCAGAAAAAAGAACAGTTAAACCAGAATACCGTACACCAAAAGTGGAAGTCTCAGCCCGTCCAGAAATTGCCGCCACAGAGCTCGAACCACTCGAGAAATAATCAATCGCCGCTTAATCGATTCTATGTCCGAAATCCGTTCTCATTCATCAGAAAAATCAGCTTTCCGTTCTCTTCGCGAAGCACCGAGCATCTGGGTACCTATTGATTCTGCCAGCAAAAAACAAATAAATGCTAACGAAGAGGCGCAAATAATAGCTCGAGCTCAAACTGAAGTGCATCAGGATTTACAAAGTTTAGACATATCAACTTATCGCCGAGTACTCCATGAAAGATTAGACAAACTGGAACAAGCTAATGAAGAAGCGCCAGATAACGCCGATCTTTCCGGTAACCTAGCAGAAATAAAATTAATTAATGCTAAACAGCAAGAAGTTGATCGTCTGCTCCTCAACCCAACACCACGAATTGCCGGCCACAAAATGCAAAGAGGGCCAGAATTCACAGATAACTTTGCTAAGCGTCAAGCTATTGAAGACGAACGCTTGGAAATCAGAAAAGAAACGACAAAAGTCAACACAAAAATCACCAAATTCAAAAATGAAATGGCCACCGTCACCGCTGACAGAGCCAAACTTCACGCCTGGAATCCATTCCACTGGGGCAAGATTCGCGATCTCGATAGTCGTCTGGGTGACATTAAAAATTTCCTCGGTGACCTCAAATTACGCAACGACGAATTACAGCTACGTGTTAAAAACAATGTATTAGCCGGCAATACCTTTTTCGGTCGACCAGAGCCAACACCAATGGCTCGCCCGTCAGCCCCAATCCAGTGGAGCTAGCGGCGCAACCAATACGCTTCCTGACGAACCAGCAGTTGAGCGGCATGCAGTGGATCAGCCACCATGTCCTTGACTGCTTTTTCCATTCTGGCACTTTGCGAACCCTTCACGAAAACAATATCACTTGGACGAACATTAGCGTCGAGGTAACGTCCGGTCTCAACCGGTGTACCAAACCACAACACATGGTCCGGCGCCATGCCAGCCTCCACTGCAGCACGCGCCGCATCTTTCATTTCATCCCCCACGGCAATAAATAAATTGGCGACGCTAGCTACTTGTCGGCCAATAGCCTCATGCTCATTCTTCGAAAATTCACCGAGCTCGGCCATCTTACCGAGCACCGCAATCCGCCTCATCGTGGCCTTCTGCGGCACAAAAGCGTGTAGCACCTCAAGCCCAGCTCTCATCGATGCTGGAGCCGCATTGTAAGTATCGTCGAGAATCAAACTGCCGCGAATTCCCGTTAGCGGATTCATTCTGCCTGGTACCGGCTGCATCTTCTTATTCAATTCAGCCACGGCATCGACTAACTTAATATCAAGCTGATGGGCCACAGCAATAGCCGCCAAGCAAGCTGATATTGCCGAATTACCAAGACAATTTTTGAGTACTAAAACAGATTCTTCCCCAAAAGCGCGCACCGTAGCTCGAGTATGAATAACGGGCTGAGTTTCGATGACAATATCACTAGCCACGACGTCGGCCACACCACCCACACTATAAGTGAGTACTTTGGCTGTAATCGATTTACGCATAGCGAGCACCATCGCATCGTCAGCATTCAAAACCACCAAACCCTCATTACTAGTCCGCATAGCCAACGTCAGCTTCTCCAAAATAAGCTCATCAAGCGACACGTAGTTCGCTACATGAACTGGTGAAATCGCCGTTATCACCGAAATATTCGGTTCGGCAATATCACACAGCGCACCAATGTCACCTCGCTTGTCCGCCCCATATTCGAGGACAAGGAGATTAGGATACTTTGCAATTTTAAACGAGCGCAGGAATAAACCCAGCCAGGCTGCCGGATTTTTACCTGGACTTTTTTCTCCAAGAATAGCAAACGGCAAGCCAAACTCATTATTATAATTTTTCTGTGGCGTTCTCACAGCAAACGCCTGTCCCAACGCAATCGCCACAGCTTCCCTCGTCGACGTCTTACCAACCGAACCAGTCACCGCCACCACAGTTGGCTTAAACCGTGCAATCGCCGCCTTTGCTCGAGACTGGAGGAGTTGTAATAATATTTTTTTCATACAGTATTTATTTATATCCTATCACGGCCGCTGACATCGAAATCCTTTAGTGGGTGACACGGAGGGAGGCCCCTGCTTGGGCGCGCAGCTTGCGAGCACCCAGCGGGGTCCGCAGTGGCAGGACCCACAGACAAAGGCCGAGCAGACTTTTACATAGGTCGAGTTGGAGCAATATCGTAATAATCGAGTAAGAATGCCGCAATTTGTCCAAAGACTGGAGCAGCTGAAGACTCCGCCCATTCGACAGTCTTTGGATTATTCAGCTTAATAACCATAGCGAATTTCGGATTAGTCACTGGTCCAAAGCCAGCAAACGTACCATTCGTCACTCCCTGTAAATAGCCACCCTGACCAGCCACCTGCGCCGTACCAGTCTTGCCGGCAATGTAATAACCTTTCACACCAGCTCGCTTACCGTGCCCATTCTCGACCACGGACACCAACATCGCCCCAACCGTCGTCGCCGTCGCTTGGGACACAACTTGCTCGACTTTTTCCGGCTGATGCTTATCCACGGTGCCATCCGGGTAACGCACTTCGTCTACTACATACGGCTTCATCAACTCTCCACCGTTCGCAATTGCGCCATAAGCGCTCGCCAGCTGTAACGGCGTTACCGTAATGCCCTGACCAAAACTAGCTGTTGCCGCATAAACCTCCGCCGACTTATCGAGCGCATCAATCGTACCAGTCGCCTCCGTCGCCAGTTCAACACCACCCAAAGCGCCAAAGTGAAACCTCTTAATATACTTTTCCATCGTCTCGCGACCCATTTTCTGCATCACCCAAACCATACC
>CAINGB010000005.1 GCA_903848275.1 Candidatus Uhrbacteria bacterium | reverse complement strand
GCGTTCATGATGATTCGTAAAGAAGTTATCGATAAGATTGGTTTGTTTGACGAGCGTTATTTCATTTGGTTTGAAGAGGTGGATTATTGCAAGATGGCACATGACGCGGGCTTCACCATTCGTCATTATGCCGACGTGGAGATTGTGCACCACAAGGGCCATACGTTTAACCAGTTGGCCACGATTCGCAAACAAAAGTGGGTGCGGGAGAGTATGCGTAAATATTTTGCCAAGCATCATGGGGTTGGCTCGGCTTTGCTTTTGTGGATTCTGGCACCGGTGTTTATAATGTTGGCTTACGGCGCGGCGGTTATTAAGCGAGGTTAGTTAAAGATTATGTTTAGCAAGCAATTCATCGGCAAGACAGCAGGGGTAGTGTTGGCGGCATTGACGCTTACGACGCTGGTGGCGATTCCTATTCAGCATCAACAAATTCCGTCGTTGATTGTGCTCGGCGTCATTTTTGTGGTGACGGCCGTCATGGCGTATAAGAATCCAGTTAATGGGTTGCTAATTGCTTTTGCGGAGATTATGGTGGGCGGACATGGTCACTTGATTGACGCTAGTGTTGGCGGATTTAGTTTGAGCATCAGGATGGTGATTTTTGCGGCGGTGATGTTGGCTTGGCTCGCGACGTCGATTAAGACTAAGACGTGGCCCAAGTTCATGGTGTTGCGTGATACGCCGTGGTTGCTGTTACTCGTGGCGGTGGTGGTTGGTACCGTGATTGGCTTCGCGCAGAACAACGTTGGTCAAGCGTTCGATGATGCGAATAGTTATGTGACGATCGCCTATTTATTGCCGCTGTTGTCGATCGTTTGGGATAGCAATAAGAAGCGGGAATTGTTGCAGGTATTTTTTGCCAGTACTGTTTTCATTTGCGTGAATACGTTGTTGATTGTTTTCCTCTTCACGCATTTGCCGGGGGGATTACTGCGGGGAGTTTACGAGTTTGTGCGTGACGCCCGGATTGCCGAGGTGACGTTACTCACTGGACCGAACTGGTTTGTCGGTCACTTTTTGTCGAGTGCCAGCCCCTGGTACTTCCGCGTTTTCGAGCCGGCGCATTTCTTCCCGATGGTCATGATTTTTGCGCTGGTGGCGGCGAAGTTTACGGTGTGGAAGAGTGAGAGGATGCCGCTCGCAGCTAAGGCGACGCTGATTCTTTGCACGGCCACGTTTGTGGCGAGTTTGAGCAGGAGCTTTGTGCTTGGGGCGGTGGCTGGAGCTGCCATTGTCGCGTTGTTCGCCTTACTTGATGCACCGAAAACTGTTGGTAAATATGTTTTGAATGCTGGTCGAGTTGGTGTGGTGATGGCTGTTGGTGTAGTGCTATTCTGGGCGGTAATTGTTAGCCCGATTCCCAAGCATCCAAATTTAAAAGATGCGGCTTTCTATAAATCGTCGCAAGCGGACGATCGTGGCCTGGCTATTAGCAGCCGTTGGAATTTGCTTTACCCGATGTACCAGGAGATTGTGGCGAGTCCGATGTTGGGCCGGGGCTTTGGTCACAACGTCACCTTCATTACTGACGACCCACGGATTCGGGCCACCAACCCAACTGGCGAATACACCACTTATCGTTTTGAATGGGGCTATCAAGACATTTGGCTCAAGATGGGCTTGCTCGGCCTCATCGCCTTCGTTTGGTACCTCGTCGTCGTCAGCCGCGCCTTCTACTTCACCTACCACAATCACGGTCACCGTTGGCTGACCATCGGCCTGTACGCTGGTGTGGTCGCTCTCTTTGTCACCCACGTCTTCTCGCCGTATTTGAACCACCCGATCGGCTTGGGGTACATGTTGTTTGTCTTGCCGTTTTTTGACTGGGAGGGGTTGCTGACTCAGCTTGTAAAAGATGGGGAGAAGGAGATGGTGAGGTTGCCGTTTAAACTCCAATCTTCCACGTCCCTTTCTCGCGAAAAGCTTCAATAGTTTGACGTGTGGCTTTATTGAGTAGGGCAGAAAGCGTGATATCGTTTATCTTCCCATATTCATTGAGGGTAATAATCTTTTTACCTTCAAGATATGCCAAGCGCTTGTGGTAACTTTCTCGTAGGGCTAAACCGATGATATCTTCCATAGTCGACGTTGAACCTGTCGCATCAAACTCCTTGAAAGCCTGGTAATACAACTCGCGGGTAGCGAAAAGAATAGTGAGCGGCACATAACCGTCACGTAGTAAAAGGTAGTTATTCATAGTGCGGCCCATGCGGCCATTGCCGTCGATGAAGGGGTGGATGTGTTCAAAGGTTAAATGAAACTTAGCTAGACGTTTAACGATGTGCAGCTGCGGATTAGCGGCATATTCTGTAAACATGTTAGCCAGAAGCTCGTAAATATTGGCTGGATTGGCAGCGATGTAACTACCAACACGAACCCACTCGTCAGGCCCTCGGAAACGTCCAGCGATATCTGTCCGGATATTCGTTAGCAGCATTTTGTGGAGCAGGAGCACCACGTCCTCATTGAGTGGCTGTTCGTGGGCCCGAACTTCCATGTAGCTGGTTACTTGTGCCAGATTCTTGGCTTCGAATAATTCTCGTTCGCTGATATAGCGATCGAGGTCAAGTTTAAGCAAAATCTTCTCGGTCTCTTCCAAGGTTAACGTGCTATTCTCAATAGCATTTGAGTTATAAACTTGTTCCGAAACCTCAGCTTCACTAATTAATTTCATGAGCGATTCTTTGCCTGGTAAAGCTAAAAAATAGCGTTTACGCAAATTATCAATCTCTTTTAGATACGACTTGAGCCTAGCTATAGCAAATAATTAACGTGAATTATAACGTTATTTTACCATAATTCACGTTTATAGTCAAGATAAACGTGAATTATTATGAAAATTTGATGTTTTTCACGTTTATTAGTCAGTTTACCCCTCAGAATCATCTAATTCATCAGCATCTCCTACGCACGTTGGACAGTCATCGCAATGTTCCTTTTCAGATAAGCGAAAACTCACAGCCTCGATTAAATCTTCCATCAACGCTTTTGGTAATGAAGAAAATCTTGGATGTACTAGTTGTTTTTTTGCTTCATCGAGCCAAATTTCACAAAATTTCAACTGTTGCTGTTCCTCGCTATTACTATTCTCTATTATTTCAATTCTGCGATTAAATAGTTCTAATGAGTGTGCTATGTAGTCGGCATCAATACCAACATTATTTTTTTGTTGCAGGTTCTTAAGGACACCTATTTCAAATTTTGTCTGAATCAACTCTGCCTCATTATGAATGAGTGTTTCCTGATGATCGTTGTATTGGTCGTAGTATTTTACTATAAGCTTAAAGTGTTGCCAGTCATCGTGCTCGGTGCTTGGAGAAGATGTTCCGCCCATGGCGTATAATAAACAGGCGGTGTCAAAAGCATCGATTAAAAAGTCTACGACCTCTTCGTTTTCTTCCTCATTCATGCGGTTGGCAAGTTCAATGAGTGCCTGTGGGTCAGCTGTATAAACTTGCTCTATAAGTGCTTGGTACTGTGCTTCGGGTTTCATATAATAGAGATTAGTGGTTACAGAATAGCTTAGATTATAGCTTTGTCCAATAGCCAAAAGAATGTGATAAGATGCCTTGTAATAAAATGAAAATCCTATGGACCCACAAATTATCACCACTTTACACAAGAATTTTGAAGAATGTGTTCATGAGGATAACGGTGTGGAGTTTTGGTATGCTCGGGAACTGCAGATTCTGTTGGGTTATGATGAATGGAGGAACTTCGAGAAAATTGTGGACAAGGCAAAAATTGCTTGTGAAAATGTAAAACAACCAATAAACGATCATTTTGTTGACGTCAACAAATCGATAGCAGTACCGAAGGGAGGCAATCGAGAAATAGCAGATATTATGCTAACGCGTTACGCTTGTTATCTCATTGCCCAGAATGGCGACCCACGGAAAGACGAAATTGCTTTTGCCCAAACTTACTTCGCAGTCCAGACTAGGAATCAAGAGGTGGTTGTGAAGCGTTTGGCGGATCTGGAGCGATTACAGGCCCGCAAGAAGCTGACGGAATCAGATAGGGAGTTATCTGGAGTGTTGTTTGAGCGTGGGGTCGACAATATGGGCTTAGCGAGGATTAAGAGTAAAGGCGATACTGTTTTGTTTGGTGGCCATAGTACTCAGGAGATGAAAGCCAAGCTCGGGATTGCAGCCAAGCGCCCGTTGGCTGACTTCTTGCCGGCGGTAACGATTAAGGCTAAAGATTTGGCGAATGAGATTACTAGTTTTAATGTGAAGAAAGAACGTGCATTGTATGGTGAGCAGCCGATTGCCGCTGAGCATATCAAGAATAATCAGAACGTGCGTGAGGTTCTGCTAAAAAGTGGGATTCAACCAGAGAATCTGCCAGCCGAGGAGGATTTAAAGAAGGTTGAAAAGACGTTGAAAAGTAGTGGCAAGAAAATAGGTCGAGGTTAGTAGCTACATATATGGCTAAAAAAACAAAAAAAATAGTACCAAACAATAGCTTTACTGAGTTTTTGTTATATACAACGCCAAATGGCCAGGTAAAATTAGAGATTTTTTTGCGTGATGAAACTATTTGGCTCACACAAGCTAAAATAGCAGAACTTTTTGGTGTTGAACGAAGCGTAGTGACTAAGCATTTACAAAATATATACAAAGAGGGTGAACTTTTGTTAGAGGCAACTTGTGCAAAAATTGCACAAGTTCAAACGGAAGGGCAGCGAGAGATAACCCGAAAGATTGAGTACTATAATTTAGATGCTATCATTTCCGTCGGTTACCGAGTAAATTCAGCCCAAGCAACACAATTTCGCATGTGGGCCACGGAGCGTTTGCGTGAATACATTATTAAGGGTTTTACCATGGATGACGAGCGTTTGAAGAACCCTAACAGCATTTTCGGCAAAGACTACTTTGAGGAGCAATTGGCGCGTATTCGTAACATTCGTTCCAGCGAACGGCGCATGTATCAGAAAGTGACCGATATCTACGCCCAGTGTAGCGCCGACTATAAACCAGATAGCGAAATTACCAAGAGCTTCTTCGCTACCGTGCAAAATAAACTGCATTTTGCGATTACTGGTAAAACGGCGGCGGAGATCATTGTTGATAGGGTTGACAGCGCCAAACCCAATCTTGGTTTAACTGTTTGGAAGAACTCACCTTTAGGAGAAATACGCGAACATGACGTAGTGATTGCTAAGAATTATTTACAAGAAAAGGAACTTGATCACCTGAATAGAATCGTGACCATGTATTTGGACTACGCAGAAGCTCAGGCTGAGCGCGGAATACTTATGCGAATGGACGACTGGGTGGTAAAGCTAGACGCCTTCTTGAAATTTAATGAACGAGAGATCCTAGCTAACGCTGGTCAAGTGACGCACGAGGTGGCCGAGGCTCTGGCATTGACTGAGTTTGAGAAGTATCGGCAAACGCAGGATAGACTTTTCGTTTCTGATTTTGATTTAGCATTAAGAATAAACTCGAAAAATCCATAATAGTATGCCTAAATCTATCTCTGAACTGACCGCCCTCGTCACCTCCTTTCGCGACGCCCGGAATTGGCGGCAATTCCATAATCCCAAGGACTGCGCTATTTCGCTCCAACTGGAGGCCACAGAGGTCCTAGAGCACTTCCAATGGCGGAATGGCGACGCTTTGACCAAGTACCTTGCGGAGCACAAATCCGACGTGGCGGACGAACTAGCGGACGTGTTCTACTGGGTACTCCTCATGACGCATGACTTGGGGATTGACCTGAGTGACGCCTTCGAGCGCAAACTGGCGAAGAATGGGGAGAAGTATCCGGTGGAGAAGAGTATGGGGAGTGCGGTGAAGTATACGGAGTTGTAAAATTTGTTAAGCATTAGCGAAGAAGTTATCCACAGCGTAGAAGGACATAAAACGTGTTAACCTTTGGTCATTAAAAATTTAACTGTTTTTTAATAGATTTTACTTAGGCTTTGCCTTGTTGATATTTATTACAGAAGCAAATAGGCTAATTTTCCAGTATGTCAGCCATTACAATCATTTTTTTGATCTACGGTTTTTTTGCTGTATTACATATTATTTCTCAAATTATTATTGCTCACCTTGAGCATGTTAAACAAAAGAAACATACTTCTAATATAAAAGTAGCATCTGGCTTTTCCGTATCAGTTATCATTCCAGTTTTCAACGAAGATCCTTCTATTTTATCTGCTTGTCTTGATGCTCTATTAAAACAAACTTATGATAATTTTGAAATTATTGTAGTTGATGATGGCTCAGTTAATCGTGAGCTATTACAGCAAAAAATTTACTCCCGTTATCAGAGTGATAAAGTTAGGGTTATTCTTGCATACCGCAACATCGGAAAGCGGCATGTACAAAAAATAGGTTTTGATATAGCAAAAGGAGATTTAATTGTGACCTTGGATTCGGATACTATATTGCACTCAGTCACTTCCTTGAATGAAATTGCTAAACGTTTTGCGGATTCTAAAATAGGTGCACTAACGGGAGACGTGCGAGTAGAAAATAAGAACAAAAATTTATTAACAAAATTAATCAGTTATAGATATTGGACAGCATTTCATCAAGAACGAGCTGCGCAGAGTTATTTTTCTGTATTGATGTGTTGTTCTGGGCCATTCTCAGCCTACCGTCGTAGTATTATCGAGGAAGTAAAAGATCAATACGTATCCCAACGTTTTTTAGGAAAGCCTTGTACATTTGGCGATGATCGTCATCTTACTAATTTAGTTTTAGAGCGTGGTCATGATGTTGTTTTCGATAATCAAGCCGTAGCTCATACCTATGTACCAGATACTGTAGCGCAGTATATTCGTCAGCAAATTCGATGGAATAAGAGTTTTTACCGTGAAATGATGTGGACTTTGCGTCATGCTACAAAGCATCATCCGTATTTGTTGTATGAGCTCTTACATCAATTCGTGATGCCATTCATGCTAATTTTTGCCTTGTCGTATGTCATCGGACGAGGAATAACGATCGGTGACGGGCATCTTTTGGTCTTGTATTTCTCCATTTTAGTGGGTGTGGCTATTGTTCGTTCATTCTATGGATTATTCCGTACGAGAGATATTGGTTTTCTACTTTTCATTTTGTATGCATTTTTTCATGTATTCATTTTAGTGCCTACGAGAATTTTTGCTCTATTAACTATTTGGCAAACAAAGTGGGGTACGCGTATTGATGCAGACGAGAATAATGTTGTCATGCCTACAAAATCAATGACGGGGGTAGGTTTTGTCTATACATCAGCTGTAGCGTTGATTATTTTGTTTTTGATAGCCGGAATTCATTCGGTATCTGTAGCAGCTAACAATGTTATAGCATCCTCATCTATTGTAGTAACGCAAAAAACTAATACTATTACTTCTAAACAACCGGTTACTTCATCAAATAATGAAACTGTATCACCGAAGGATAACTACATTATGACTGCTAAGAAGGGTGATTCTGTGTATACTCTGTCACGTAGAATAGTAGATGAGTACAGTGAGAATCAAGTAACGAAATTAGAACCATGGGAGAAGACGTACCTAGAAACTAACTTAGCTGAGAGTCGTAAATCTACCCGAATAAAAGTAGGGGATGCTCTGGCCTATACGGCTACTGAAATAGGAATGATTCTAAAGAAAATTATAACTCAAACATCCGCACAAATCGCTGATTGGATGCAATATGCGAAGGTTGCAGGTATTAAATAGGGTAATACGTACCAACAGTCACCAATTTATTACTTAAGAAGGAGCGCGAATAGCGCTCCTTCTTGCTCTCCAAGAGACTGTTTTCGATGGTTAAATTTCCAAACTATCTCACCGACGAATAACGGAAGACGCTCTCTTCGCATGCCACCAATACAGCTCATCTTACGCTTCATGATGCCCCAGAAACCCTCTATATTGTTGGTGTGGACGTCACCTCGTACGTACTCATCTCCAGCGTGGTCGACGAACTCATGCACATAGCCAATCTTCGCTAGACCACGATACATCTTAAAGCCATCTGTAAAGATCGTTGAGCCGGGAATGACACGTTCTTGAATGGTGTTGAAGATATATGCGACGTCGAGTTTGCGAGGCTCGACGTCAACAAAAACTTGACCTGAGGCTCTAGAAA
The DNA here is from genome assembly GCA_903848275.1 of Candidatus Uhrbacteria bacterium. Lineage (GTDB taxonomy): Bacteria > Patescibacteriota > Patescibacteriia > UBA9934 > UBA9934 > UBA11707. Next base: position 35,223 of record CAINGB010000005.1, on the reverse strand, counting down.
ACAGGCCAACGATGGGCAATTTATCTGTTCCGTGACCTCTCTTGCCTTGAATTCGACGAATGCGTAAACGTTTATTTTTACGTTGGCCGCCAATGTAGGCTTCGTCCATCTCAACGATTCCAATGAACTGAGCTGGCTTCTCACTCGCCATGAGCTCTCGTAGAAGATGCAGCATGCGTTGAGCTGTCTTCTCGCTTACATCCGCCTCCGAAGCGACGCGTCGTCCTGTTCGTTCACGTAAGAAGGTAGCAATGACAGTCTGCCAAGTCTGCTTCGTTAAACGAAACCCCTGAACGGGATATGTCTTGTCGCTAAACTCATGGCGACATTGCTTACACTTTCGTTTCTTACCTCGAACTACCCACGAACGACAAAAACCACAAAACGGACAAGAATATTTAGCCATATTGGTGGCTAACTTACCTATTCCTGTCTTAAAAGTCTCTTTTGTAGCTAAGTAAACATAAAATCTGCAACCTGATTGGTGGCAGACTTACGTATTACCCTAGATAAAGTGAAAGATTTATACATAAAATCGGCAAAGCAGTTGGTAGTCGATCATTTTACCCCTTTATCTGATTTTGCTAAAAAAACTCCAGAAACGGAAGTAATTTTAAATTTAGCTAGAGTACGTAAGGAGAGGGGTAATCCTCCTGGGAAAAAAGAAGATTATATTGGTGATGAATTAGTATGGGAAATATTATTAACATATTGTACTAAAGATGATATTTCGATTATTTCTGTAGATGGAGATTGGTTTGATTTTGTTGAAAAAAAAGTCAGGGCAAGATATTATTTTTAAAGATTTTCTGAAAAAAGAATGGAGTGAAAGATCAAAATTTAAAATTACAATTTACCAAACATTGAGTGAGTTCATTAATGCATTTACAAAGAAGACCGTAATTCCAGTAGAAGGTATAAAAATTGAAAAAGAAAGTTTGAGTGCCTGCCAATTCGGTTCTGCTGTATTCGCACCAAAATATGCTCAATCATCTCAATTCTTTCCCAGTGCAATCACACTTGCATCATTGCCTTTAGCTTCGTTGTCTGTAGGTGTACCAGGAAAATATATAGATTTTCCCAGCGTTTCAGTTTCAGGTGGTTTATCTTTGGCGAATATAGCAACTACTGGTTACTGTGTTAATCATCCATATTCTGTCTGTACTTGTTATAAGGGTTAATTAACAATTTTAAGTATGCGCTTTGGAATACGTATGCCGTCGTGGCGGAAGAGTTTGGCCGCGAGAGTGAGTTGGCGGAGAATAATAAGGCATAATTTGGGGTTTAAAATGCCTATGGGTTGGGGCTGGGTGAGTAATCCTAGGAAGGCGCTGTATAATAGGATTTTTAATCGGACGTCGATTAGTTTAGTGGTGCTGTTGAGAAAGTTATTTAAGTAAAATATTTTAATGTAACGGTATTCAATAACATTAAAAGTTTCAGACAGTGATTTTAACTTAAGGGCGTGATACTATTGTTAATATGCAGGTAGAAGTTAAGAATATGAATAAACCGGCGTTGAAGATAGAAGATCTTTTGCTTTTTATTTTGAATAATTCAAACCCAAATATGGGTATTAAAAAACTAAATAAATTAGCATTTTTTCTTGAATTTACCTATATTTTTGAGAACGATAGGGAGCTGACTAATGCTGAGTATGCCGCTTTGCCCATGGGACCAATCGTTAATAACTACAAAGTATTGATTGCTGACATGGTGAGGCGCCAACAAATTATTAAAAATGCTAAAGCCGATCCTGGACTAGAAGATTATTTACCAACTGAGCGTTCGAAGGAATTTGCACCGGAATTAACGGGATTTTTGTTGACAGTTTTAAATAGATATAAGGATTTAAGTCCTAAGCAATTAGAAGACTTGAGTCATGGTTTAGATTCCTATAATATTACTGTGCATGAGAATGGTGGAGAAATGGGGAAAGTAATCGACAAGGACCTGGCTTTACTTGATTCTAGTTTATCATTGACTAGTTTATGAGCGGAGTTGAGGTGATTTTTGATGATGCTTATCAAAAAAAATTCGAAACAGGTCAAGGATCAACGTGTTTTTAAAGTGGTCGAACGAAAGTTTAAATTTTTGAAGGTAGTTGGACTAAATTATCCATCACTTAACGCGAAACCTCTTAATAATGTGTATCATGAGGGAGTTGATGTTTGGGAATTTTATATCTCGAAAAAATGGCGCTGTCTTTTTACATATGACCAGAGTCAAAAGCTTATCAGGGTATTGAAGATTTCTAATCATTTATAGTGTGATTAGTAGTGCTACTTATACTTTACCTAATAGTTCTATAAAACTTGAGGTAAGAGTAGAAAACCACACTGTCTGGCTGACGCAGAAAGAGATCGGGGAGGTGTTTGGGGTCAGTGTGAAGACGGTCAGTGAACATTTACAGAATGCGTTTAAAGGCGGTGAGGTTAGCCAGAATACAGTTGTCCGGAAATGCCGGATAACTGCGAGGGATGGGAAAAAGTATGAGACAAAGTGTTATAGTTTGGAGGCTGTGCTGTGTGTTGGGTATAGAGTTAATCCGGGGTTGGCGACGAAGTTTAGGTTGTGGGTTGATCGCATGCTCAAAGAGCAGACATTTAATGGAATGATGGGGACAGCTGGTAAGAGTGGAATGACGGGAGTTACTGATGAGGCACAGGAAGATGAGATGGCGTATAGTCAGGAGGATACGGCGGTTGAGGAGTATGTGGAGTTTGCAGAGTAGGGATAGTTTGTTATCATTGAGTTATATGACGACTGCAACATTAAAGAAATCAACTAATGTGACCCGAGCTGCAGCTACGGGTAGAGTTCGTTCTCGGTCTGAACGGCGGAATAGACCGGCTGCTGATTATGAGGTGCTGTCTGGTGCTCGCAGAATTGAAGAGCTGAGAAGAATGGGTTTTGAGCCACTGGCAAGATTAGCAGAAATGGCTGATAAATATTTTGGTCGGTAGTCAAGTATATGTCCGATGATGATATTTTTTGGAGAAATGTTGATTGGAATTTGGATCAAGTCACTACTCAGTTAAAGCATGCTGATCAGTAAAAGGTCGCGCTAAGGGTCGCTACTATCAGGTGGCGATTTTATTTGCTAGTGCAATTATTGAAGCGTTGATGCATAAGCTACTATTTGAGAGAATAGCTAAAGCTAAAGAGTCTGACTTGATTTTGGATGTTTGGCAACATGGTGAGACGTATGAGCTACCAGCTGGGATCGTGGCAAAATTTGAAAATATAGTTTTTTGCAAACGGAGCAAAAAGAAGTTTATTTTAACTAAACATACAGATTTTAAACAGATTAATGAGATGTCACGAAAACTCGGTTTAATTAATGATGATATCTTTAAACGAGTCGAACGAATACGTGAAAAACGAAATGCTGTGCACTTGCAAGGATTGAGTTCAGGGCAACAGAATTGGAATGTTCGAACTTTAAATAATGTGTTGAGTATGTTCGGTATTCTTTCTGATAAAGTTAATAAATAGTTATGCTCATCACCAAAACAGATTACCTGGAATATACATTTTGCAAGAAGAACCTGTGGCTGCGGAAGCATAAGCCGGAGTTGTTTGCAGATGTGGAGTTTAGCGATTTTGAGAAGAAGATTATTGAGGACGGTAACTTGGCTGAGGCGGCGTGTAGACTCCTCTATCCCGAGGGAGTGTTGATTGAGAGTCATCATGGTCAGGCGGTGATCGATACGAAGAAGACCATTGAGGAGAAGAAGACGATTTTTCAGGCGACGTTCCAGGAGGACGTGTTTTATTTGCGGGCGGATATTTTGCGGTTTAATACGGAACTCGATGGCTGGGAGTTATGGGAGGTGAAGGCGACGAATGAGGTGAAGCGCAAAGTGCCGCATCACCACGTCAACGATTTGGCATTTCAGAAGATTGTGATTGAGGCGTATGGGGTCAAGATTGCTAAGGCTGGCGTCATTCATTTGAATCGTGAATATCGTAAGCAGGGTAAGGTTGTTAATTGTGAATTGTTCATCGAAGCAGATTTGACGGGGGAGGTGACGGCGGCGGAGGAACAAGTGAAGGGGGAGATGATGCAGATGAAGGAGTGTTTGCTGTTGCCGGAGGAGAAAGGTTGCGCTTGCGTGTACGAGGGGCGGAGCAATCAGTGCAGCACTTTTGCGTACTCGAATCCTGAAGTGCCAGAGTATTCGGTTCATAACTTCAACCGCATAGGCATGAGCAAGAAGAAGTTGCTTGATTGGGTGGACCGCGGGGAGTTGTCGCTTAAGGACATCCATAACCCCGAGGACTTGAACGTGGCGCAAAAGCTGCAGTATGAGTCTTATGTGCTCGGCAAAGCGATAATTGATTACGGAGCGATTAAAGAAGCGCTAGACGGCTTGCAGTTCCCGTTACAGTTCTTTGATTACGAGGGGTATAGCAGCGCTATTCCCATGTTCGACGGCTTTGGGGCGTATGAGCAGATTCCGTTCCAGTATAGCTTGCATATAATGGGAGCAGATGGGGAGATAGAGCACCGCGAGTTCTTGATAACGGAGCCGGAGGGAGATTTGACGTTGCCTCTCATCGAGCGCATGAAGAAGGACCTCGATCCGAACGGGACGGTGATTAGTTGGTACAGCAGTTATGAGAAGCAACGGAATGACAAGCTGGCTGAGTTGCACCCAGAATATGCGTCGTTTTTGAAAGAGATTAATGATAAGATGTTCGATTTGATGACGATCTTCTCCGATGGCTACTATGTCGACCCGGCTTTTAAGGGGAGTGCGAGTATTAAGAAAGTTTTGCCAGTCTTGGTGCCGAGCCTCAATTACAGCGTGATGAATATCAGTAAGGGCGACCAGGCGAGTGAGCGCTGGGAGAAGCTCATCTCAGCGTCGACGTCGGCCAGCGATAAGGAGAAGATTAAGCGCGACTTGCTCGATTATTGCGCACTGGATACTTGGGCGATGGTGGAGATTTATAGGAAGTTAAAGGGCATGATATAATCCAGCCATGTCGTTATCTATAAACTCAACAATTAAAGTTTACTGGCAACATGTTAAGCGGTATCCGTTAGCGATAAGCTTCTTGTTATTGGTGTTGGTGGCGATTAACATTCTCAACTTGGTACCAGCGTTACTTAACAAGCAATTTTTTGACGCGTTCACGACTGGTCAGACGGGCCAAGCGTTAGCGTCGACGTTAATTGGAGTGCTGGTTTGGATAGTTGGTGTCAACTTGGGTTTGTGGTTGTTGCAGCGCTTGGCGGACGTGACTAATAATTATATTCAGCCGCGAGTGATCGTCGACCTTGAGCAAACTGCTTTTGAGCATTTGCTGAACCACTCGTATAGGTTTTTTACCGATAACTTTGCTGGCTCACTCGTTAAGAAAATTCACCGTTTTGGTCGGGCTTTTGAACGAATAATGGACCAGGTGACTTGGAAGTTGGTGCAGATTTTTGTCAGTATAGTTGGTACGATTGTTATCTTTTACCTGCGTAGCCCTTTGTTTGCTGGCATACTTTGTATTTGGGTGTTTCTCTTTGCTGTCGTCAACTTCATTGTGGCAAAGTGGAAGCTGAAGTATGACTTGATTAGGGCTGAGCTTGATACTGAATCGGGCGGTAAATTGGCCGACGCTATTGGTAACGCGATGACAATTCAGCAGTTTGTGGGAAAAAAGTTTGAGGCGGCGAGGTTCTGGGAGGTGAATGCTCGGTGGCGTAAAATGGTGACGTTCACTTGGAATTTGGGTAGTGTGAATGACGGTGTACAGGCCGGCTTTATGTTTGTGCTGCAGGGTGTTGCCATGTATGTGGCGATTAACTTGTATGTACAGGGCAAGATGACGCTTGGTGATTTTGCGCTCATTCAGACAGCGCTCGTGGCTTTGTTTATGCGACTTTATGACTTCGGCCGAGTTATTCGTGACTTATATGACGGGTTTGCTGACGCTAAAGAAATGGTCGATATCTTGGAAATGCCTTACGAGTTAGTGGACAAGAAGGGCGCTAAGAAGTTGCAGGTTAAGAAGGGTGAGATTAACTTTAAAAAAGTGTCCTTTGGTTATAGTAACGGCCGGATGATTTTGCATGACATGACGCTCGACATTAAGCCGCGGGAAAAAGTGGCGTTTATTGGACCGAGTGGCGCGGGGAAGAGTACGGTGATTAAGCTCCTCATGCGGTTCTTTGACGTGACTAAGGGCTCGATAACTATCGACGGCCAAGATATTAGCAAAGTGACGCAGGAGAGTTTACGGTCGCTGGTGTCGCTCGTGCCGCAGGATTCGCTGCTGTTCCACCGCACAGTCATGGAGAATATTCGTTATGGTAGGCGTGAGGCTAGTGATAAAGAAGTGATTGCAGCCAGCAAGAAAGCTCATTGTCATGAGTTTATTTCCGAACTATCACATGGTTATGATACGAAGGTTGGTGAGCGCGGCGTCAAACTTTCCGGCGGTGAACGTCAACGGGTGGCGATTGCGCGGGCGATTCTCAAGAATGCCCCAATACTTGTGCTCGACGAAGCGACGAGTAGCCTCGATTCTGAAAGCGAGTCACTGATTCAAGATGCTTTGCATGAGTTGATGAAGAGTAAAACGGTGATTGTTATCGCGCATCGACTGAGTACGATTATGCAGATGGACCGTATCGTTGTCATCGAAAAGGGGGCAGTGGTTGACGCTGGAACGCATGAAGAACTGATTCAGCATGAGGGGACGTATAAGAAATTGTGGAGTATTCAAGCAGGTGGGTTTTTACCTTAAATTGTTTACGGCCAAGGCTCGTCGCTCGCGACTGCCGTGTTTCCTCCTCCTAACTCGAACACGCCCGCCACATTTCTTAACTGAGTAGATTTTGGAATGGCGACCGGTAAATCGCTTAAAGCCCTTCGAGCTCTCGGGAGCGATTCACACGGGGCGTGTCCGAGTGTCGTAAGAGGAAACAACGGCAATCGCTCACTTCTACAAGGCTCTGGCTCAATAAAATATTTACAGTAGACTCGTACCGTTTAGTTCGTGATGACCAGCGATGAAGGCGGCGGCGGGCATGCGTTTGCCGGATGCGGGTTGGAGTTCCAGGATTTCGAGGGCAGTCGTGCCGGTGCCGATGAAGAGGTGATCGCCCTCGATGAGGACTTGGCCTGGAGGTAGGTCTACGTTGAGCGTATACGTTGAGCGTATACAGGCAGAGAAGATTTTGAGATTAGCGGTGCTGGTGCCGGGCCAAGGGTTGAGGCCGCGGATTTTGGCGTCGATCAGATGTGCTGGTTGTGTCCAGTTGATAATACCGTCCGCGCGGCTGAGTAACGAACAGATAGTGGCGGCGGAATGATCCTGCTCGTCTGGTTTGATCTGGCCTTGTTCGAACCTCTTCAATGTATCGATGAGAAGTGGCACGCCGACCTCGACTACTGTGGACATTAACGATTCGCTGGTGGTGGCTGGGGTAATCGATAACTTCGTTTGCGCCAAAATCGGCCCGTGGTCCATGAGGGCGTCGAGAAGCATGATAGAGATGCCGGTTTCCGTTTCGCCGGCCGCGATGGCGGATTGCATGGGGGAAGGGCCGCGATATTTTGGTAAAAGTGATGGGTGGACGTTGATGACCCCGAGTTTGGGTAAGTCGAGGACGATTTGCGGGATAATGCGACCGTAAGCAACGACGACGAAAGCGTCGGCCTGAAGGGAACGCAAAGATTCGACGAAAGCGTCGTCCTTGAGCTTGGTTGGTTGGAAGACGGGGATGTTGTGAATAATAGCGAGTTGCTTGGTTGGAGGCGCGGTTAAAATCTTCTTGCGGCCGAGTGGTTCGTCCGGTTGGCAGACGACGCCGATAACTTCGAAGGAGGGCTCGTTCAGGAGGCCTTGCAGGAAGTCAGCGGAAAATTGGGGGGTGCCGAAGAAGATGATTTTCATGAAGAAAATTAAAGGCGAGATTTTACGTCGGTGATAACTTTCTCGGCGCGGTCAATGAAGAGGACGCCGTCCAAGTGGTCGATTTCGTGCTGGAAGATGATGGAGAGCAGGCCGTTGGCTTTGAGTTCAATGGTCTTGCCGGTGCGATCTTGGGCAGTCACTTTGACGCTGGAATGGCGCTTAACGGTGCCAGACATGCCAGGAACAGAGAGACAACCTTCGGTGGAGTTTACTAGGCGAACCGAGCGCGATGTAATGACGGGGTTAATGAAGGCAAGGTTGCCATGCGGAGTTTCGGCGACGATGAGGCGGAGATGAGCGCCGACTTGTGGGGCGGCTAGGCCGACGCCGTCTTCTACCTGCATAGTGACAATCATGTCGTCGATTAGTTTTTGCGTGTGCGGCAATAAAATTTCTTCTGTGCTCAGGGCAACAGAAAGAACGCGCAGTTCAGGATTAGGATTGCAGAGGACGGTGAGAGCTGGCATAGGTTTGATCAATAGAAATGACGGCGGTGTCGGGTAGTGTGGCCAGAGTGTCGATTACTTCGTCGAGTTTATTGTACGGAATTCGGCCGATGGCTTCAAGCTTTTCCGGAACGTCGAGGAAGGTTTGATTAGTGATGGCAATGAGCGCAGCCGAGTCGACGTGACGCACGGTGACTTGCGCGGCGAACGGTGGTAGCCCGTAACTTTGACGGGTGGTCGTCTCGTTGTTAAGCCAAGTCTCAGCGTTACGCATCTCATCGATCAGGTCGGGCAACCAGGTTTGGATGAGGACCGTGGCGTTTTGCTGTTTGCCGAAGCTGGTTAGGCGGTGCAGTTTGCGAGCTGTTTCTTCTTCTGCACGGAAGTTTTCCGGATTGAGCGAGAGATCTGCAGCCAAGTCGGCGACCAGGCCATATTCTTTGGGGCCAAATGGTAAGACGAGGCTCGAAAAGAAATACTCGGTCACTAATTGGATTTGCGCGTTCTTGCCCTCGGTGTGATTCTTCTCGACGCGACCGACGGAGTAAGTAGGGAAGAGGGCGATGAGCGCTTTTTCCAGATGGGCGTTGCCGATACCTTTGAGATTAAGGTGACCAGTAGTGCAGGCACCGCATTTCTCGGGAATGGGCCAGACGTGGCCGCAGCGTAGGCAGTGAGCCGTTGGTGGCCGGATGGACGGGACGTTGCCGCAGGTTGGGCAAATGACCATGGCGCAACAACTGGAGCAGACGACGCGCTTGGCGACGCCTTTGCGGTTGTAGAAAAGTAGCACCTTTTTTTGGCTTTGTAAAGCCTTATTTACCTCAGCAAGGAGGGTTTCGGAGAGTAGCTGGGTGTCGGTTTGTTCGTCGGGTTTGCGCAAATCGACCATGATTGGCTCGGCTGCTGGTGAAAAAGAAGAGAGTTCGAAGGTGGCTAGTTCTTCGGGGCGTGGTAGGAAGTCTGTGGTGACGAAAAGGGCGTTATGCTGGGCGGCCTGGGCTGCGGCGCAGAGGCGGTTATCGAGCCGTGGATTACGGCGATCGGAAAAATGGTCGTCCGTGCCGGTGCTCATGAGGAGGACAGTGTCTATTTTGTGGGCTGGAATGAGGGTGGCTTGAAGAGTGCCGATCAAGGTCGACAAGCGGCCGGAGCGCCAGGCGTGAATAATTTTTTCGCGTTCGTAGGGTTTGGTGTGACCGTGGAGTACGGCGGTGCTTTTACCGAGGTCGATGAGGCGGCCGAGGAGTTCGACGTCGCGTTCGCGGGGCATGATGATGAGCATTTGTCCACTGGTTCGTTGACGGAGGAGGCGGGCGAGGGCAAAAGAAGCTTCGGTGCCTAGTTGGCAGACTATTCGTGTCTGATTTACACCGGTCGAAGAAGTCGGATTCTCTTGCTTCGCGCTGCAGGTCGACAACCGTACCAGCTGACTCACCTCGTCTGACTCGGGGGCTGGCACAGGGCCGACCTTCGCTTGGCGCGAGAGAAGCCCGACCACTTCTCCCTCCTTCGAGGCTCTTTCAGGAATTAGTTTTACAATGTTCTGTAATTGCTCCACTAGGTCTTTGGGTAAGGAGAGTTGAGTGTTATTTTGCGACACTAGACGTGGGGCGGAATGTTCAGATTTTAACTGGCCGAAGGTAGATAAAAAAATAGTGGACGGTGACTGGGCAATTGTTTGGGCCAGATTCACTAAGCGGTGAATGTCCGGCTCGGAGAGGGCGGCGGGAAAAGCGATGTCGATTACTTCGGCCAGCTTACTACGGACTTCCGTCACTTCGGTTAAAGCGACGGCAACGGCCAGGATAACTCGATTATGGAATGGGACGTGCACTAAATCGCCGGGCGAGACGTTGAGTCCTTCCGGCAGTTGGTAGTCAAAGACGCCGAACCTCCGCGGCAGTCTGAGGATGGGATAAACTCGGAGGTACATGGTTATTAGCTGGGTGGCGGGGTAGGGGCGTAGCTGGGTAGTGAGCTCGAAAGAGCCGATGCTACCCCGCCACCCTGCTACTCCACTACCCCGCGATTATTCGTTATTCTAGAATAAAATTTACCACAGCTAGGCCGACGCCGAAAGGGTACTCGTAGCTCAGCAGATTGGTGGAAACAGGCATGCCGTCGAGAATGCCGAGCAGGATTAAAAGTTTAAAATAGGCTGCTTCCTGAGCCTCGTGCCGTAGCTTCTCTTCGATTTGTAAGAGGCCGACAACATTATGTTGTTCGAGCAGCGTCAGCAAGGTGTCGTCATATTCGGCGCCGCTCGTGTGGAGGCCGCCGGGAGCGAAGTCGGTTAGAGTATGAGCAAAGTCGCCAGCTGAGATGACGGCGATGCGTTTTTTACTTTCGCTGAGAGTGTGTTTGAGTGATTGACCAAAGGTAAAGTGGGCCTTGGGATCGAGGTCGCAAGGACTGATTGGCACGACGCGAATATTCGGTAGATGCTCGGTGAGTAAATCAAGTGGGATGGCGGCCGCGAAGTTGAGATGCGGATCCGTGGTTAAGGTGACGGCTTCGTCGAACTTACGGAGGGCTCGTTGCAGGGCGTCGATTAGGCTGAAGTCTGGGTGATAGGTTTGCTTATAGCTCAAGTCGCCGACGTTGGCTAAGTCTGCGGTATAGGGGTCGCTGACGGAAATGGAAAAGGCTTCGCTGTAACGCGTTGGGTGGTCGCTGATGATGACGATAGTGTCCGGCTTGGCGGCGTAGAGCTCGTCGGCTAGTTGATCCAGGGCCGCGCAGGTTTTGGTGACAGCTCCAATCCGGTCACCGCTGATGGAGGGCAAGAGGAGAGGAGAGTTGGGGACGTGCGCGGCAAAGATGATCATATTAATTCGAAGCTGAGGTTAGCGCAGCGCCAAGTGGGTGCAGGGCGAGAGCTTCGTCGTTGATAGTGAGGACGTGGTTCCAGGACCAACCAAAGCTATGGAAAGTGGCTTCGGAGTCAATGGCGCGACGCATGCCGTCAGTGATGACGTAGACGGTTGGATCGAGGACGCCTTTGACTAGGTTGCCGTCGGGTAGGAGCAAGGCTTTGCCTTCTTTGTATTGCTCGATGACGACAGAATCGACTGGTGTCGGTTTTTCATTAGGGAAACGAGCGGCAAGAATGGCAGGGTCGACGATGACCTGACGGATGCCGTCGCGAACGTAGTAGACGGCTTTGTTGGACTTTAGTTGGTACAGCTTACCGGCCGGGTCGACACTTTTATTTGTGATGTCGTTGCCCATGGTGTAGGCAGCGCGTTCGGCGTCGGTAATGCCGACAATTTCGTCGCTCGAGAAGCCGATTGATTTGAAAGTGGCGTCGCTATCAATTTTGCGCAGGCTGTCGTCGACTAATAAATAAACATTACTTTCTTCATCTTCTAGTAATGAGTAATTGGGGAAGCTGATTGGCGTTCCGTCTGGATAATTGCTGAGAATAGTTTTGCTAACTTGAACGATGAGATCTGAGTTGAAGCGGGAAGTAAGGGCGCTGTGACTGGTGATTGGACGCTTGTAACCGTCTTGGATTAAGTAGACACCAGCTTCACCGGCCGCTTGGAGTAGTGAGCCGGTTGGATAGTCTTGGCCAAACCAGCGGTCCCAAATAGAGGCGAAGTTGGCGTTGCCGTGAATGTGCGGAGTGTAGGCGTAAAGGGCGGCGGTGGCGGCGTTCTCTGGCGTGACGGTGGTGCTATCGATGGCGACTGGCATAGCCGGACCATACTTACCTTGCGTGCTGCCTTTGGCTGCGATGTCGGCCAGATAACCCTCGCTGAATTGGAGGGCGGCGGAGTTTACTTGTTTGCCAAAGCCGCGCCAGCGTTGAATGGTCCCGTCGTTCTTGGAGCAATCATCACAGACGGCATAGCCAGTGGCCCAGTCGAGCTGGTTGTCGGTTGGGGCGTCGTCCTCCACGAGACTTTGTTCTTTTTGCAAGAGAACGAGGAGGAATTTTGGACTGACACCGGCACTTTGGGCGGTGCGTAAGATGATGTCAGCAGCATAGCGAATGACGCCAGCGTTGTCTTCGGTACGATAGGTGCCGAGGAAGCCGCGGTCGAGATAGGCTTGAATTTGGTTGCGGTCGAGGGCGAAGGGGTTGGTTAAGTCTTCGTCGGAGATTATATAGTTAGGGTCAAAAGCTAACACCGAACTGACTGGTGTGAGCACTAGAGTGGCCAGGGCCAGGGTAGCGATAAGTCGTTTCATAGGGCTTTATTATACCACAGGCGGAAAAGCCTTTGACAGAGGGCAAAAATGACCTTATTATGCGGACATCGACTTTAACTACACAACTATGAATTTGAGCATTGGAAGCAAGGCCCCAGATATTTGCCAAGCCGTGATTGAAGTGCCACGCGGCAGTCAGAACAAGTATGAGTTTGACCACGAACAGGGCATTATCAAGTTGGACCGCGTGTTGTTCTCACCAATGTTCTACCCTTGCGATTACGGTTTCTTCCCGGAGACTTTGGGCGGTGATGGCGATCCATTAGACGTTTTGGTCATGGTCAGCAACCCACTTTTCCCAGGTGTGGCCGTGGACGTCCGTCCAGTTGGCGTGCTGGTCATGAGCGATGACAAGGGCCAGGACGAAAAGATTTTGGCAGTGGCGAAGGACGATGTGCGTTTTAAGCACATCAACGACTTGGCCGACGTGACGCAGCACTTGAAAGATGAAATTTCTTTTTTCTTCGAGAGCTACAAGATTTTGGAGAAAAAGATGACCAAGATCGAGGAGTGGCAGGATGCCGCTGCAGCTAAAGCAATTATCGTAGCGGCGATGGAGAATTATAGGAAATAGTGATAGTTAAAAATTAGATTCAAGTCCCGGACTCCAGGAGTCCGGGACTTGAATTTTGTATTACTTAGTTCCAACTAGCTGTTTACTTCGAATCTCAATCTCTTCCTTTTTGTTAGCGTCGATGGTGAGAGCCGCGCTGTCACGAATGTCGCCAGTGATTATTTTCATGGCCAGCGGGTCAAGAATCATCGATTGAATGACGCGCTTGAGAGGACGGGCGCCATACTGCGGATCGTAGCCGCGGAGTGCGAGCAACTTCTTAGCTTTCTCGGTGACTTTGAGACCAATACCGCGTTCGGTGATTAGGCGTTTACCGACGATGGCGAGTTGGAGTTCGACGACCTCGGCGATCTGTTCTTGGGTTAAGGCGTGGAAGACGATGGTTTCGTCAATGCGGTTTAGGAACTCGGGACGGAAGTGTTCCTTGAGGAGTTCGAGGACCTTGCCCTTGGTAGAGTCGTCGGCCGTGACTGTGCCGTCGTGGAAGCCGAGGCTCGAGCGTTGTTGATTGCTGAGAATGGCGTCGGAACCAATGTTGCTCGTCATGATGATGACCGTATTCTTGAAATTCACTTGGCGGCCCTTGGCGTCCGTAATGTGGCCGTCGTCGAGAATCTGCAGGAGGAGGTTGAAGACGTCGGGGTGAGCTTTTTCAATTTCGTCGAAGAGCACAACGGAGTAAGGGTGCTTGCGAATCTTCTCCGTTAGCTGGCCAGCTTCATCGTAGCCCACATAGCCCGGTGGGGAACCGACCATCTTGCTCATACTGTGGCGCTCCATGTATTCGCTCATGTCGAGACGAACGAGAGCTTTCTCGTCGTTGAACATGAATTCGGCCAAGGCTTTAGCGAGTTCGGTTTTGCCGACGCCGGTTGGGCCCATGAAGATGAAGCTGCCAATAGGGCGGTTGGCTTCGCTAATGCCAGCGCGCGAACGACGGAGGGCGTTGCTGACAGCGTGAATAGCTTCGGCCTGGCCGATGACGCGCTTTTTAAGAGCGTCTTCCATGCGGGCGAGTTTGGTTAGTTCACCCTCGAGCATTTTTGAGACTGGAATATGGGTCCAGCGGCCGACGACGGCAGCGATGTCTTCTTCACCGACGACTTCTTTTAAGAGTCCGCGTTGTTGCTGTAAAACCTTTAGCTCGCCTTCGGTCTTTTTTAGCGCCTCACGTTTGGCTGGGATTTGACCGTAGCGAATTTCCGCCACGCGTTGCAGGTTGCCGCGACGTTCTTCAAACTCGGCTTCGTTGATGAGCTTGTCCATGTCGTTCTTGGCGGCGCGAATGCCTTCAATTAGTTGCTTTTCGGAATTCCAGGCGATTTCGAGGGCACCGGACTGTTCCTTGAGGTCGGCAATTTGACGCTCGATTTCTTTTAAACGAGACTTGGACGCCCTGTCTTCTTCCTTAAGCAAGGCCTGACGTTCAATCTGCAGGCGCATTTCGTCGCGTTTCAAACGGTCCAATTCTTCAGGCATGGAGTCGATTTGCAAACGTAGCGCTGAGGCAGCCTCGTCGATTAAGTCGACGGCTTTGTCGGGCAACTGACGGTCCGTAATGTAGCGGGTGGAGAGTTCGGCAGCAGCGACGATGGCGTTGTCGGAAATACGCACGCCGTGGTGGATTTCGTAACGTTCTTTAATGCCGCGGAGAATGGCGATAGTGTCGTCGATGCTTGGTTCGTTGACCATGATGGGCTGGAAGCGTCGTTCCAGAGCTTGGTCTTTCTCGATATGTTTTTGGTATTCCTTGGTGGTAGTGGCGCCAACTACGCGAATTTCACCGCGAGCTAAAGCTGGCTTCAAGAGGTTGCTAGCGTCCATGGGGGCATCGTCACCATGGCCAGCGCCGACCAACATGTGCAACTCGTCGATGAAAAGAATGATTTTGCCGTTGCTGGCGTTGATCTCGTTGACGACTGATTTGAGGCGTTCCTCGAACTCGCCACGGAATTTGGTTCCGGCAACCATCGCACCCAAGTCGAGGCTGACGATTTCTTTTTCTTTGAGCGATTCGGGGACGTCGCCAGCAATGATGCGCTGAGCCAGGCCTTCGATGATGGCGGTCTTGCCTACGCCAGCTTCACCGATGAGAACTGGATTATTTTTAGTACGGCGGGACAGAACTTGCATGACCCGGCGGATTTCTTCGTCGCGACCAATAACTGGGTCTAATTTACCGCGACGGGCGAGTTCGGTCATGTTGACGCTGAAGCGTTCAATTGATTGCGTTTTCTTTTCTGGATCTGGGGTGTTAACTTTGGCGTCACCGCGGATTTCTTTGAGCGTTGTCAAAATACCTTCGGCTGTTAGGCCGTGGTTGTGGAGTAAGCCGCCGGTCATCTTTTCCGTCAGTAAAGCGAGGAGGAGATGTTCGGTGGAGATGTATTCGTCACCGAATTGTTTGGCGAGCGTGATGGCGCTTTCCAGAACGTGAGCTAAAGGTGGCGTCAAAAAAATTTGGCCCGGAATTGGCTGCTCTACACTGGCGTGGCGAGGAATGGTTTCGAGCATCCGGACGACGTCGTTCTGAATAGCCGAAATTGGCGAATTGAGTTTTTGGAGAAGGGTCATGACTAGGCCGTCGTCGTCCGCCAAAAGGGCAGCTAAGAGGTGAATGGGTTCGATACCATGCTGGCCGTTGTCCGCGGCGATCATTTGCGCAGCCTGCATGGCTTGATTGGATTTTGAAGTAAAATTACTAGGCATCATAGGAAAATGGCTAAAATAAACAGGAGCATCCTTAGCAGTCCTAAGTATAGAGTGCTAACAAAGCCTAGTCAAGCCTTGCTCACTCACTTTTTTACTGCTAGAATTGGGCAATATGACAACTTATAAACAAGCGGCAAAAGCTGTGGCCTGGGTGGTATTTTTTCACATAATTGGCTTGATTGCTCTTTATTCCTGGTATCCTGGTTATGACATCTTCATGCATTTTGCTGGTGGGGTAGCGATGGCTCTGCTGGCTTTTGCCATATTTGATCACCAGATAAAGGGAGTTACGTTCAAGTCAAAGCAGACTTGGGTCAAACGTCTATTCTACTTTTTTGTAGTGGTGGGTTTTGTGATGCTGATTGGCGTGGCCTGGGAATGGCACGAGTTTATTAGTGATCAGCTGTTGGCGCCATTCTTCCATTGGACTATTCCAGCACAACCTAGTGTGGCTGATACGATGAAGGATTTGTTTGATGACTTCTTGGGCGCCGTGTGTGTTGTTTTGTGGCGTGGCCTATGAACTCAGTCAACCTGCTAGGAGTGAGAATTGATAACGTCGACGTAGCACAGACTCGTGCTTTGTTTAGCGGTTGGCTCAGTGATCATGAAGAGCAGGTGGCGAAGGCGGTTTGTACACCGAACCCGGAATTTCTTTTAGCAGCAGAGCGGGACGTCTCGTTTAAAAATCTGTTGAATAGTTTTGCTCTTAATTTACCAGATGGTGTTGGTTTACGCTTTGCTGCGGCCGCATTAACCGAACAGACACTACGAAATCGAGTGCCAGGCGTGCAGGCTTTACTTATACTGGCTGAGTTATGTTGGAGCGAAGGTGAGCGTCTCCATTTGCTTGGCGAGCACGATAGTTGTGAGCGGGCGGCAACTAATCTGCGTCACAGATTTTTGGGCCTGGAAGTAACCACTTTTGACCCAGGGCCAGTAAATGCGGCGGGGGATTTATCTCAGTTTACAATGGAGGTGATCGACGAGATGAAGCCAGCGGTGATAGCTGTTGGCCTAGGACAAGGTAAACAAGAGGCTTGTATTAAACAGCACCTCAAGCGTTGGCCGAGCGTTAAAATAATGATTGGTGTGGGTGGTGCTTGTGCGATGATTGGCAATACTTTGCCCCGGGCACCGCAACGTCTGCAGCAGCTGGGACTTGAATGGTTGTGGCGCTTGTGGATAGAGCCACAGAGGTATAAGCGTATTTGGCGGGCTGTGGTCGTCTTTCCTGGCACCGTGATCGCTCAAACATTAAAAGAACAACGTTTTTGGCGTCCTGTACGCCGCACTGTTCCTGAAATTTTTCTTCAATTAACTGGTCGCTAATATGATTACACGAACTCGCATCGCTCCATCACCAACAGGTTACATGCACATTGGAACGCTCCGAACAGTCATGTTCGACTACTTTTTGGCGCGTCAGTCTGGCGGTCAGTTCGTGGTACGCATTGAGGACACTGATCAGGCGCGTTTGGTCGAAGGTGCGGTGGAAAGTTTGCTCAAAACTTTTAAGAAGATGAACATTGATTACGATGAAGGGCCGATTTTGTTAGCAGAAGGCACGCTCAGCGAGAAGGGTGATGTTGGTCCATATACGCAATCGAAGAGACTTGATTTGTATCGTCCGTATGCTGACCGCTTGTTAGCCGACGGCAATGCTTATGTGTGTTTTTGTACTAGCGAACGGCTCGTTGAAATGCGGGCTGCGCAGGTCGCCGCTAAGCAGAACCCCAAGTACGACCGTCGTTGCGCAAACTTGAGCCTCGAGGAAGTGAAAGCGCGCCAAGCAGCGGGCGAGAAGTTTGTTATTCGGATGCGGATCCCGGAGGGTGAGTCTAAATTTGTGGATGCTATTCGCGGCGAGATTAGCTTTAATAATGCGGACGTCGACGATCAAGTTATTATTAAGTCAGACGGTTTTGCTTCTTATCATTTGGCAGTGGTTGTCGACGATTATTTGATGAAAATTAGTCATGTTTTGCGCGGCGAGGAATGGATTTCGTCGACACCGAAGCAGATTATTTTGTGCACCATGCTTGATATTCCGATGCCAATTTATGCTCATGTACCGCTTATTTTGAATCCAGATAAGACAAAACTCAGTAAGCGCAAAGGAGATGTGTCGGTGGAAAGTTATTTGAGTAAGGGTTATTTGCCAGAGGCGCTAATAAATTTTATTAGTACACTTGGTTATAATCCAAAAGCGGACCAGGAAATTTATGAACGGGCTGAGCTGGTAGAACTTTTTGACCTGTCTAAAGTCAGCAGGGCAGGGGCGGTGATGAATATTGAAAAATTGGACTGGATGAACCATCAGTATTTGATGAGGTTGACCCAGAGTGAGCTTGTCGCGGCTGTGCAACCTTTTACGACACTAGATTTATCAACAGCGACTTTACAGAGAGCGTTGATGATTGAACGCGAGCGAGTTAGCAAGCTGACTGAGTTCGCTGATAAGTTGGGGGCGTATGTCGGTCTAGTTGCTTATGATCCGGCCATTTTGACCTGGAAGAAAGCGACAGCAGAAGACTCGGCCCTGCAATTAAAAAATGTGACGGAGGTCATCGGCCAGCTTGATGATGCCACGTTTGCGAAAGTAGCGCTTCTCGAGGCGGCCATTAAGGAGTATATTAGTAGTAACGGACTGCAGAATGGTAATGTGTTGTGGCCACTGCGTGTAGCACTGTCCGGCCTTGAAAAATCCGCTAGTCCGTATGAGCTGCTGTGGGCGCTAGGAAAAGAGGAATCAGTGGCTCGGTTGCAGCAGGCACTGGCAAAGATATAAGGTTGGTAGATAGTATCTGGTAGTCGGTAGTAGTAAAAAATAACTATGAGCCAACGTCTAGGAAAAATCGGTTTAATCATGTTGCCGTTATTGGTATGTGGTTTGTTGGTTGGTCATACCAAGAGCGTTTCAGCGGCTGATCTTTCGACGCAGGAACTGCAGGACCAGATTGCCCAGAAAAAGGCGACTATCAGTTCGGTTAATGAGAAGTTGGCGATTTTACAGAAGCGGATAAATGGCGCAGCTTCGATCAGTGCATCTTTGGCTAATGATGTGGCCTTGATTGCCAATCAAACGGCTATCGCTGAGTTAGATATTACTTCGACGCAAACAGAAATTGAGCAGCAGAATTTGGAGATGCGTGTTTTGGAAAATGATATTGGGGCGCAGACCGCTGACCTAGAACGGCAACGAGCAATGTTGTCCAATATGCTGTTTACTTTAAACCAGCACGAGGACCACGGCTTGGTCGCGACGTTTTTTGGCGCCGGCAATTTTCACGAAGCGTTTAATAGTGTGTCACAGCTGGAGGATGTTAACCGTGGTTTAAAACAGGCGGTTGACGCTACTCAGGCTACGCAAGCTGGGCTTGAGGCAGATAAGGCGGACCATGAATTGAAGTTGGCGTCGTTGAATGACTTAGCAGGTGAGTTGACGGCACAGGTGGCTAAGTTGCAAGGGCAACAGCAAGCCAAGGAGGTGCTCATGGCGCAAACAGAGGATAGCCAAGCAGGGTACACCACGCTCATGAGTGAATTGCGACAGGAACAGCAAAGTGTGGCTTCGCAGATTTCCGTTTTGCAGAACTCAATTGAAGCTAAACTGGCTCAGAATGATCAGATAGGGCAGGGGTCCTCCGATATTACTTGGCCATTGCGGGGGATTATTACTACGTTATTTCACGACCCTACGTACCCATTTCGTCATCTTTTTGAACACTCAGGGCTAGATATTGCGACACCTGTCGGGACGTCAGTTGAAGCAGCGGCGCCTGGTTATGTGGCTTGGGCTAAAACTGGCAGCCAATATGGTAATTACATAATGATTATTCATACTAATGGTTTGGCGACGCTTTACGCTCACTTGATGCGCATGGATGTTAAGGCTGACCAGTACGTGGCTCGCGGCGAACAGATTGGTTTGTCTGGTGGTAAGCCTGGAATGCAAGGAGCTGGTCTTTCAACTGGTCCGCATTTGCACTTTGAGGTACGAAGTAACGGTATCCCGGTTAATCCGATGAGTTATTTATCTAATTAAGCGTTACCAGGATGAGGCCTGCTTTTGGCGTTTGATTTTAGTGGTATAATGGGACCTTGGTTTTAACACAGCGCATTTAAATGCGTCGTCGATTTTGACCTCTCGACGTATTGGTTGGTAGCTATAGTAGTAGGCGAATAAATCGCGACACATACTTAATGAGCACACAGTCGTTACAAAAATAGTGAATTAAATCATAATTCGTAATTGATAAGCGGGGCTGCGCAGTGAACGAATAACTAGCCCCAGTTATTAAGGATACTGGGTTTAAACAGTTTGGTAATCAATATAGTTTAGAGACGTATTGTAGTTAAAACTACTCATGGTTCGCAAAAGGTATAATGCGCGACACCCGAATAGCTATTTAAATATAACAGATTCTCCTTCCCTCTTACTTATGTAATAGTTAGGACAGGGTAGTCTTGGATCCTTTCAAAGAAATCTTTGTATGTAAGCACGGTTAAATTACTTTTTAGCTGTTGGGTCTTGTTTGATATTAGATGATTAATTACGTCTCCCGTAATATCAACATTCCTTACAACAAGATATATTGGGCCATTAAAATCATTGGACTTCCCTGCCTTGATACAGACTATCTTGGCCAGATTACCTACAGTTGAAGGATAGAATGTATCAACCGCAAATTTGCCGTCCTTATAATAAACAATAAAGTCAAATCTTTCTTTATTATCTTCACCAGCTGCCCCTTGTTCGTGGACTGCCACTTCCCCAAATAGTTTAACTAGCATTTTACTTACAGCCAGCTCATCAGCCCTACCTCTAATATTAATAGTCCTGCACATTTCACTCCTATAACTCCCTCTATGGTAATCATTATCGACTACGTTGAGTTCTTTTTTTTAATCCGATTAATCCACCAAAAGTGCGCTGGATGGATCGGGCGCTAGGCAAATAGGGATACCGGTCAAATTCATCAGCTTTTGGAAGCATTTATGCTCATCGATGAATTTAACCACGCCCTCTAGGATTTGGTCCTTAGTCCAGGCCAACTGTCTTCCACCGCTAGCTGTCCTAATTGCCATAAGCCAGTTATTTCATATCCTTGAGCGTGGCGATTACTTCGTCGACGTGACCATTTACTTTAACGTCCGTCCAGATTTTACGAATAGTGCCTTGTTCGTCAACAATAAGTGTCGTACGGACAATGCCCATGTACTTCTTCCCCATCATTTTCTTTTCCTGCCAGACACCGTAGGCGTTTAGCATATCGTGCGACTCGTCGCTCAGGACTGGAAAGTTGAGCTTCTCCACCTCCGCAAACTTAGCATGACGCTTAACAGAATCGGCTGAGACGCCGAGCACGGCTGCACCGGCGCTCTTAACACGAGCTAGATTGTCACGGAAGTTGCAGGCCTCAATGGTACAGCCAGGCGTTAAATCCTTCGGGTAGAAATACAGCACGAGTAACTTGCCGGCGTAATCTTTAAGGCTATGCAGCTTGCCAGCTTGATCCGCTAGTGAGAATTCAGGCGCCTTAGTGTTAAGTAGTTCGGCTGTATTCATAAGAGGTTATTTAGTTTGAATATAGAGATGATTGCCGAAACGTAAATCGATGTATTTTAGTGTCGTAAAAGAAGTGTTCCCTTGCGTGCGGTAGGTGTCAAACATGCTCATAGCCTCCGAAATGTTTTGGGTGACGTCAACTAGCAGAGAAATTGAATCAGTCTGGACCGTTAACCAGGGCTGCGTAGTGTCATCGAATACATAAGCGCGAGGTAGTAGTCCCCTTTCGCGCAGGGCGCTGTCGAGCATAAGGATATTGGTCAGCCGTGTCACATCGAGGATTCCCTGACCTAGAACAACCTCTTCCGCCTTATTATTGATAATGATTGGCATGGTTGGTTGCACGCCTGGTGCGCTAGGGATAGTAGCTGCGCCATCTTTACGAGCTTGCACATTTACTAGCACTTCTGGTGAGGCTTCCGCGACCGCTAAACCGGACAAATCCAGTAAGTAGGCCTTATCGCCCGTGAGCCAGGTTACTTGAGTGATTCTTTCGACGGCAGCAATCACCAAATGACGCCCGGATCGATGCAGAGAGACGCTGGCGAAGTTAAACTTGGCGTTTAACTCTTTAATGACCCGCGAGCTATTCAGTAGAAATATTTGATGACCCGGCACTATTAGCCAGCGATTATGGTTTAACACACCGTTAACCGTGGATTCAACGTCGGCCGGAGACAAGGTAGTTAGACCGTCAATTTCGAGTTGATTATACTGAAGAAGCGGTACGTAAAGAAAAGTTGCCAGTAGACCTAGGCTAACAATCGCCACGCCGACTAATATGAACCAAGGGTTGATATGACGTGGCTCGTGGCTAAAAAAAGGGTTACGCAAACGACCGCCAGCATAGGATTTGGCGTGGGCAACGCGCGTAAAGTTGCGGTGCTGCATCATACGACTAAACGTGGGATGAGCGGATTGATGCGAGTGACGACTTCATAGTTAATTGTACCAAGTATCTCCGCGATTGTCTCCGCTGTGACTGTGCCAATTCCTTCCCGACCCAAGAGCGTAACGACGTCGCCAGCTTTGACCTGAGCGATTTCGGAGACGTCGACCATCATCATGTTCATGCAAATTCGCCCGAGGACGGCACAGGGTCGACCATGGATAAGAACCTTGCCTTTATTCGACAAGCCGCGATCGTAACCATCCCAATAACCAACCGGTAAAACTGCTACCCGGATGGCTCGGTTGGTAATGAAAGTGCGGTCATAGCCGACTGCTCCACCAGCAGGAACGTCTTTGATTTGCACAACTTTAGTCTTCCAGCTGAGGACCGGTTGCAATTCAAAAGCCCGACCGCGCTGTACGGCCAGCTTGAGTTCGGCGCTCGGCCACAAGCCGTAAAGGGCAAGGCCGACGCGGACCATGGTGTCGTGCACGCGTGGTGCGAAAATTGTCGCCGCACTATTGGCGCAGTGGACGAACGGGACGCTCAGTTCATAGCTCGCACAAAGCTCCAGGGCGCGCTGCAAGCTGTCTTCTTGGGCGTAAACGTAATGTTGCTCAGCGACGTCTTCGGCTGACGAGAGATGAGTCGAGAGGCCAACCAGCTTAACACTGCGAGGATTATTTTTAATGGTTCGTAAAAGGTCGACTAGAACCCGCTCGATAACGCCCAAACGGTTCAAGCCAGTTTCTATTTCGATGTTAATAAGGGCGACCTTTTGTTGCTTAACGGCAGCGTCAATAATGGCCCGCAAGCCTTCTTCATCATAAATGTTCTGCACGCAATCGTGGCTGACGACCTCGTTAAAGCGCTCAACTGGCACCATGCCCATAATGAAGATAGCCACCTCTGGTGCTACTGCTCTCACGGCCAAGGCTTCATCGATACTGTCAACACCAACATGGGTCACGCCAGACTCGCCGAGCAGCTTGGTGACAAGCGAGATGTCGTGACCGTAGGCAAAACTCTTAACGAAGGCGCACAAAGATACCGTCGGCTCTAACAAAGCCTGCAGAGCAGCGACGTTACTCGCCATAGCGGGACGCGAAATCTCGACCCAGGTACGTGGGTTTATGGTGGCGTTGTTACTCACAGGTTAGCTCGTTCGAGGCGTGATTACAGCCTTGCCCATATAGGCCTGCAAGACTTCTGGAATGCGGACGCTGCCGTCGGCTTCCTGGAAGTTTTCGAGGATGGCGGCGATTGGCCGGCCAGAGAAGGCAGTACCGTTAACCGTGTGCACGAAGTTAATCCCCTCCTCCGTACGATAACGAGTGTTTAAGCGGCGAGCCTGGAAGTCCGTGCAGTTGCTGGTGGAATGTGTTTCGCGATAACGCTCTTGGGATGGGAACCAAGCTTCAATGTCCCACTTTTTGGCGGCCGGTAAACCAAGGTCGCCGGAAACGATGTCGAGAACGTGGTAAGGCAAACCGAGGCCTTGCATAAGCTCTTCTTCTATTTGGAGCATCATGGCATGTTCGCTGGCCGAGTCTTCTGGTTTACAGAAGCTGAACATTTCCACTTTGGTGAATTGGTGCAAGCGGATAATACCTTTAGTGTCCTTGCCGTAGGTGCCGGACTCGCGGCGATAGCAAGGCGAAATGCCAACGTAACGCTTAGGGCCAGCGTCGAGGTCGAGAATCTCGTCCGTATGCATGGGTCCGATGGCTTGTTCCGAGGTACCGATTAGATAGAGGTTGTCCTTAGCTAGGTAGTAAATTTCGTCGTGCCCGCCGTGCTCCAAATAACCCATGGCACGCATAGCTTTAGCGCTGACAAGGTGCGGCACCGTGACTGGCGTGAAGCCGTGTTTAATGGCGGTACGAACGGCGTAGTCGACGAGGGCCATTTCGAGGAGGGCTCCGTCCCCTACCAAGTACGTGAAGCGAGCGCCGCTGACTTTGGCCGCACGCACGGTATCGATGATACCAAGCGCTTCGCCGAGTTCCAGGTGATCCTTGGGCGTGAAGTCGAATTTACGTGGTTCGCCGACCAAACGGATAGCGACGTTTTCGGTATCGCTGTGACCGAGACGCACGTCGGGCAAGGACGGATTAGGAATTTTGTGCAGCAGCTCTTCGAGTTCTTCTGCGAGCGGCGCAAATTCAGCCTGCAAATTTTCGGCGCGAGCGTCAAGCGGACGCATTTCCTCAATCATCGCCTTGCGCTCCTCGGGCGTGGCCTTAGCGATGCGCTTACCGGAGTCGTTCTTTTGGGCGGCAATGCTTTCCATCTCGCCCTTCAAGCCACGCACCTTGCGATCTAGGTCGAGAATACGGTCGATGTCGATCTCGACATTCTTAGCCTTAGCGGCTTCTCTAATAACGTTTGGCGTTTCGCGGAGAATCTTTAAGTCGATCATATAAGGGAGTTGAGCAGTGAGGATTTGTAAATTGTCGGCTCGAACGGTGACAGGCTGATTATTCGCGGCGAATCTAGTGTCGCAAAACGTTGCGTGAGAAGTTCTTTTATAGCCTGCTGGTCGTAACCGCAGGCGATGATGTCTGGTCTTAATTTGTCGATTATTTGCCACGTTCCGAAGGCGTCGTTCCCGTCGTCATCTAGCTCGTCCCCCGCTACAACTTCATCGACGTATTCGCTGAGACTTAAGGCGGCGGCACGCTCGTCGAAACTTTGTTTTGGTTCGTGCTCTTTGAGGAAGCGAATGCTGGCGTCCGAGGCCAGAGCGACAATGAGATAGTCGCCTAGCGCCTTAGCATCTTTTAGGAAGTGGTGATGCCCTTCGTGCAGGACGTCGAAGGCACCAAAAACCATTACCTTGGTCATACGAGCGGCTTCAGCGTTGGGAAGAGGATGACTTCTTTGAGGCTTGGTGAATTAGTGAGGAAAGCGACCAAGCGGTCAATACCGATGCCGACGCCTGAGGTTGGCGGCATGGCGTGCTCGAGGGCACTTAGGAAGTCTTCATCCATCCACTGGGCCTCCTCGCTGCCCTGCTCACGGAGGGCCTGTTGGACTTCGAAGCGCGCGCGCTGGTCGAGAGGATCGTTCAGTTCGTAATAGTAAGCGTTGATAATTTCGGCGCCTTGGACAACGAGCTGAACTGATGAACTCTTAGTCGGATCGTTCGGGTTGGCTTTGGCTAGCGGCTTGAGTTCGATTGGGTAGTCAAAGACCCAGGTTGGTTGAGTGATAGCAGCGCGAGCCGTTTTCTTGTAAAGCTGATCGTAGAACTCGCCCATCCCGACACAACCTTTGAAGTCGATCTTCAACTTGGCAGCTTTGATGGCGACGAAGAGTTCGGCTGACGAGTGAATGGTGTCGATGTCGATACCGCAAGCGTCGATGATGGCTTGGCGGAAGGTGACTTTTTTCCAAGGCGCGGTGAAATCGATAGTGCCCTCGCCGTAAGGGACGACCAGGCCGCCAAAGCTGGCGTTAACAATAGTGACGATGAGTTCTTCGAGCATGGCGACAAAAGAGTTTTTGTCCGCGTAGGCCCAGTAGAGTTCCATCATGGTGAACTCTGGATTGTGCGCATAGTCAATGCCTTCGTTACGGAAGCAGCGACCAATTTCGTAGATCTTCTCGAAGCCACCGACGACGAGACGCTTGAGATAGAGTTCTGGGGCGATGCGCAGATATAAGTCAGCGTCGAGTGCGTTGTGATGAGTGATGAAAGGACGGGCGCTGGCACCGCCGGGGATTGGTTGCAAGATTGGTGTTTCGACTTCCATGAAGCCACGTTCGTCGAGGAAGCGGCGCATGGTGGAAACGATTTTAGAACGAACCTCAAAGCGCTGGCGCACTTCCGGGTTACTGATGAGGTCCAGCTCGCGATGACGATAGCGCAGTTCGACGTCCTGCAAGCCGCTCCATTTGTCGGGCAATGGTGACAAGGCCTTGGCGAGAATAGTGAAGCTGCCGGCGAGCACGGAACGTTCGCCTTTCTGCGTGACGTACATGCCGCCAGTGAAGCCGAAGAAGTCGCCAACGTCGGCGTGATTGATGAAGAGTTGATATTGTTCGTTGCCAACCTGATCCTCTTTAAGCACAACCTGCATGTCCCCCGTGCCATCTACCAAACGGATAAAAGTGAGGCCACCCATTTGACGCAAGGCCTTGATGCGACCGACGATGGTAACTGCGGCACTAGCAGCTTGAAGCTGATCGAACTGACTGACCACGTCAGCGATAACGTGAGACCGCTCAAGTTCGGCTGGGTAAGGCTCAATCCCCCGCTCGCGTAGACTAGTTAAACGAGTTCGGCGCATGGACTTTTCATCTCCAGACATAGGCAAAACGCTAGCTATACAAAAGCACTTCTCGCCCAATTTTACGGGAAAGAAGTGCTTCTGGCAAGCGGTCTAGGCAATGGCGACAATCTCGTAGGTGACTTCCCCGCCCGGGGTGGTGACCGTCACTTTTTCGCCCAATGACTTGTTCATGAAGGCGGCACCAAGCGGCGAAACATTGCTGATTTTAGCCTCCATTGGATTGGCCTCGTTCTCGCCGACGAGTTGATAAGTTCTTTCGAGGGCACCCGCTTTAACCGTAAATTTAGAACCGAGGCCGACCATACCGCCCACTTTGTTGTCCACAATAACGGCCGTGGAAATCATGTGCGTCAAGTCGACAATGCGCATTTCATTTTGCGCTTGCTGTTCCTTGGCGTCGTGGTATTCGAAGTTCTCGGAGATGTCGCCCAGCTCTTTAGCGTCGCCTATTTTACCGGCAATAATTGGGCGGATATTTTTAATACGGTCAATCAACTCAGCCTTCATGTCGACGAGGCCGCTAGCTGAAATATAGGTGACGTTGGGGTTGGACATACTCTCTATTATCGGTTTAACAAGATAGAACGAAAGCCGCTCCGCTAAAAGCGGAACGGATTTGTTTGATGGGGATATGATAGCAGATGAGGTGAGGGAGTCAAGATTACTATTTTCTCCCCGCAAAGTACCACTCTAAAATTTCGCGGCTGATGGGGATGGCCAGCGCGGCGTTACCGCCTTCTTCGATGACGGTGGTGATGGTGATTTCCGGGTTGTCGTAAGGCGCGAAGCCGGTGAACCAGGAATGCGGTGGTGAGGAGTGCGACCATTGGGCGGTACCGGTCTTGCCAGCGACTGCTACTGGCACGCTTTGCAGGGAGGTAGCTGAGCCGTTGGTGATGGTTTGGAGCATGGCGTCTTTGATGACTTGTGCGACTTCGGAGGTGACTACACGTTTCTCTGGTTCCGTTTGACCGAGTTCGAGGTGCGGTGTTTCGAGCACACCGTCGTTAGCGAAGACCGAAGTGGCGCGGGCGATTTGAACGGGCGTAACTAGGAAGTCGCCCTGACCGATGGAGACGTTGTAAGTATCGCCGATATACCAGGGCTCGCCAGTCGCGTCCTGTTTGGCGGCTGGGCTTGGCAAAAAGCCGGCCCCCTCCCCTGGCACATCAAGTCCGCTCACCGTACCGAAGCCGAAGGTAGCGGCCCAGGACATAAGCCGGTCAATGCCTAAACCCTTGAAGGTATCATAGCCACCGCCGATGGTGTAGAAAAAAGTATTAACGCTGTCCGCAATGGCGTGATAGACGTTAGTCAGTCCGTGACCACCAGGCCGCCAGTCAGGAAAGAAGCGGTTGCCGACTTGCAGGCCACCGGTGGACATGACGGTAGTGCTCGGCGTGATAATCCCCTCCGTCAGAGCAGCCGCAGCGTAGACTGGTTTGATGGTACTACCTGACGGGTACTCCCCTGCCGTAGCCCGAGGAAAGAGTGGGTGATCGGGGTCGTTCAGCAAGGCGTCATAATTAGTTTGACTGATGCCGTCGGTAAAAAGATTGGCGTCATAAGCTGGCCAAGAAACCAAGGCGAGGATTTCACCGTTCTTGGGATTCATGACGACGACGGCGCCGCGTGAAGCGACTGTACCCTTGAGCCGACCCGCCATGACTTGTTCGATATGTTGCTGGAGGTTGGCGTCGATGGATAATGTCAAACGCGCGCCGTCAACTGGGTCCTGCTTGGCTACCGTGCGTAAATATTTGCCCTGGGCGTTAACCTCAAGAGTTTCGTAACCATTAGTGCCACGCAACTCTGCTTCGTGTGTTGACTCTACGCCCTGCTTGCCGATCTTGTCATAAGGTTGATAACCGTTAGCTTTCTCACTGGCATAGTCTTCCGCGTTCATGACACCGGTGTAGCCCATGACGTGTGACAGCGAGAAAATGGCGTTCGTGACGTAAGACCGCTTAGCATCAAGGATTAAGTCGATGCCAACGACGTCGCTGTCATGTACGGCAAAAGCCAAAGCTTGATCATACGGGACATTCTCCATTAGCTCGAAAGATGAAGCGGCGTGACCCGCCTCATAAGCTGCGGTCCAGGCCAAGGCGTCACCACCGAGCTCGGTCGCTACTTCCGCAAACAGACTATTGCGAGCCGCTTCCTTTTTTGGCAATTCACTGGGACGACCAATGAGCGTGAACGAGGGAATGTTCTTGGCGAGAATGACGCCGCTCCTATCCGTAATCAAACCACGCTTAGCAGGCAAAATGTGCGTACGGCCACGATTAGCTTCGGCGATGGCCCGGTATGTGGAGCCTTCGATGATTTGAAAATATCCAGCGCGAGCTAAAAAGAAGCTAAGCAGACCGAGCGTCAAAATAATGCCGAGTCTATAACGTTTGGCTGGAATGACGTTGCCAACGAAAGCGCGCACTGGTTCGCTATCCACCCGGCCACGACGACTAACTACTTCTTCCAGCGCAATGTCTGACGAGCTATCTGACAGTACGCCCAAGTCGTCATTTAAGATTGAGCCAAAAGGCGAAGGGGGCTTCATATTAGCGGACGACAAAAGTGCGCAAGGTCCAGCTACGCAAGGAAACTATAGCCATGAAGCCGAGGTAGAGGCCGAGTTGTAAGAGTAAGAAAAAAGCTACAAGGCTGGACCAGCTCAGTTGGCCGTTGGGTAGGAGGGTAGAAGAAAAGATCACGGCGATGAGGGCACCGAGTAGGACTGTTAAAATATAAGTGAGGCCGGTGATTAACCCGAGGCCCATGAGGGCGTAAACCGAGCGCGTGGCGAAAACTCGAGTAGCGAAAATGACGGCGACCAGCGTGGAAATAATGGTGGGCCAAAGGGTGTAAGGAGCGACGTGATCGACAGTCATGAGAATACTACCAAGTAACAACCAGGCCACGCCCGGCCCGACCCCTTCACGCTGCAGCACTAATAAGCCAGCGATCATCACGAGCGGTGTATACATCAGTGGGTACGGCAAAGATGGCACAATGCACAAGGCGAGCAGCATGGTAATTGCAAAACCGAAGGCAAGATAAATAGCCTCGCGCATATTACAAAGTTGGACTTAGGACGAGCACGTTGGTCCAAGTACGGTCGTCGTAAAGTGGCTCAATGAGAGCTTCCAGAAACGGCGCTGTCTCCACGCTGATGACGCTGGTCACCAAACCGATGACAATGTTAGCGGGAAGACCACCAGCCAAGCCTGAAGTGACCACAACGTCGCCTTCGTGAACGTTGGCATCGAGCGGAATATATTGCATGCGCAGCACGGTGCCCTCTTGGCCTTCCACTAAACCGATGGTGCGGTCGCTACCCACGATCATGGCCGGAATACTGCTGGCCTGGCTGTGGACTAAACGGACCTGAGCCGAACCACTGGCGACTTCCGTGATGACACCGAGAAGATGACCGTCGGCAATTGTGACAGCACTGCCGCTCACAATGCCGTCATTACTCCCCTTGTCGATAGTAAGCACCGATGTCTCAGGCAGCGACCTGGTGACGATGCGAGCTGCTACGCCCTTGACATGAGCTTCGTTGACGTAGCCAATGGTGGCTTCTAGCTCGCTGACATTTTTGGCGTCGTTCTGGAGTGTGGCGATGTGCGTAGCAGCGGCAGCTAGCTGTGTGGTACAAAGATTGAGTTTGGAGCTGGTGGATGCCTCGGAACTGGTGACGCGTGAAATAACTCCCCCAATGCCAGTACCGAGTACGACAAAGGTGTGCTCGACCCGGGCGAAGACTCGACCAACAGGCGGAATGGCGCGGAGTAATAAATAACCAAGAATGATGGCAACAAAAATGCCAGCTGTGCGCAAGCCGTAACCGGTTTTGGTGATACGTGATTGGCGCAACATAGGCGAATTATCTGACGGCGTCGTGACCAGTGGCTGGCAAGGCGATGTCCCTCAGTAATAGTGGTTGGTCGAGTAAGAGGCCGGCGCCGCGCACGGTGGCGGTCATGGGGTCTTCAGCAATGCGGACGGGAATGTCGACCTCCTTGCTGATGCTCCGTTCGATGCCCCGGAGTAAGGCTCCCCCGCCGGTCAGGACAATGCCATGCTCGTAAATGTCGGCGACTAGTTCCGGTGGCGTGACTTCAATCGTCGCTTTGATGTTCTCGATGATGACTTTGACGGATTTGTAGATCGCTTCACGGACCTGACCTTCGTTGATAATAACTTGCTTAGGCAAACCAGTGACGAGATCGCGACCGCGCATTTCAATCTCTAAGCGGTTGCCGGTGTCGACCGTACTGCCGATGCGCATCTTGACCTGCTCGGCTACTTTGTCACCAGTTAGAATATTAAAGACGTCACGGGCGTAAGTGATGATATTTTTGGTCATTTCGTCGCCAGCCACCGTGAGTGACTTCCAGGTGACAATGCCGCAGAGAGAGATAACGGCAATTTCCGTTGTGCCGCCGCCAATGTCGACAATCATGTTGCCGATGGAGGCTTCAATAGGTAGCCCGGCGCCGAGGGCCGCAAGAATTGGTGACTCCACTAAGGACACTTCGCGGGCACCAGCCCCGATAGCGGCGTCTTCCACAGCCTTGCGTTCTACTTCCGTAATTTCGAGTGGCACGCTCATGACGATGTGTGGACGTGGCACGATAGTGAATGATTCTTGGTGAATGGTGTCGACGAAATATTTTAACATTTTTTCCGTTACTTCGAAGTCGGAAATAACACCCTTGCTGAGCGGTCGAGTGGTGACTATATGTGGTGGCGTCTTACCCACCATGTCTTTGGCGGCATGACCGACGGCCAGGATTTGATTAGTGCGCGTGTTGATGGCGACGATGGACGGCTCGTGCATGACAATCCCCTTCTCCTTAATAAAAAGGCGAGTATGCGAAGTGCCAAGGTCAATAGCGATGTCGCGCGAAAAGCGACCGAAAAGACGGTTAAACATAGGTGGTAGAAGCTATCTTACTACGCCTCACGCTTCCCCGCCAGAAAGAAAAACTCGACTAACGTTACCAAAATAATGAGAAGTAAAACTGTCCACACCGTGAGCAAATCGCGGGAAGACAGAAATAGAGAGATGAGGAATAGGAGCGCAAAGATGACAGCTTGGCGGAGTGAGCGGGCTACGGCCTGGCCGACGTCGGCACCAGCGGCTTGGCGCTTAACACGGACAAGTGTGCCGATGATGGTAAATAGGCCGACAGCGGCGGCGCCAAGGGTGATGTAGAGACTAGCAAGGGCGAGTAAGCCGGCGCTCACGGGGTCGATCATGATGAGGACGATAACAGCCGAGGTGAGCGCGGCCACAGTACCAGCCAAAATTGAGAGAAGATAATCGCGGAGGTTCATATGTTTTCACTATTATACCACTCTTGGCCGCTTAAGCGAGTACGGAGTGCCAGAAAAGATTTATCGGGAAAGTCTTGCTGGATAGCTTGGCGTAATTGAGGCAGCAATCCTTGCACGGCGTGCGTCGCCGCGGCGTGACGACAAGCTACGACCAGCTCGTCATTCTTGTAGGAGATGACGTAGACGTCGTTCTTGAGCGGCGAGTTAATAATGAGGTCGGCGAGAATGACGTTGGCGCGCTGCACGATCATCGTCGCGGTGACCGATTGTTCGATGCCGTGGCGTTTAAGAAATGATGTCGCGAGAAGATTGCCGATGCCTTGCATATAGTAGTTAGTAGTTTGTAGTTGGTAGTGGCTCGCCAAAGAATCATTCCCTACGCTCTATAATCACATATCTCCTGGAAGTCGCAGAATTTGCAGGTGTGCTGACTTGGCGTCGGCGCAAAGTCGCTAACTTTAATGGCGCTCATGAAGTCCGTAATGTCGTCGATGAGTTTGGCTTTGTCCTTCTCTGTAGCCGCAAAGCTGACGGTGGAATTGTCTTCTAGGTAATAGTAAGTGAGTTTGATGTTGGCCGGGGCGTCGGGGAAACACTGAGCTACAGCCATAGCGTACAGCACCAACTGACGTTTGTCGTCCCAAGCTAAATCTTTAATGGTCTTAGCGCCACCAGTCTTGTAGTCGACGATTTCCCAACCGTCCGCGGTTTGGTCAATACGGTCAATGCGACCTTTGAGGGTGACGTCGAGAACTTTAAGCGTGAAGCCAGATTCTAAGTAGATTGGTTTGGGTTGCTGTTCGGTGACTTGTTTGTGAAAGGCTGCCAACGATGATCGGCCGCCAGTACGATATTCTTCGCGTTGCTCGTCGCTTTCGTACCATTCGTCGATCCATTGCTCGTCGAAGAGTTTGAGTAATTCCACGAGGCTCGGTAAAGGTGCGGTCGAGGCTGGCAGCAAGAATTCCAGGAAGTGTTGGAGTGTGTTGTGCATGGACTTGCCGTAACTCATTTGATGGCGACCAAAGATGGGAACGTGGAGGACGTGGGCGAATTTATACTGCAGTGGGCATTTGGCGAAGGCGGTGATTTGCGTGAAGCTGAGTTTTTCCGGGACTTTGTAGACGAAGGGCGAAGAATCGGTGACGACTGCTGAACCACCGAGGACGTCTTTTTCCTTCTGACCTGTTTTGATGGCGTCGGGGCTGATGAAGCCGAGCTCGATGAGATAGCGAGAAGGTTTTTTGTAACGCACGCCACCGTAATCGTCGGCTGACATTAGATAGAGACCTTCTTTGGCGCGAGTCATGGCGACGTAGAACAGGCGGCGTTCCTCGCGGTGATGCTCTTCGCTTGACCAGTCTTCGTTAACGAGGTCTGGTGGGAATGAAAGTGAAGCGCCGCGGGCTTGTGAGGGAAAGCGTTGCTCCACAAGATTGACGACGAAAACAAAACGGAACTCGAGACCTTTGGCACCGTGCACGGTCATGATGTTGACGACGTCCGGGCCTTCTTCCACGTCGTGAGGCAGAGCACCGCTTTCGCCGGCTGCGCGTTCATGGGCGAACTCCTCGAGGAAAGCGTGCGTGCTCTTGTCCGCACTGCCTTCCGCAAAACGGCGGAGACGTTCGAGGAAAGATTGCATGAGCTGATACTCTTCGCGCTGTTGGCGTTCGCCTAAACGCGTGGTGTCGCCAAGGAGGCCGGTGCGCTTGAGAACTTCAACGTAGAGTTCGGTGACCGGTTGACGCTTGGCGCGGGAACGGAGGTCATCGAGGATGACAAGGATTTCTGCCGCGCGCTCTTTGCCGTCGACCGTAACGTTCGGCAGTAAGTCGCAACTAGCAAGAACTTGCCAGAGAGTGGTGCCACTTTTGCGGGCGTGCAGGGTGAGTTCGACGATATCACTCTCTCGTAAGCCGAGACGAGGATGACTAAGGATACGATAAAGCGACGGGCTGTCGTGAGGCTGATCGACGGCGCGGAGGTAAGCTAGAGCGTCGAGAATAATAGGCTTAGTGTAGAGACCGGAGAGCGCCATGAAACGGTACGGAATGCCAGCGCGCTCGAACTCGAGGATGAAGGGATCTGCCGCGTCGTTGCCACGGATGAGGATAGCGATGTCGTTCCAAGCACAACCAGCGGCGTGGAGGGCGAGAATTATTTCGGCAGTTTGGGCGATTTCGTCGGTGAGGGTGGGTAGGTGAAGATGTTCAACGAAGCCCTCCGTGCCGTTCGCGGCCACGAGCTGTTTGTTGAGTTGCTCGCTCGCTTCGAGGCGATGAGGATTGTTGTTTTGAATAAGGCTGTAGGCGTGGTCGAGAATGACTTTACCGCTGCGATAGTTGTGGGTGAGGACGACGCGAGCGGTGTCAGGGAAGTCGGTGCGAAAGTTGAGAATGTTGGCCAGCGCGGCACCACGAAAACGGTAGATGGCTTGGTCGTCGTCGCCCACTACCGTGATGTTGCGAGCAGTGCCGGCCAGTAATTTAACGAGTTCGTACTGGGCGGTGTTGGTGTCCTGGAATTCGTCGACCACGACGTATTTGAATTGCTCCTGATATTTTTTGAGGATGTTAGGACGCGTGCGGAAGAGGGTCAGTGTTTGCAAAATGAGGTCGCCAAAGTCGAGCGCACTATTGTCGGCGAGGAGTTGCTGGTAGACGGCGTAACCATTGGCGAGTTCGCGTGCTTTCTTTCGTTCTAGTTCGTCCACTTCAGTAAAACCCCCTCCAACTCCCCCCTGGCGGGAGGAGGGCTGTACGGCGAGGTCTGGGAACTCGGCGTCGAGGTCGAGCTGAGCGACGCGAGCGAGGTACATTTGTGGCGTAACACCTTCGTCTTTAGCGCGGGAGTAATGCGTGAGAATGGTTTCGATGAATTTGGTGGGATTGCCCTGCGGTTGAAAGTAATCGAAATTGAAGAGACTGAGGTTCTTGCGAACCAGCATCCAGGTGTCGACGGTGGTGAGGAGTTTGAAAGTGTTAGCGAGTCCGATGTCGATGCCATAGGTGCGCAGCACGCGTTCGCAAAAGCCGTGGAAGGTGGCGATCCAGAGGTCGAGGTAGCCGATAGGCAGGAGTTGGTCGACGCGCTCTTCCATCTCCGTGGCGGCTTTTTCTGTGAAGGTGAGGGCGAGAATTTCCTCCTGCTTGGCGAGGCCGGATTCGATGAGCCAGGCGATGCGTTTGGTGATGACGGTGGTTTTGCCAGTGCCCGCCCCGGCGACGATCATGAGG
>CAINGB010000004.1 GCA_903848275.1 Candidatus Uhrbacteria bacterium | reverse complement strand
TTGAGTTACGCCGTCACCCTCGAGCCAACCGCTATCGTCGACCTGGCCACTTTGACTGGCGCTTGCGTGGTCGCTCTCGGTGAAGAAATTGCTGGCCTCATGAGTACAGACGAAGACTTAGCTGTGGATCTCTTGGCCGCTGCGGACCGGGCTGGTGAAAAGCTCTGGGAGATGCCACTGCCACCACGCTATAAATCCCTCATTGAAAGTGACGTCGCCGACTTGCGTAACATTGCTACCTCGCGTTACGGTGGTTCCCTCACCGCTGGTCTCTTCCTCCAGGAATTCGTCGGCACTACTCCCTGGGCGCACCTCGATATCGCGGGTCCTGCCTTCGCCGAACGCCCCATGGCCTCATACCTCTCCAAAGGTGGCACCGGTTACGCCGTCCGCACCCTGGCCGAGTGGCTCAGCGTTTTAAAATAAATTCATGGTGAATACCCCTGGACTTACGATGGTCTACATTCAATGTATACATTGAATGTAGACCACTTATAGGCGGGGTTACCATGCCCCGCTGTAACTCACATAAAGAAAGGCCCGACCCGGAGAGTTACTCCAGGTCGGGCGTTTTTGACGACGGCGTATTTCAGCGCATGATGAGCTCGCTGGCTCGGTGCAGGTCGTCGAGCGGCCAGGGTTGAATCGGCACACCAACTTTTTCGTACCAGTCAGTGAGTTCTGTTGGTCTGTCTTCCGGCAGAATTGCGAGGAGGCCGACCATGACATGCAACATGGTGAGATCCCTTCCCAGTACCTCATAGAACTGGGCCAGCTGATCTTCACATCCCAGGTTCAGATCCTTCACCGGGGTTGCTAGCAGCTTGATCTGTTCCTCTGTCACTTGATCATCGTTCAACGGCACGTACGCCTTCGGGAGCCGATTATGTCCGCGCGCCGTCTCTTCGAGCAGGTTGCTGAACTCGAGATCCTTGGCATCAGCGGCGGCACGAGCAGCTTTTGCGGCACCAGGTTCGACGGCAGGAGTCAGTCCCGCCAACTTCTCCTCGAGGGTTAGCGGTCGGTACTCGAAGATCTCCTCGAACGTCATCCTCGGCCGTAGGTCGCGCAGCGCCAACAAATCCTCGAACTCGGTGTGGAGCTGACTGGTCATGATGTCCAACCCCGGCAAATAGAGGTCGGGCAACAGCGCCAAGGCCAGGAACGTCGGCTGGCCGAGATCGTGGTAGTTGGTCGCCTCCCTTCCTACCAGCAGCGCAAGCCGCATCTTGATGACGTTGGCTAGCTGCGGCGAGATGTTGTTGTAGTCCAGCCTATCGATGAGGTATGGGTGATCTGGCAGGTCGCCGATGTACCAGTTGACAGCTCGCAGACAAGGCAAAAATTCACTGCAGGCACTGATCGATAGTTGACCCGGGCTATGTAGCAGATCGGCCACGTAGAAGGACCCGTGCCGGTAGGACTCCTGTCTCGACAAAGTGGACAGACCAGTCTCGCTGATCGGCAGCGTGATGTAGCGGCCGATGGTCTTGTTGACGGCGAGCGGGAAGGGGGAAGTCTCGGACAAGGACATGATTTCTCCAAAGCGTTGAAAGAACACAGTCGCAGGGAATCTACGACGCCGGCACCGTACAGTTTTTTCTGTAATTAGTCAAAAAATGGTGAATACCCCTGGTTTATATCCCAGGTGTATTCACCAATGAAGAGTAAGAAGAAAGGCCCGGCCCGGAGGTAGACTCCAGGTCGGGCACGGTTCACTCGCGGATGTGTGCTCGTCTGATGATTCGCTGGAGTTCAGCGGACGAAATTGGATGCGCAGGCAGGTTGTGATGATTGAACCACTTCCGCAACTGCCAGGGCGCGTCGTTGACGGCGAGCATGGCCAGTAGCGCATTAAACGCCTGCGGTACAAACTCCAAAGTATGGTTCTTGACCCAATCGTAGGTCGGCATATCGAGTCCCATGCCCATGACATCGAGAGTCAGCTGCGTAATCTGTGCGTTGGTCAGCGCCGGCGTCGGCTGGTACCCGAACACCTCGTCGAGCGGCATCTGCTGGTGCAGGCCGTAACGCTCGAGTAACTGGTCGAGCAACTTGTGCGTCGCCTCCTGCATGGTCATTCGCGGCATGAGGGCCAGGGCCAGCGGCGTCGGCGCTCCAATCGAGGCCTCGTCGTTCATCCGCGCCAGATTCTGCAACTCGCGCCGCAGCGGTCCGTGCAAGCTGTACTGCTGGAGTACGATCCACGGCAAGTGGAGCCCCAGCATCTGGCGACTATCCAGCTCTTCGTCGCTGTCATGGTACCGGCGGATCTTGGGCCAACCGAACTTCTCGAGCAGATCGCCGACCGCTTTCCGCGATGCTGCGCTAAGCCAGAATAGTTCGCCTGGCCAAGTGGCGTCGACCAGGTAGTACAGGCCGAGACTGGCCAGCTCGCGGATGATCCTCGGCTCCAGTCCGTGACTGGTGAACGTGGTGGCCAGCACTGGATTGACGGGCTGACTGACGGCGATAGGCAGTTGCAGAACGGGCATGATTGACTCCGGGATTGGGTTTAGTAACGCCAGCAGCCTACGCTTTTGCCAGCCTTTGGTCAAAAAGAGGGGGAGAAAAGAAACGCCCAGCCCGGAGAGGTACTCCAGGACGGGCGGAACGGATACGACGCTGTATTCTACTTTGCGACCACCGCGACAT
The DNA here is from genome assembly GCA_903848275.1 of Candidatus Uhrbacteria bacterium. Taxonomy (GTDB): domain Bacteria; phylum Patescibacteriota; class Patescibacteriia; order UBA9934; family UBA9934; genus UBA11707. Next base: position 13,771 of record CAINGB010000004.1, on the reverse strand, counting down.
TTGGGCCACGGAAAATCTCGTCGAGTGACATTTTGCGCCGGAGGTTGTAGTGGGCCAAGGCCGTGTCGACCACTGCCTCTTCTTCTTCCGTGAAGCCAAAGTAGTAGTAGATGGCGAGCGACAGCAGGGTCAGCGAACCAATCTGGGGTGGGGGCAAATTGCACTGCCTCGTCAGCACAAAGCGCATCTTCTGGTGGGCACTATCGGGCAGCCCATGCAGCTGATTGACGCTTCTGGCCAGCTCACGGATGCTGGGCAAGCTGCCGACGGTGAGGCTGTAGGCTCGTGCTTCACGGTTGATGTCAATCACGGCGTCCGCGCTGAAGGTCTCGAACATCTTGGTCGGTTCAAGCATCACGAGGTCGGCCATCGTCAGGTAGCCTCGACCAATAGCCTCGCGGATTGTTTCTGGATGGAAGTCGAAGTTGCCAAGCACCCAGCTGAGAGCCGGTGGGGGCTGGAAGGAAATGGCGTAGGGCAGCACGAGGGCTTGAGGTTGACCCATGATGACTCCTGGGGTTGGGGGTGGTGGTGATCACTTGGCGACGTTGTCGAGCTCGACGATGGGCTTTGGGACCGCTACCGGACAGCCCCACTGGTCCAGAGTGGCGCCGCACATCAGGCCAAGCGGAGCGAGTTTGCCGTTGATGTAGCGGATGTCCTTCTCACCCAAGCCTAGGCCAGGGTGCAGGGCGACGGCGAGCAGCGAAGGGCCGAGGTACAGCTCACAGCGCCCTAGATGGGCAAAGCCTTCGATGACGTGGCGGAGTATTGCTTCGTCAGCAATCTCGAAATACACACTGCGCAACCACATGTGGCGCCAAGCCAGTGCGCCTGAAACCAGTCCCATCGCCTTCAGACGCTCGGCGATCTCTGGCCAAGCTGACCTGAAGGTAGCTCGTCCATGTCGATCATCCTTGCAGTCGGCAAACATCACGAGTTCCGCCACGGTGAAGAAGCCGCTCGAGGTCACTAGGTTCTGTGTCTCCCGCTTCAAGCCCAAAGCGTCAATCTGCGCTCCGAGCAGGGGGTTGACGGGGGTGGGGAGCAGGGCACGAGTTGTGCTCATGACAGCCTCGACGGGTGAGGGGTGAAAACAAATGACCGCACGGAGAATTCCGTACGGTCAAAAGTTACCAGTTATTTTACGCCTTGCCTAGCGTCGTCGTCCCCGGTTCCCATTCCACTGGGCAGAGTTCGCCCGATTGTAAGGCTTGCAACACGCGCAATGTCTCCTTAGTCGAGCGGCCAACCGATCCAGCCGAGACTAGGGCGTACATCACCACACCTTCGGGGTTGATGATGAAAATACCGCGTTGGGAGCTGCCGTCGTCGGCCAAAACTTCATATTCTCGGCTAATAGTGTGGGTCGTGTCGGCAATCACGGGGTAAGTCACCTCGGGGAGGTCGCGTTCGAACCAGGCCTTGTGGCTCCATTCGCTGTCCGTACTCGCTCCCACCACGACGGCGTTAAATTTAGCGAAGTCGGCCTCTTGCTTGGCAAAGCTCCGCAGCTCAGTCGGACAAATGAAGGTGAAATCGCGAGGGTAGAAGAGCAGCACCACCCACTGTCCGCGGTATTGTTCAAGGCTAATCTTAGTGAATTCACCTTTGCAGTACGCGGTGGCGTCGCTGAAAAGTGGCGCGGCTTTACCAACATGGATCATAAGCAGTCATTTTTAAAACTTTAATTATCCGGGGAGTCTATGGTACCATAATCCCAGTTTGGGCAATTGACAATGCCCGGTAAAGACTGTTTTATACTTGCATATATGGATCGCAAAAAACAAATCGCCCTCATTTTAATCACAGCTATCATCGTGTTCACCGCCTTCACCATAATTCGTGCTGAGCGTCTGAGGAATGCTGCGGGAGTAGAATCGGCGATGACCGGTTCACTCTTGACGACAGCTGAAAATTTCCAGGGTCAAAGTTATCTCATCCCTCACGCTCAAGTTGTCGACTCCGGTCTCAAAGCCGCCGACGTCCCAGCTCTCACTAATCCAAAGTTCACCACCGTCACCGCCATGGACAGCTTGCTCGGCGACAACCTCTTCGGCATCGACGTGGAAGTCGGCGGCCAACATCGTTTCTATCCTTATCAAATTCTTAACTGGCACCGCGTCGTCAACGACACCTTCGGCGACAAGCAACTCATCATTACTTTCGATCCGTTAACTGGTGCGGCGATTGTTTACGAAGCCAGCCAAAAATCCGGCGAAACTCTCTCGCTATCTTTCGGAGGTTCGGTTTACAACGACGGAGAGTTGCTCGTCGATAGCGCCAACAATCAGTGGCTCCAGATTGACGGCACGCAAGTCATCCACAAGAATAGCGCTTCGTCGATGCTTCTCGGCGACAAGCTCACCCAGTACCCATCCCAAAGCATGAAGTGGAAGGACTGGAAGAGCATCTTCCCGAACGGCGAAGTCCTCTCGAGCGAAACTGGTTATACCCGCGACTATATTCGTCATCCTTACGGTCAGTACGAGTCGTCCCTCAGTATCTACTTCCCAGTCAACCACACCGACAGCCGCATTGGTAATGCCAAATGGTGGGTCGACGGCCTCTCTATTAACGGCGAGCACTTGGCTTTGGTTAAAACTGTCATGCAGGGCCCTTATGTTTACAACACAGTTCTCGGTGGCGTACCAATCTCTGCCTTCTATGACACCGATCTCGACATGACTCACGTCTTTAACTCAGTCGTCGGCGATAAGACGTTGACATTTACTCGCGACGCTACTCGTCAAACTATTAGCGACGACCAAACTAAATCAATTTGGTCCATGACCGGTGTTGCGACAGAGGGCCCATTGAAAGGTACGGTCATGCAAATGATCAACGCCCCAGAATATTACTGGTTCGCTTGGGCCGCCACTTATCCTGACACTCGCGTGGCTATCATCGACGAACAAAAAGCCAAGGACGACGCAGATAAGGCCGCGGCCGCTGCACAGACAACCACAGACGGCACTGCTTCCAAAGATATAACCACTCCAGATGCAACCAAATAAGCGCGGACAACTCTTCATCGTCGCCACCCCCATCGGCAATCTCGCCGATCTGTCTTCGCGCGCCATCGAGACTCTCCGTGCTTCGGACCTGATCTGTGCCGAGGACACGCGTGTCACCGGCGGCTTGTTATCGAAATGTGAAATCAAAACCAAGATGATCACCGTTCAACAGCATACCGACGAATCAGTTCTGAACGACGTAATCGACCAACTAAAAGAAGGCAGGAATATCAGCGTCGTCACCGATGCTGGCACACCGAACATTAGCGACCCTGGCGGTCAGCTCGTTGCTCGTGCCGTTGCTGAAGACATCGAGGTAATTCCTATCCCTGGCCCGTCAGCGCTCATTGCCGCTTTATCGATCTCCGGCTTTGCCGCGGACAACTTCACCTTCTTGGGCTTCCCGCCACATAAGAAAGGTCGCGAGACATATTTCCGTGAACTTGCTCTCATCGAACACACCGTCGTCCTCTACGAAGCGACCCATCGTATCGAAAAAACCCTCGCGCAGTTACCGCAAGATCGCCTGCTCGTGGTCTGCCGCGAACTCACCAAACTCTACGAAACAACTTATCGTGGCACCGCCGCTGAAGTTCTCGAAGCTTTAAGCAAAACCAGCAAGAAAGGCGAATTCGTGGTCGTCGTCGCGCCCCAGAATTGGAAGTAAAACTTGGAAATAATATGAGTACACGCTATCTCACCACTGCCATTCCATATGTGAACGCCAAGCCGCATATCGGTCATGCTTTCGAGTATGTTCAGGCCGACGCCCTTGCACGCTATTTCCGTTCGCAGGGTGACACGGTTCGTGGTCAATATGGCACTGATGATAATAGCTTGAAGAATGTGCGTGCCGCTGAAGCTGCTGGTGAGCCAATAGAGAATTTTGTTACTCGCCACGCCGAAGTCTTTCGTTCCTTGAAAGATTTGTTGAATTTAACTTTTGACGATTTTATTCGAACTCGTGACGATAAGCATATTCGCGGAGCTCAGAAACTCTGGAGCATGTTTAAGCCCGAGGACATTTATAAGAAGAGTTATTCCGGCAATTATTGCGTTGGCTGCGAAATGTTTTATACCGACGAAGAAGCGCCTGGCGGCATTTGTCCAACTCACAAAAAGCCACTCGAAGCCATTCAGGAAGAGAATTATTTCTTTCGACTATCAAGTTATCAAGACGCAATCACTAATTTAATCGAGAGTGATACTCTAAAAATTACTCCGACCTCGCGCAAGAACGAAATGCTCGGCTTCATCAAGAGCGGCCTGCAGGACTTCAGTATTTCCCGCAGCATTGCCCGCGCCGAAAATTGGGGCGTACCAGTGCCAGGCGATGCCAGTCAAGTAATGTATGTTTGGGTTGACGCCTTGAGCAACTACATTACCTCTCTTGGTTTTGCTGACGACGAGCCTGACTATACTAAATTCTGGACAGCTGCCGATCAACGTCTGCATATCATCGGCAAAGACATCACTCGCTTCCACGTTATTTATTGGCCGGCCTTCTTGCTCTCAGCTGGTGTTCCCTTACCAACTGAAGTGCTCGCTCACGGCTTCTTTACGGTCGACGGCGAGAAGATGAGCAAGTCCATCGGCAACGTACTCGATCCCTTCGAATTAGTCGCTGACTTTGGCGTTGACGCCTTGCGCTACGGATTCTTGCGCTCTATGCCGTTGGCTGATGACGGCGACATCAGTCGCGCTAAACTTGAAGACAGGTACGCTGATTTAGCTAATGGACTTGGCAACTTGGTTAGCCGTGTGTCAGCTATGGCTAATAAATATTTTGCTGGCGACTTACAGCTCACCAAATTTGTCGATGCTGAACTCGAAGCTGATTTGCGCGCCACTATCGAAGGTTACGATCTGAAATCGTATATCGAAAAAGTTTGGAAAATGGTAGACTTCTGTAACGAACAAATTGACCGAGATGCACCGTTCAAGCTCGTTAAGACCGATGCTGAAGCTGCCAAAAAATCGCTCACCGAGTGCGCTAGCATTATTCATTGGATTGCCAACTGGCTCGCACCAATTATTCCAGAATCGTCCGCCAAAATCTTAGCTGCGTATCGTCTGGACCACGTTGACGTTGTAACGCCAATGTTCCCACGTCGTGATAGGGTAGCCGCCGAATAAAAAAAATAATATGCACTTCAACCTGGTCGACGTCATTGCCCTCGCCATTCTTGCTCTCGGCGTAATCCGCGGTTGGCGCGCTGGAATGATCGTCATGGCAGGGAACATCGCTAGCCTCGTCGTCGGCCTCGTAGCATCGACCTATATCTTCTACTGGTTGAGCGCAACTTCACTCTTCGCTGGCGTCGCCACCAACCACCCGTACCTCTCCATCATCGGCTATCTCATCATCCTCGGCGTCGTCACCAAACTCCTCCGCCTGGTCGTCGCCCTCATCAACCAAGTTTGGAAAATAATCGCGCTTTTGCCGTTCTTGAGTTCCATTAACCGCTTGCTCGGCGCCGTCATCGGCTTGGCCGAATCTGTTGTCATCCTCGTTATTCTCACCTATCTCATCCAGAACTTCTTCATCAACATCTTCTCCTCGGCCATGATGGCCACCATCAGCGCCTCTTACAGTTTTAGCTACCTGTCAAGCCTAGTCTCGCATTTACAATTCCTCATTCCCTCAATAAATTTGTAAGTTTTGGTCTACATTCAATGTATACATTGAATGTAGACCACTTATCCCCAGTAACTCATTATGGATTACCGTTTCATCGACACCCATTGCCACGTCCACTTCCAGGCCTACAAGGAAGACATGGACGCCATCGTCGAGCGTAGCCTCGCCGCCGGTGTCGGCCTGATTACGGTCGGCACGCAGTCGAGTACCAGCAAGAACGGCCTCGCCCTGGCGGAAAAGTATGACGGCGTCTGGTGCACCATCGGCTTGCACCCCAACCACCTCCACGCTCAAGAATTTCACGACGAAGACGAACTTCCACCAATAATAGGCGGGGTCACCGCCCCCGGAGGCGAGCTGAGCTCGTCCCGCCAGGAAGAAGCCGACTCAGTCAAAATTAAAACTCGCGCTGAACGCTTCGACCCCGACTACTACCGCGAACTAGCTAAACACCCCAAAGTCGTCGCTATTGGCGAGTTCGGTCTGGATTACTATCGAGTCCCACCAGGCGTCGACCTCGACCTCATGAAAGCGGATCAAGCCGAAGCCGTGCGCGCCCAACTGAAGTTCGCTACGGAAGTAAACAAACCCGTCGTCATCCACTGCCGCGACGCTCACGCCGACCAAATTGAACTTCTTAAAGCCGAAATCGACCGTGGGGGATTAGCCCGTCGTGGCGTCATTCACTGCTTTACTGGCACCGCGCTTGAAGCCGCCGCTTACGCCGAGATCGGTTTCCTCGTCTCCATCACCGGCATCGTCACCTTCGCCAAGAACTTACAGGAAGTCGTCCGCCAAATCCCACTCTCGCAAATAATGATCGAAACCGACTCGCCCTATCTCACGCCCACCCCTCATCGAGGAGAGCGCAACGAGCCAGCATTCGTGGAGCACGTCGCCGCCAAGATCGCCGAACTGCACGGTATATCGGTCGACGAAGTAGCTAGAGTTACCACCGCCAACGCCGTAAAGCTCTTCAATCTTAGCTAATCACACCCAATCCTTGACCTGCTCTGCTATAAAAGCTATACTTTTGTCGCCTTTTTAGAACGTGTATGCCCCAAGATGGTTCAAATCAAGGCCTCGGCCAATATTACGCTTTCGCCGCTAAGGCGATGGGGGACATAACCATCACCATTGCTGCGCCGGCCGTTCTAGCTGCCATTCTCGGCCGCTGGCTCGACCAACACTTTGCAACTGGTAAATTGCTCTTCATTATCTTGCTCAGCGTCGCCTTTGTTCTCACTATAATGATCTTGCCTCGGAAGATTCGACAGTATGGCCAAGCTTATCAAAAACTCACTGACCAACCTAGCGCTGGTGCCACTCGCCGCTGAACCAATTTTTCATATTGCAAAATTCCCCGTGACCAACACCATGCTGAACGCCTGGCTGGCCACGATTTTTTTCATCATTGTTGCTTTCATCGCTTCACGTCGGACATCGCTCGTGCCTAAAGGCATTCACAATTTCTTCGAAGCTATCGTCGACGGCTTACTCGACCAAGCGGAGAAGGTCACTGGCAGCAAGAGCAAAGCCAAACTTTTCTTCCCTTTGTGCGCCACTATTTTCCTCTTCGTCCTCGTTAGCAACTGGATGGGTCTTATTCCTGGCACTGGTACGCTTGGCCTGTGGCAGTTGGTCCACGGTGAAGCCGAACTCATCCCACTTTTCCGTCCAGCCACGAGCGACCTCAACCTCACCCTCGCCATCGCCGCCTTCTCCGTTATCATCACCCACGTTGCCGGCGTCAAAGCCTTGGGCGTCAGCGAGTACTTCAGCAAGTTCTTCAACTTCCGTGGCATCTGGCGCGCCTTCCGCAAGGGCCCAATGGCCGTCATGGTTGCCTGCATTGAGTTCTTCGTCGGCCTCCTAGAAGTCATCGGTGAGTTCGCCAAGACACTCTCGCTTTCCTTACGTTTATTTGGTAACGTCTTCGCGGGTGAAATTCTCATTGGCGTCATGATGAGTCTCATCTCCTTCGTCGTCCCAATTCCGTTTATCTTCCTAGAAATTCTCGTGGGTGTTATTCAAGCCACCGTCTTCTCCATGCTGGTTCTGGTTTACCTCACGGTCGCCACTTCCTCGCACGGTCATGATGACGACGCTTCCCCTCAACACGCCTAAAGGTGGCGTACCCCGAAGTCGAAAATTCGTTTTCACTTCAGGGTAACTCATCTTAATAAGTCATGTACATCCTATGATTCCAGAATTCGCCAAAGCCTTTGCTATCGCCGTCGGTGGTATCGGTCCAGCCCTCGCCATCGGTTTGATCGGTTACGCCGCTATGACCAGCATCGGCCGCAACCCAGAAGCTGACAAGAAGATCTTCGTTCCAATGTTGCTTGGTATGGCTTTTGCTGAAGCTATCGCCATCTACGCTCTTATCATTGCTTTTACATTGTAGTCCTTCTCAGGTGGCCATCACCTGAAAGTCCTATTAGAACCTCTCTACTACTATATGGCTTCAAATTCCGAAACGACAACTGAGGTGCAAGAAGCTACCGGTCCGGCCGCCGTCCTTGGCGCGTTTGGCTTGCGTGGTGACTTGTTCGCCGCGCAGTTGGTCAACTTCTTGCTCGTCCTCTTGGTCTTGTGGCGTTTTGCTTACAAGCCAATCATGAAGATGCTGGAAGAACGTGAAGCTAAGATTAGTAAGAGTGTCGTCGACGCCGAAAAGATCGAACATCGCGTTCGTGAATTCGAAGTCGAGCGTGACGCTTTGCTCCTCGCTGCCCGTAAGGAAGCGCAGGAAATTGTGGTCACGGCCGTGAGTCAGAGCGAAGAGCGTAAAGCTGAAATGCTCGACGCTGCTAAGCGCGAAGTAGAACGCGTCATCAGCCAGGGCAAACATCAGCTCGAGCTCGACAAAGAAGCTATCTTGAAGGAGGCACGCAAGGACATGGTGGATATCGCCATGAAGGCCGCCGCTCGTATTCTTCATACGGGCATTGACGAAGCGAAGTCGCAGTCGTTGGCGGAGGAGGTCGTGCGGAAAATGACTTAGGGCTATGGCTAAATTAGACATGAACCTAATCGCCACGGAAGTCGTCAAACTAGTAGCCGACAAGACTCCTGCTCAGATCAAAGCGATCATGAAGGAAATCATCGAGTTACTCGCCGAGCGCAACTCCTTGGCCAGATGGCGCGAGCTCGAAGTGGCCTTGCACCAAGCCTGGAAGAACGTCAACGGCGCTTCCAAAATCACCATCGTCTCTGCCCACGAGCTAACCAAGGAAGCTAAAAAAGCTTTAGACGAACAAGCCCATGGCGCCGAAGTGGTGGAGATAGTCGACAACCGCCTCATCGGTGGGGCAGTCATCCGCTTGGATAACGCCCGCCTCGACGGCTCAGTTACAGGATCTTTAATGCGCCTCAAAAACGCAATGTATACGGAAGTTTAATATGGCAAAAAAAGTAGACATCATTGCCGCCTTGCGAGAGCAGGTCGCAAATTTCAAAGCCGAAGCTAATGTAGAAACCGTCGGTACGGTGCTCTCCGTTGGTGACGGTGTGGCTCGAGTTTCCGGGCTCACTAACGCCAAGGCCCAAGAAATGCTCGATTTCAACGGCGTAACTGGTATCGCCCTCAACCTTGAGGAAGAGGTGATTGGTGCCATTATTCTTGGTGAATCAACAAATATTAAAGAAGGCGACACCGTGCGTTCAACGGGTCGCATTTTGTCTATTCCTGTTGGTGACGATATCGTCGGCCGCGTGGTTGACTCGCTCGGCAATCCTGTCGACGGCAAGGGTGCTATCACCGCCACCAAGCAAATGCCGGTCGAGAAAGTCGCCCCAGGCGTCATGACTCGTCAGGGCGTTTCCGTGCCTCTCCAGACAGGTATCAAAGCTATTGACGCCTTGATCCCAATCGGTCGTGGTCAGCGCGAGCTCATCATTGGTGACCGTCAGACTGGTAAGACAGCTATTGCTATCGACACCATCCTTAACCAAAAAGGCTTGGGCGTGAAATGCGTCTACGTCGCCATTGGTCAAAAGGAAAGCAAGATCGCTCAGCTCCGCGCCCGCCTCGAAAAAGCTGGCGCCATGGAATACACCACCATCGTTTTGGCCGGTGCATCGGACCCAGCTTCCATGCTCTACGTCGCCCCATACGCCGGTTGTGCTATCGCCGAATACTTCATGGAGAAGGGCGAGGACGTCCTCATTGTCTACGATGATCTTTCTAAGCACGCTTGGGCTTACCGCGAAATCTCCTTGTTGCTCCGTCGTCCACCAGGCCGTGAAGCCTACCCAGGTGACGTCTTCTACTTGCACTCCCGTTTGCTCGAGCGTTCGGCTCGCGTCAACCAGGAACACGGCGGCGGCTCCATCACCGCTTTGCCAATCATCGAAACTCAGGGTGGCGACGTTTCCGCTTACATTCCAACCAACGTCATTTCTATCACCGACGGTCAGATTTACTTGGAAAGCGACCTCTTCTACCGCGGTCAGCGCCCAGCGTTGAACGTCGGCCTCTCCGTGTCTCGTGTTGGTTCGGCCGCTCAGACCAAGGCTATGAAGAACGTGGCTAAAACTCTCAAGGTCGACTTGGCCCAGTTCCGCGAGTTGGAAGCCTTCTCGCAGTTCGCCACGGATCTTGACGAAGCTACCAAAAAGCAAATCGAACGTGGTCGCCGCGCCATGGAACTCATGAAGCAAAAGCAGTACGCTCCGTTGCCATTCTTCGAGCAGGCTGTGGTCATCTTCGCCCTCAACAACGGTTACTTGGACGTCATTCCAGTCGTCGACATCCTCCGTTTCGAAGACGAGTTGCTCACCTACATGCGTGGCACCGGTTCTTCCACTTTGAAGTCCATTGAAACTTCCAAGGACGTTTCTGCTGAAGCTAAGGACGAACTCAACAGACACATCACGACCTTCATTAGTCTCTTCCAAAAGTCCTAATCAATTCTTGTGGCCGTCTCTCGCAAAATTATTCAACGCCGCATCAAGTCGGTTCGTAATACCAGAAAGATTACGAAAGCCATGGAACTCGTGGCCGCCGCCAAAATGCGCCGCGCTGCAACCGCTGTGGTGAAAACCCGGCCGTACGCCACGTTGTCCTGGGACACCATTCGGGCGATTGTCGCCGCGACTGGTGAGTCAGTGGAGCACGCCTTGTTGGCGCCACAACCTCAGGCCACGCGCACACTCTTGGTGCTTTTCGCTTCGGACCGTGGCTTGGCTGGTGGTTACAACGTCAACATTCTCAAGTTGGCTTTGCAAACTATCAAGAACTTGCCTGCTGGCAGTGTCGACGCTATCACCATTGGTAAGCGGGCCGGGGACGCGATGGCTAGAACCGGTGTCCCGATGATCGCTTCCTTTACCGGACTCGCCGAGCAACCAAAATTTGCCGACATTGTGCCCATCGGTCGCCTCATCATTGAGCAGTTCACCAAAGGCAATTATAAGAACGTCATTCTCGGGTCGACCGAGTACGTTTCCGCCATCACGCAAAAGGCGAACGTGAAAACGCTCTTGCCAATCACGCTCGTCGAGACATCGGAAACAACGGTGAATGAATCAATCACTTTTGAACCGAATCCCTCCCGTGTCCTCGATCGCGTTCTCCCGGGCCTCCTCGAAACTCTCGTCTATCAAGCCTTACTCGAAGCCGCGGCTAGTGAACATGCTTCCCGCATGATGGCGATGCGCAATGCCACGGATAGCGCTACGGAAATGCTCGACGATCTCACCTTCACTTACAACCAAGTTCGCCAAGGTGCAATCACGCAAGAGATTGCGGAAATCAGTGGCGGTAAAGCTGCCCTCGAAAAGTAAAATATTTTATGAAAGGTATCATCGCGCAAATCATCGGTCCAGTCGTCGACGTCCGTTTTGAAGACGGCATTCCGGCCATCACCTCCGCTTTAACTGTTAAGCGTAAGGGCCAACCAACCTTGACTCTCGAAGTCGTCCAGCACTTGGGCGGCAACTTGGTCCGCACCATTTCCATGCAATCCACGGACGGCTTGGAGCGCAACTTGGAAGTTGTCGACAGTGGGGCCGCTATCAGTGTGCCAGTCGGCCCAGAGACTCTCGGCCGTATGTTCGACGTCGTCGGCGAAGTTATCGATGGCCTGGGCGAAGTCAAAACCAAGCAGCTCGACCCTATCCATCGCTTGGCCCCACCTTTCACCGAGCAATCAACCGAAGTTCAGGTTTTCGAAACTGGTATCAAAGTTATCGACCTCATTTGTCCAATTCTCCGCGGTGGTAAGACTGGTTTGTTCGGTGGAGCCGGCGTTGGTAAAACCGTGTTGATTCAGGAGCTCATCCACAACATTGCTAAGGAGCATGGTGGTTACTCCGTCTTTGCTGGCGTTGGTGAACGTACTCGTGAAGGTAACGACCTCTACCAAGAAATGAAAGACTCCGGCGTGCTCGACAAGACCGTGCTCGTTTTCGGTCAGATGAATGAACCGCCTGGCGCCCGCGCTCGTGTCGCTTTGACGGGCTTGACGATGGCTGAATACTTCCGTGACCAAGAAGGCCGCGATGTACTCATGTTTATTGACAACATCTTCCGCTTCACCCAAGCCGGCAGCGAAGTTTCCTCCCTCCTCGGTCGTATTCCTTCCGCTGTGGGTTACCAGCCAAACTTGGCCACGGAAATGGGCGGCTTGCAAGAGCGCATTACTTCCACCACTAAGGGTTCTATCACTTCCATTCAGGCTGTGTACGTGCCAGCTGACGACTTGACTGACCCCGCGCCTGCTACCACCTTCGGCCACTTGGACAGCACCGTCGTGTTGTCGCGTTCTCTCGCCGAACTCGCCATTTACCCAGCTGTCGATCCACTCGATTCATCCTCTAACATTCTGGATCCGAACATCGTCGGTCAGGAGCATTACGACGTCGCTCGTGGCGTGCAGAAAGTTTTGCAGCGCTACAAGGACTTGCAGGACATCATCGCCATTCTCGGCATGGACGAGCTCTCGGAAGAAGACAAGCGCACCGTCGCTCGTGCCCGCAAAATCCAGAAGTTCCTCTCACAGCCTTTCAACGTCGCTGAACAGTTCACTGGCGCACCTGGTAAGTATGTCACCCTCGCCGACACTGTCCGCGGCTTCAAGGAGATTCTCGACGGCAAGCACGACGCCATTCCTGAGCAGTCGTTCTACATGAAGGGAAGTATTGATGAAGTGACCGTGTAACGAATTTGTCAGACGCTCAGCCTTTAGCGTGGTGGGAAGGAGCGAGCAGCTGCTGTCGTCTCCTCTGACGACGCCAGCCTCGGCCCTGCGCCAGCGCCCGAGTCATACGAGGTGAGACGGCTGGTGCGGTTGACGAGGCGCCGCTAGGAAGAGGAGACACAGCAGTTGTGAGCGAAGTAAAATCAAAAGTATGGCTCAACTTAAATTAAAAATCGTCACACCGGAACGGATCGTCTTCGAAGGCAACGTCGACTCCTTGACGGCCATGACCGAGAACGGCGAGATCACCATCTTGCCCGAGCACATCCCGTTGGCTACCTTGCTCAAGGCCGGCGAAATGCGCGCCATGGTCGATAGCGAGATGACGCTCCTCGCCGTCTCCACCGGCTTGCTCGAAGTCCGGGCCGGCAACGAGATTGTCATTCTCGCGGACACGGCCGAACGGTCGGAAGAACTCGAGCTAGCCTCGATCGAAGCCGCCAAGGCCGCCGCGGAAGCTGCTCTCGTGGCTGCCAAGGACAAGGACGCTGTCAGTTTCGCCGACGCCGCTGCTCACCTGGAGCGCGAACTGGCCCGTTACCGCGTAGCTATCAAGCACAAGCACCGCACACCAAAAAACTAACCCATGAAGAAAGAGGCCTAAAAGCCTCTTTTTTTTGGTCTACATTCAATGTATACATTGAATGTAGACCACTTATCCACATGCCGCGAGTTCCTCGTTTACCTGTACAATACCCGGGTATGAGCACACTTCTCGACGGCCTCAATGCCGAGCAACTCACCGCCGTCACCCACGGCACCGGTCCCCTCATGATCGTCGCCGGGGCGGGCACTGGCAAAACCACCGTCATCACCAAACGCATCGCCTGGCTCATCGAATCCGGCCTCGCCAAGCAGGAGGAAATTCTCGCCCTCACCTTCACAGAAAAAGCCGCCACGGAGATGGA
>CAINGB010000003.1 GCA_903848275.1 Candidatus Uhrbacteria bacterium | reverse complement strand
TTGACCGTAGGCAGCAGAACTGTGCCGCGCATAGAGTGAGAAGCTGAGAGCGTCGTCGACCCCCTGCCCTCGCGCGGGGGGTTTCGCTTAGTAGAAAAAATGAGGCCGCTCGCGCCTCGGTGAGAGACGGAGCGGCAACGGCTGAACGTCAGGTTGACGTAGTGGGCAGGGGTGACTGGTAGCCAGCCTGGGTGAGGAGAGTGCGCAGTTCGCCGAGCTTCATCTTGGCCAGTTCGGCGTCGGGCGGGATGATGGTGTCGCCGAGGTTGGCCAGGGCGACCGCGTCGGTGCGGAAGTCCTGGAGTCGCATGATGAACTCGGCATGCAAGATGGCCGCTGGGCTTTGCGAGCCTGGGTTGGCGGTGTTGTCGCCGTCTGGCGTGAAGTCCTCGAAGTCTGGCGTCAAACGCGGCATCCTTGGTGGTGTTGGCGCACCGTGCATGCGGTCGAACTGACCGGGACTGTACGGGGCCTGCTGTGGCACGCCGGCGAGGCCTGGGGCGGAACGAGGCTCGATGTCAACTGAGCTGACGCCGCCCAAACCGAAGGTGGCTGCTGGGGATTGATTGGGAATGGGAATTTGACGAGTTCTGGCCATGATGTCACTCCTATGACTGCTAAAATATAGCGGAAAATGGGGCGAAGCGTCAACGGGGTTTGGTCTACATCGAGTGTATACATTCGATGTAGACCAAATAATTGCGTTTTATTGGGATAAAATGTAAGCTGCCTGGTTGGGTTTTAATCTAAATTATGACGAGCATTGCGGAGAAGCCAATTGTCGAGTTGCTCGGTCGGGCTGGCCATGTTTTGTTGTTGACGGATGAGAGACTCGACGGCGATACTTTGGGGTCGACTTTGGGCTGGTATGCGGTGCTGATTGAGATGGGTAAAGAGGTGACGGTTTACTCGCCCAAAGAGATCCCCGAGCAGTTCGCGTTTTTGCCGAATGTGAAAGTAATTCGGACAGATGACCTGGTGTTTGCAGATAAGACTGTCGACCTGCTGATAATTTGTGATTGCTCGGACGGGCTCTACATAAAAAATAAGTTGCCGCTGATGCCGCGCAAAGTTCCGCTCATCATGTTTGATCATCATGCGACCAACCCGAAGTACGGCACTTACAATGTGCTGGAACCAAAGGCGGCCAGCACAGCGGACGTAGTCTGGCGGTTTATGAAGCGTCATGACTTGCCCATGAACAAGCAGGCGGCGCAGAGTTTGTTGACTGGTGTTTGCACCGACACTTCCCTTTTTACGACGAGCAACACGACTACGGCGGCCTTTGAAGCGGCGGTGGAATTGACCAAGCTCGGGGCTAAGCTCAACCAGGTGATTGAGAAGACGATGATGAACAAGTCCGTCAGTGTGTTGCAGATTTGGGGACGATTATTTTCACGACTGCATTTTAATACTGAGTTCGACGCTTTGTGTACGGTATTGTTGCAAAGTGATTTGGCGGAGTTTGGGAATCCGGAAGTCGATACATCGAGTATTTCTAATTTTTTGAATGCGTCACTGGTCGACGCAGAAGCGATTTTGATTTTGCGGGAGAGTGAGGATGGGAGTGTTAAGGGAAGTATGAGATCACGAGGACGGGATGTGGCGGCAGTGGCGGCTAGGTATGGCGGAGGTGGGCATAAACTGGCGGCTGGGTTCCGGATTGCGGAAGCCAGACTACAAGAGGTGGAAGGGGCATGGAAGATTGTGCGGACCGAGAAGACTGTATTGGTCGACGAAAAGCCACTAATTAGAAGTGGTGACATGAATGTGAATTTTCTAGAAGTTGCCAGTGCTTAGTTCGTGCTAGGTACTGGGTAGTACCTAGCACACACCTGGCACTGTTCGGTTTAATGTGGTTGAATAGTGCTCGGAGGTGAAACATGGCTCAAACGAAACAGATGGTAATCTGCCCTTACGAAAAGTGTAAACAGCCGACCAGCTACGCTAATGTTGCCAGTAGAACATTCAGCAATGGTAGTGGCTATGACTTCGACTGCGAATACTGTGGCAAACCAATCAGAATCAGGACTGGTGGTGAAAACGGTGAGACGGTCGACCAAACGCCGATCGCGCTCGCGCAGTCCAAGAAGAACAAGTGATGCCCCGCCCTCCCCCCGTCGTTCTGACTCCTGCTGCCTGTTGGCCGGGAGTCTTGTTTTTGTGGAGCAACGACACTAAAAAAATTGCCGATATACAAAAACTCCCCAGCCGAAGCCGGGGAGTTTTTGGAGCGGGTGGCGGGAATCGAACCCGCGTCACATGGTTGGAAACCACGAATAATAGCCGTTATACGACACCCGCAGGGATATCGGTACGGGAGAATTGTAACAGAATTGGCGATTAAGTAAAGACGATAAAAAGCAAGACCCGGCGTGCGGACACGTCGGGTCGGAGGGGCTACAGGGTCAGCGCTAGGCTTGATGGCGAGAGGAATTGGCGCGGGCCGAGTAGACTTCGTAGATGAGTTCCTCGGCGGTGAGGTCGAGAAGGTTGACCAGGGCCAACCACCAAGCGAAGACGTCCGCGAACTCGTTGTGCAATGGGTAGTGGTCGGCTTGATTGGGACTCCCCCGTCGACCAATCTCGCGCCAGGCTTCACCGATCTCTGCCATGAGACGACCCCAGGTGACCACCAGACCGTTCTTCCTGTTCGCTGCGTAGTACAGGCGGTGCAGTCGACCCTGCCAGGTGAGCAGCGAGTACCGAACCAGATGAGGTGCTGGTTGACCGATGAGCTCGACGGCTGGCAGGCGATCCGTCTGCTTGCACTGGCAACGGCGGCGCTTCTGGCAACGAAGACAGAAGCCGGGATACTTGAGAGCCAGAGCGTTGCTCATGAAAACGTGCGACCGGGTGGCCGAGACGAGGATCATGTAGCCGAGCTGGCTCATGGTCTCGCGCACTTCGGCGGTTTGGTTGTGACGTAGAGCACGCTCGACGTCAGAAGCCAAGCCACTGACTTCGGCGAAGCAGGTGATGGGACTCGAGGGCAAGCCATGAGCCTGGCCGTCGATGATTTCCTGCAGATCGGTTGGTCGACGATTACGAAAGGAACGAGGAACTGGAAACATGTTTCACCTCGCCAAGAACCTTACCGAAGCGCCTCTAAAGCGTCAATTGCAGCAGCAATATCACGGCCGCCAGCGGGAGTGAGGGGGATTTCCTTGAGAATCGAGATAATTTTGAAATGATTAATTTCATGCTCGTCGCGGAGGAGATCCGCCAGTTTGATGAGGCGGCCGAGGAGAGGGCCGGGGGGAAAGCCGAGATCCAGGAGTTCTTGGCCGCGGAGGAGGTGAGGTGGAGGTGAGGTGAGGACGCCGAGGGCGTTAGCGCGGGCGGTGAGCCAGGGACCTGCTTCGAAAGTACGAACAGCCACGTCGGTCGCGACCAACGTGGTGAACCCGCGGCCGAAGTAGTCAGCTTCAGCGACGAGGGCGAGTTCGGTGATGGTGCCGGGGTCGATGCGCACAGCTAAACGACGGATGGCGCCGTCCGTGATTGGTTTACCGTTTTGGGTGTCGTCGCACCAGTAACGGAAAGGCTTCATGTGATCGCGAACCAGGCCGACGACGGCTTCCACGATGTCGCTGCCGATGTAGAGTTTGGCTAGGAAGCTGCGAGTTGGCGCCTCCCCCGCTTCTTCGTGGCCGTGGGAACGGAGACGGCCATTTTCCACCTGCGTGACGGCTGGTTTACCGAAGTCGTGGCAGAGGGCGCCCAGCATGACGGTGAGAGCGCGCTCGGAGCCCAAGCCCGACTGCCAGACAATTTTGGCAGCTTCGTCGATGACCATGAGGGTGTGAATCCAGACGTCACCCTCGGGGTGCCACTCGGGTTCTTGGGGGGTTGATTTGAGGGCGAAGAGTTCTGGGTGAAGTGACTCGATAGCGCCGAGGTTGAAAGCTAAGGCGAGGCCGAGTGATGGCTGCGCAGCTTGAAGGAGAAGTTTACGCCATTCGCCGCCGATGCGTTCTGGGGCAAGTTCGGTGAGGGACGGGATCATTGATTTTAAGAGATCGAAAGTGGCGGGATCGACGTCCAAGTTAAAGCGAGCAACGAATTGAACGGCGCGGAGAACGCGGAGAGGATCCTCGACGAAAGTGTCAGCGTCGACGACGAGGAGAAGGCCAGCTTCGAGGTCAGCCAAACCGTTGAAAGGGTCGATGATGGCGCCGGTCAGCGGATCGGCCGCGATAGCGTTGATGGTGAAGTCGCGGCGACGGGCAGCTTCTTCCGGAGTTAGATGAGGATCGGCGACGACTTCGAAACCGCGATGACCGTCCGCAACCTTGCTGTCACGACGGGGTAAGGCGAGATCGATATCCACGCCCTCGGCGACCAGTTTGACGATAGCAAAGGCTTTACCCACGGTGCCAACTTCGCCAAAGCGACTAGCGATGAATTCGACGTCATCCGCGGACAGGCCGTAAACCTCGAGGTCGAGATCATGGAAGATTTCGCCGAGCAAAAGATCGCGCACGCTACCACCGACCATGAGGGCGCGGCCACCAGCGGCGGCAAAGGCTTGGGCCACTTTGGTCATGAGGCGGTAGGCCTCGGCTTGTTCGGTCGCCCCGGCAGAGAAGAGGGCGCCGCGAATGGCCCCCGGGGAACGGAGGGATTGGGTCGAGGCGTCGAAATAGTCGTTAGAGGTGAGCATAATAAACTCTAGCGTTTCAACGAACTGTTGAGCAGAGTATTGATAAGGTCAATACTTGTATAACCCTCCTGCTTCCACAGCATCGGATACATACTCAGAGCTGTGAAGCCGGGCATGGTATTGATTTCGTTTAAAATAACTTCGCCCTTAGCGGAATAGAAAAAGTCGACGCGAGATAATCCTCGTACTCCAATAACACTAGCAAGAGTTAGAGCGTATTGCTGAATAATTTTCTTAGCTTCATCTGGAATCATAGCTGGTAGGGAGATTGTAACCCCTTTCTCATCGAGATATTTTGCCTCGTAAGAGTAGAAGTCGTGAGTAGTCGCCACTTCGCCGACACCAGAAGCTATTAATTCATCCGCCTCCAAAATTCCGCACTCGGTTTCTCGACCGATGATCCCCTCTTCGATCAGAACTTTTGAATCTAGAGTTAAAGCAGTTTCTATAGCTGCTACAAATTCTGCTTCGTTTCTAACCTTGGTGACGCCAACTGACGAACCGAGAGAGGCTGGCTTTACGAATAACGGCAGGCCTAATTCATTAATAGCGTCTGCATAAGTTGGTATTAGATTTGGTGTGGCGACTAAATATTTGGCGACTGGGATACCTGCTTGAGCCGCAAGAATTTTGGTAACTACCTTGTCCATACCAATAGCTGAGGCAGAAACCCCGCAACCGACATAGGGAATAGTCGAAACTTCGAGGCAACCCTGCAGGACACCGTCCTCCCCTGTCGTGCCGTGTATAACTGGGAAAATAACATCAATGGCCAGCAATGACTCGCCTACCTCAAAACCTGAACCTGGAATAATCGAAACTTGAGACGTGGCTAGAGCCTGTATCTTCTCCGCTAATTCTGTTGAGGAAGCTGTAGTAAATAAATCTTTGAAGTCGGTAGTATAATGCCAGGAGCCGTCTTTTTTAACATAAATCAAAAGTACACTGTGCCCTGCTTCTAAACAAGCTTTCATGACATTCTGAGCCGACCATAATGAAACCTCGTGTTCAACCGAAGCGCCACCGAAAATTATGCCGACGTTTAATGCTTCTTTCCCAAATCTTTCTATAAACAGTTTAATCTGTTCTGATTTCATACTGTATAAGAATACAATCTTTCGACCTTAATCTCAAGGCTAGACTCGTAATCGATCAATGTTTGCAGGCCTGGGAATATCCCTGGTTTATATCCCAGGGGTATTCACCACTAGACTCGGCGATTCAAGGCCGTCCAGGCAATGGCCAGGGCGTCGGCAGCATCGTCGATCTTGGGGCCAGCTTTGAGTTTGAAGACGGTGCGGACCATGGCGGTGACCTGCTTCTTGTCCGCCTTGCCGTAGCCCGTGATAGCGAGCTTGACCTCGTTTGGTTTAACCTCGACTACAACCGCACCATGTTCCTCCGCCAATAATAACAGGACACCCCGCACTTCCGCCACTTTTAACGCGGTGGTAACGGATTTACTGAAAAATAGCGCCTCGATGCTGACTACGTCGGGCTGGTACTTGGCGAACAACACGCGAATATCGGCCGCAATTTCGGCCAACCGCTCCCCCACTGTTCGGTCCTTACTCGTAGTAATCACGCCGAAGCCGAGGGCAGTACTCCCCTCAATGACGCCGTAACCGAGGCGACCATAACCCGGGTCGAGGCCGAGAATGCGGGTGGGTTTAGATTGTTGGGGCATAGGCCCTACTTCGATTTCAACTTTGCTAATAAAGCAAATAATTGAGCAGTATCGTCTCGAGTCTCATCTTGATAGCGTCCGAAATTTTTAATAATAATATGAGCTTCTGGGTACATGCTAATCGCTCGATCAGCTAGACGGTATCTAGCTTCTTCCGGTTTTTCTGCTAATAAGTCTGGAGAGCGTTGTTGCATTCTTTCCTTACGAACGTCCTCAGGACTATAAACAGCGATAATTAATGCCTCGGGTAACAATGATGCCGGCGAGACACTTTCTTTGTTGTTAATAATAGCGTTATTTCCTGATAAAACTGGTATTTTGTCTTTGTCTGTGGCTAAAAAGCCATATTGTTCCTGACGATTTCCCTCCATCTTCCTGACCCAATGCACTCCGATTTCACCATGTTCGACCATGGAATTAAATATTTCGTTGCCGACGAATGTATTTTCTACTAAATTGTCATTAGCGCGTTCTGGCCTAGTTATTATTCTTTTTGGAATTTGAAATATAGTAGCTAACTCAGGATTGGTGGCTACGGCAGCTCTGACTGAGTCGACTAATGTAGTCTTACCAACTAATGACGAACCAACGAAAATGACGTCGGAAATACGAGCTAAAGATGCAAGATTTTTTGTTCGTAAACGAATACTACCCAATCCTCGTTCGGTAATTGCATCAGCTAAAAGAGTGCCTTCACTCTTGGCTTGTGATTCGTGGCTGGTTTCAGGTTGATTGAAGAATCTTACTAAAGCAGCGACGCTGCGCTCTTCGGAAAATGTAGTAGCATCGAGAATCATTTTTTTAACTTGCTCTTCTGAAAACCAAGTGACTTCAATATTTTCTCCCAGCTCTAATTCTTGGGCTTTACCCTCCGAACGGTCGACCGTGCCCATAAAATAGTGGAGATCCCACTCGACCGTAGCGCCCAACTGTGACGTTGAATAATGAGTAAGAGAAGAGGGTGTGAATCCAGTTTCTTCCTTTGCCTCTTTAATAGCGGCTTCTTTAGCTTTGATCATTAAGTCTCCACCTTGAGATTTAAAACTATTGAATTCATCAAGTGAGTCGAAGACTTTGCCACCTGGTAAACGATAGTCGAATTTATTAAGTTCACGTCTGAATTCACGCGTTAGCATGATATTGCCCTGACCGTCACCAATAATCAGACGAACACCTGGGCTGCGACGCACTTTTTCAAAATGCATGATTCGACCATCAATTTCTACTTGTTCAGAAATTACTTCAAATAATTTGCCTTTATATTTTACAGTTTCCATATTTTCAGGATTTTTTGGTGCTGCTTCGTTAGGACTTGGTTTATCTATGCCCATAATTAACTGTTTAATTCTAATTCAGCTTTGATAAGTGGGACGATTTGTTTACGCATCAGTGGAGGATTATTCAGAGCAACACAATTAGCAAAACTTGCGCTGAAAACCGATGAGAGCAATGCTTGAGTATTCAAATCTGAAGTGACTAAATAATTAGTTCCTGTTTCTAGATCTAAAAGATTAAGGAAAATAAAGTCTAATGAGTTGTCAGATTGTAGTCCGGTGAGAGCTTCAGTGATCTCGGCTACACGTGAGGCGATTAACTGTTTGACGTTCATGACTTCTACTTGAGCAATGCCCAACCTATTGTTATTAATACTGAAAGTGGCAAAATCTCCAGCTAGTGTGGCTTTAAGTTTTGAACCAGAAAGATCTGATTTAGCAGTAAATAATTGACGCCAATAATCAGATGGTAGCTCGGCTATGTTATTGAGATAGGTAGCGGCAAAACGATCGCGCTCGGTAGTAATACTACCTTTGAAGTTTAGGGTATTAGAGATGATAGCGCTATAGAGCAAGATTGCTGAGGATTTCGAAAGTACGATGTGGCTGTTCATGAAACGCTCGGCGACTAAGGTAGCGGCGGCACCAACGAGTTCAATTTGTGATTTAGCGTTGCTAAATTTGTCTGTTTCGTGAAGGCTGCGATGGTCGATTATTTCTATAACCTTGGCTGGGTTGATATGCCCTTCAAGTGCGGCGAGATCGCTTGAGTCTACTAGGATTATTTGGTCGAAGCTATCAGTATTATCAATAATAAGTGGATGCTGCAAAGAGAAATAATTGAGTACAAATTTAGTCTCTTGATGTAATTCACCTATAAAAGCTACTGTATTCTCTTGATTGGTCTGAGCTAGAAATTCACCATAGGCAACAGCGCCAGCTACGCCATCGAGATCGGGATTGACGTAACTTGTCACTAGTAGAGATGCAGGCATAATACACTGAGTATAACATTGATTTCGTAGTGGGACGTAGCAGCTCTGCCTATTACTATAAAAGAGGCTAATACTAGCCTCTTTTATAACTCTTAACTTTTACTCCTTATCCGCAACTGGCGTCGTGTCGTCGGCGACCATGGAGGCGACCTTGGGGCCGTCGGCTACGATCTGATCCGCGATCACGATGTCGTCCACGGAAGTGACGGGAAGTTCGTCGATGACGGGGACGTCGCGCTTATTGAGGCGACGAGTTTCTTCCACGAAGCTCACGGCGTTGTCACCGAAGCCGGTACCGGCTGGGATGAGGCGGCCGATGATAACGTTCTCCTTGAGGCCGGCCAAGTGATCGACTTTTCCGGTCATGGAAGCGTTGATGAGCACCTTGGCAGTTTCTTGGAAGGAAGCGCTAGACAACCATGATTCGGTGGAGAGGGAGACCTTGGTGATACCGAGGAACAACTCTTCGAACTGGGCTAGCTTGCCGCCAGCGTTCTCCGCCTTCTCTTGTTCGTCGTAGAGAGAAGACTTTTCCACAATCTCGCCTGGCAACAGATCCGTGTCACCTGGGTCGAGCACGCGGACGCGGCTGAACATTTGTTTGACGATGATTTCGATGTGCTTGTTGTTGAGCTTCTGACCCTGGGAGGAGTAGATGAACTGGATTTCCTTGGACAAATACTTCTGCACAGCGTCCTTGCCCTGGAACTTGAAGAGGGCTTGCAAGTCCAAGTGACCGTCAGTTAGCACGTCACCAGCCTTGACCTCGTCGCCGTCCTTCACGTAGAGGGTGTAACCAAGTGGAATGAGATATTCGCGGACCTTGGTGGCCTCGTGGGTGATAGCAAGTGAGGTTTTGGCGAGCTTAACGGTACCGCCGATGTCCGCCTTAACGACCTGACCGTCGGACTTAGTGGCCATGATTTCGCCCTTCTTGACGTGAGCGCCGTCAGCGACAGCAATCTTGGCGCCGCGACCGAGCAAGAAGACCTTTTCTTCGAAGCCGGAGAATTGAATTTTGACCACGCGCTGGCCTGGAGTGACGTCGAGCATTTGCTTGCCCGTGCCAGACTGAGTAAGGGAACGTTCCGACTTTTCGATTTCCACGATACCAGCGACTTCGGTCATGATGGCCTTGCGCTTAGGGATACGAGCTTCGAACAACTCTTCAACACGCGGCAAACCTTGAGTAATGTCTTTACCTGCGACACCACCAGTGTGGAAAGTACGCATAGTAAGCTGAGTACCAGGCTCACCGATTGATTGAGCAGCGATGATACCGACGGCGGCACCGAGCTTGCTGAGCTTGTTGTAGGAGAGGTCGTAGCCGTAACACTTCTGACAGACACCGCGACGGATGCGGCAGGTCATAACGGAACGAACGTGAGCTTCTGGCAAGGGACCGTTAGCCTTTTCGCTCTTCTTGAGGGAGCGAATATGTTCTTCCGTAATCAATTCACCAGCAGCGACGAGTTCTGTGGCCGTACCAGGGATGAGGATAGGAGAAAGAGCGACACGACCGAGAATACGGATGAGTAATGGCTCACCGATTTCTTCGGATTCGGTGTGAGTCAAGACCACGCCTTGGCTATCACCACAGTCGACTTCGCGAACCACGACGTCTTGGGCCACGTCGACCAAACGGCGGGTAAGGTAACCAGCGTTGGCAGTACGGAGCGCGGTGTCGGTTAGACCCTTACGTGTACCGTGGCTTGAAATGAAGAATTCCAGTACGGAGACACCTTCTTTAAAGGAAGACTTCACCGGCAACTCGATAATCTCACCACTCGGCGAGGCTTTCATACCGATCATACCGATCATCTGGGTCATCTGGGTCCAGCTACCACGGGCGCCGGATTCGATCATGGTTGATGGTGAGGAGTCGAGCGGCAAGAGACCCTTAGCGCTTTCGGCAACGCGGTCCTTGATTTCCGTCCAAACCTTAACAATCTGGGCGTGACGTTCGCTCGAGGTGAGCAAACCTTGGCCGTAGAAGTCTTCGATTTCGCGGACGCGCTTGTCACCTTCCGCAACCAAAGCTGGCTTGGCTGGAATATCGGGAAGAGCCTTCATACCCCACGAGTAACCAGACAAAGTGGCGTACTTGAAACCGAGTTCCTTCAAGTCGTCGAGCAAGACGGCGGTGAATTCGCTGCCGTAGTACTCCAAAACGTCGCGCACGATGTTGGCGAGTGACTTCTTACCCATCTGCTCGTTCTGGTAGCCAATACGGTCTGGGAACTTTTGGTTGACGATGATACGGCCAACGGTGGTGGTCATGAGGACGCCCTTCACGCGGCAACGGATCCAGGTCTGGAGCAAGATGTGGCCGATTTCGTAGGCGTAGATAGCTTCCATTTCGTCGGCGTAGGCGCGGATGATTTTCTCATCTGGCTGGTCGAGCGTCATGGTCATGTAGTAACAGGCCCAAGCGATGTCCTTACCTGGGTTAGCAACTGGACCACCAAATGATGGCTTAAGCAAGTTGCGGGTAGAAAGCATCAGTTCCGCAGCTTCGCGCTGTGCCTCCTCCGTCAACGGAACGTGGACGGCCATTTGGTCACCGTCGAAGTCAGCGTTGTAAGCGTCACAAACGAGTGGGTGGATTTGGACGGCCTTGCCTTCAATCAACTGTGGTTGGAAAGCCTGAATACCCAAACGGTGGAGCGTTGGTGCGCGGTTAAGCAGCACGTAGCTCTTCTTGGTAACTTCTTCCAAAATGTCCCAAACTTCTGGACGATCGGCTTCAATGAAGCGGTTAGCCGAGCGAATATTGTGGACGTGTTCGCGGCTGATGAGCTTGCTGATAACGAACGGACGGAAAAGTTCGAGCGCCATCTTTTTAGGGATACCGCACTGGTTCAATTTAAGATGAGGACCAACGATAATAACGGAACGACCGGAGTAGTCGATACGCTTACCGAGCAAGTTCTGACGGAAACGGCCTTGCTTGCCCTTCAAGATGTCGGCCAAGGACTTGAGCTGGCGCTTCTTACCGGTGGCGGCAATAACGGTCTTGCTCTGGCGAGCGCTGTTGTCGATCAAAGCGTCGACGGCCTCCTGGAGCATGCGCTTTTCGTTGCGGCTGATAACTTCTGGAGCGTTGAGACTATGCAAACGACGCAAACGATTGTTGCGGTTAATGACGCGGCGGTACAAGTCGTTCAAGTCAGAAGTGGCGAAACGGCCACCATCAAGTGGAACCATTGGACGCAAGTCTGGTGGAATAACTGGGATAACGCGCAAAATCATCCAACCTGGGGAAATGACGTTCTTCTCCAAGCTGTGGAGCAACTTGAGGCGACGCATGTAACGGTCGGCCTTGGCTTTGCTGGAGGTTTCGGCGAGTTCTTTGGTGAGAGTAGCGATGGATTCTGGAACGTTGATGCGGTTCAGCATCTTTAAGAGCGCTTCGGCACCAATGCCGGCGTCAAAAATGTGGCCATAACGCATGGACCAGTCGTGATAGGTGGCTTCGCTGATGACTTTGAAAGGCTTGATTTCCTTCAAGTCTTTGTCCACCTGCTCAAAATCTGACTCGAGTTCGAGGAGCTTGGCGTCAGCGATTTCGTCCAAACGGCTGATTTCGACAGCAAGAGACTTAGGATCGGCGGCCAATTTTTCTTCCAAGCGGCCGAGGTCGCGCTTCTTCTCGCCTTCGATCATCTTGCGTTTAGCTTTGTATTCTTCCTTAACCTGTTCGATGGTCTGTTCGCGGGCTTCTTCGTTGACGTCGGTCACGATGAAGCTAGCAAAGTACACGACCTTTTCGAGCTGCTGCACGCTCATGTCGAGCAAAGTACCAACTTTGCTTGGCACGCCGCGGAGGTACCAAATGTGAGTGACTGGAGCGGCCAATTCGATGTGACCCATGCGCTCACGACGAACGGAGGCTTGGGTGACTTCCACGCCACACTTGTCACAAACGATGCCCTTATAACGGATCTTCTTATACTTACCACAGTAACACTCCCAGTCTTTGGACGGGCCAAAAATTTCTTCGGCGAACAAGCCCTGCTTTTCTGGCTTTTGGGTGCGGTAGTTGATGGTTTCTGGCTTGCTGACTTCGCCGTAAGACCATTCACGCATGACTTCTGGTGAGGCCAAGCGCAAGCGAATGGCGTCGAAGTCGGTGGATTTGAGGGTATCAAATTGCATTGACATAGACGAGGCTTAGGCTTGAGTCTCACGGGCGTCTTCAGCGAAGTCGACCTTTTTATTATTTTTGAGGAGCTCGACGTCGAGACACAAGCCCTTGAGCTCGCGGACCAACACGTTGAACGACTCTGGGATGTTGACCTTGGTGATGGTTTCGCCCTTGATAATGCTTTCGTAAGCCTTGGCACGACCAGGAACGTCGTCGGACTTAATGGTGAGAATTTCTTGCAACATGTGAGCGGCACCGTAAGCTTCGAGCGCCCAGACTTCCATTTCACCGAAGCGCTGACCACCGAACTGGGCCTTACCACCAAGCGGCTGCTGCGTGATGAGGGAGTAAGGACCGATGGAACGCTGGTGCATCTTGTCTTCGACCATGTGGTTCAATTTGAGCATGTACATGATACCGACCGTGACGTTGTGGTGGAAAGCTTCACCGGTACGACCGTCGATGAGCTTGACCTGTCCGGTTTCGTCAAAGCCAGCCTTAACTAGTTCAGCGCGGATATCGCTCTGCTTGATGCCGGAGAGAACTGGGGTGGCAACCTTGTAGCCCAAGTGAACAGCGGCCAAGCCAAGGTGAACTTCCAAAATCTGACCCAAGTTCATACGGCTAACAACACCGAGTGGAGTCAAAATGACGTCCACGGCGCGACCGTTTTCCATGAATGGGAGATCGGCGACTGGCACGACTTTGCTGACGACACCTTTGTTACCGTGACGACCGGCGACCTTGTCACCAGCTTGCAATTTGCGGAGGTCGGCGACGGTGACTTGAATGGACTTCATGACGCCTGGTGGAAGATTGTCGCCGTCTTCGCGGGTGAAGATTTTGATGTCCACGACTTTGCCCTTGCGACCGTGCTCCAAGTAAAGTGAGCTGTCGCGGACTTCGCGGGCCTTCTCACCGAAGATGGCGCGGAGCAATTTTTCTTCCGCGGAGAGTTCGGTTTCGCCCTTAGGGGTGATTTTACCAACCAGGATGTCGCCGGATTTAACTTCCGCACCAACGCGGATGATACCTTCGGCGTCGAGGTTCTTTAATTTTTCTTCGGAGACGTTTGGAATGTCAGAGGTGACGATTTCTGGACCAAGCTTGGTGTCACGAACTTCCATCGTGAGGTGCTCCAAGTGGATGGTGGTGAAACGGTCGTCCTGAACTACACGCTCGGAAATGATGACAGCGTCGTCGTAGTTGTAACCGTCCCAGCTCATGAAAGCGACCATCATGTTTTGGCCAAGAGCAAGTTCGCCCTTGTCGACCGATGGACCGTCGGCCAAGACGTCGCCCTTCTTGACGACTTCACCCGGCAAGACGATTGGACGCTGGTTGATGGCAGTGGAGTTGTTGCTGCGCATGAACTTGGTCAGCTTGTAGGTGACCTCGCCCTTCTCTTCGTAGTTAACAACGATTTGGCCACCGTCGGACTTGGTGACGGTACCGTTTTCGGAAGCGACAATAACGTGACCGGAGTCAATGGCGGCGCGGCGTTCCATACCAGTACCGATGATTGGGGCGGCTGGACGAATGGTAGGCACAGCCTGACGCATCATGTTTGTACCCATGAGGGCGCGCGTGGCGTCATCGTGCTCGAGGAAAGGCACTAACGCGGTACCGATCGAGACGATCTGGGTGGTGGAAACGTCGACGTAGGTGATGTCAGTGACTGGCACCAAACGTGGTTCGCCGAACTTACGAGCTTCGACGTATTCGACCGTGATGAAACCATCGGCATCCATAGGGACGGTGGCAGGACAGGTGACAGCCTTTTCTTCCGTGAAGGCGGAAACGTAGACGATGTTGTTGGTAACTTTGACGCGGCCCTTGATGTTCTCGACAAGGCGGTAAGGTGTTTCAATAAAACCGTAGTCGTTGACCTTGGCGTAGCTGGCCAAGTGACCGACTAGACCAATGTTCGGTCCTTCAGGCGTCGCGATAGGACAAATACGACCGTAGTGAGTTTGGTGCACGTCGCGGACTTCGAAGCCAGCGCGTTCGCGGGACAAACCACCAGGACCCATGGCGCTCAAACGACGCTTGTGCTCCAACTCCGCAAGAGGGTTGGTTTGGTCCATGAACTGGGAAAGCTGCGAAGACATGAAGAATTCGCGGGTCGCACCAATGACAGGGCGGGCGTTGATGAGTTTGGCTGGGGTCAACGACTCGATGTCTTGGGTGGACATACGGTCGCGAACAATGCGCTCCATACGAGCAAGACCGACGCGGAAACGCTGCTGGATAAGTTCACCAACGGAACGAATACGGCGGTTACCCAAGTGGTCGACGTCATCTGGTTCGTCTTGGGTGATGTTGAGGCGGATGATTTCGCGGACGATGGCAACAAGATCGTCCTTGGTCAAAATGCGCTTTTCTTCTGGAGTCACGACGGCTGGTTCGGTGTTAAAACCAAAGCGGAGGTTGAACTTGTAACGACCGACGGCACCCATGTCGTAACGGTCGAAGTTGAAGAACATGGCATGGATGAGTTGACGAGCGTTGTCGACGGTGGCCAAATCACCTGGGCGAATACGCTTGTAAACTTCACGCAAACCTTCGTCTTCGTTGGTAGAAATATCTTTCGCAAGAGTTGCTTCGATGTAGCGGTTGGTTGGGTGGGTGTCGATGTCACTAAAAAGTGGGATGATTTCTTCGTTGCTGCTGCAACCAAAAGCGCGCAACAAGGCAGTGATGGCCACCTTACGCTTACGGTCGATTTTGACCCAAATAACGTTCTTGGCGTCGGTTTCGAATTCCAACCAAGCACCACGGTTAGGGATGATTTTGGCGCCGTAATAGCGGCGGCCACGCAAGACTTCGGCGGTAAAGAAAGCACCGGCGGAACGGACCAACTGGGACACAATGACGCGCTCAACGCCGTTGATGATGTAGGTACCACGGGGAGTCATAACTGGCAGGTCGCCCAAATAAATCTCCTGCTCTTTGACTTCTTCCGTGCGCAAGTTCTTAAGGCGGGCTTTGACACGCAAAGGGGCTTCGTAGGTGACGTTTTTGACCTTGGAGGTTACTTCGTCGAACTTGGCTTCGTCCAGGTAGTAGTCGCCGAGGGTCAATTCCAGATCGCGGCCAATAAAGTCCTTAATTGGGGAGATTTCGCCAAAAAGCTCGCGAATACCGGTCTTTAAGAACCAGGCATAAGAAGCCATTTGCATCTCAATCAAGTTTGGCAGATCCATGGCATCACGGAGCGGCGTAAAGTACTTGCGGGGCTCACTTTTGGCACCCTTTTGGACGACTTGAGGGGTTACCGGGGCTTGAACTGTCACCTTTGCTTTGGCCATAAAGTGGGTAGATTACCGGGGTGAACGCGAAAATCGCCTGGGTGCGACCCGGGCGGTGAACTAGGTAACAATCTCGTTGTGACCGGCGGCCGCGGCAACGCTTGCGACGTTGTGAGCAGTCACCAAGTGGTGGGAAGAAAACACCAGAAACGAGGCTAATAATTGAGCAATTCCGTTAGGCAACCCACTTGCAAATGGGGCTTGAACAGAGGCGGCGCAAAAAGGTTGAGCCGATTGGTCGCGATTATAGCAGTTTCTGGACTTATCGTCAAACGTCGTTCGGAGTTGTCAGTTAGTCCTCTCCTAACTGCGCCTCGTCAACCGTAACGGCCGTCTCACCTCGTCGGACTCGGGCGCCGTCACAGGGCCGAGGCTGGCGTCGTCGATGACCAACTGACAACTCCTCACTCCTACAAGGCTCAGGCTCTTAAACGACAGGATCGGGCACCGTGAGGCGCCCGATCAGGGAAGGAGAAGAGGAGGTGGCTAGTCAAAGAGGAAGAAACGGTCGGCGTCGACGGTCTGGATGCGGGTAAAGTAATAGCCACTGCGGCCGAGTTCTAGGCGGACCTCCACCTGACGACCAGTGGCACGACGGAAGCGGAGCTGCCCAACAGTGCTGAGAGCTACTTCATAGGCATCACTCACCGCGTAGACGAGATCCCTATTGCCGCCGAAGAGTTGGAGGTCAAAAATGCACAACCGGTTCAGAGCAGCTGTTGGCACACATTCGCTGAAAAAGAACTCCTGGTACTGATGGGGATCGGCGCCGTCGGGCATGACCAGACCTACTCTGAGGTCAGTGCTCGTTGAATTCTTGGCGTCGATACTGAAGTAAGGTTGCTCAACCTGATCCTTGAGATCGAGATTGCCCACGAACGTGATTGCGGTCCTGACACGCTCGGCGGAGGTGTT
The DNA here is from genome assembly GCA_903848275.1 of Candidatus Uhrbacteria bacterium. Taxonomy (GTDB): domain Bacteria; phylum Patescibacteriota; class Patescibacteriia; order UBA9934; family UBA9934; genus UBA11707. The sequence continues at coordinate 17,151 of CAINGB010000003.1, read as the reverse complement.
GAAGGCGATGAGGCGACGTTCTGAAGAGGCGACAGGCATGATGGCTCCAGGTGGACTCGAGAGCCTCGGGATGAGGCGAAATCGAGGGGGTAAGGTAACAGAAAACTCCCCAACTGGCAATGCAAGGTAAACACAGCGATACGAGAGGTCAAGCTATTGCGCGAGAACAAGGAGAGAGAGATTCCTAGCGACAGACGCCGCCCAGGTGTTCAGACAGTAGTATGACGAGATCACGGTTTACCCCGCAATGTAAGGCGAGGAGCTAGCCAGACTATAAACTAAAAAGCAGGGTAAATCAACCCTGCTTCTTCCACAACGCGCTCTTATGGATTGACCCAGTAAGTATTGGCGACTGAACTGAGTTTTTTTACAATATTTTGGTCTTGAGTGACGGTGGATGTACCAACTGCGAGGACATCACCAGTCGTGGCGTCAATTTCCACATTGATGTGAGAGGCTTGGACTGGGTCCTGACCCCGCGGAACTCGATTGAAAACGAATGAGCCTTCAACAGTGGCGAGATATACTTCGCGATTATCTGCTACTGATGGTGATGACGAGAAGATACCGGCCGTGATGAGAGCAAGGTGAGTAGTGCGAACTACAGCCGAGACCTTGGCAGTCGATCCAGCGTTACTAACTGCAGCATTAAGCACTAGAGTTTTGACAGTTGCTACGTCCTTATACGGACCGCCAGTTGGACCAGGAAGATTGGTTGGTGTGGTGTAGGCTGCACCAACTGGAGCGTTGAGAGGCAGTGGAACGGTGGTGACAGCAGCCTTGTCTTGGCCAGCCTGAATTGATTTAACGACGAGACTTGAACCAAGAATAATGGCGACTAGAGCAACTGATGGTACGAGATATTTTTTGATTTGCATAGAAATAACCAAATTATTCGTAGCTTTCACCAAATTTGTAGGTGGTGTCTAACCATTTCCACTTGTATGGCGTGTTGGCAGTACTGGTTAGTGAGCCGCCACAGGATTTCCAGTAAGTCCAGGTGCCGGCCTTCAAACACTGCATGTAGGATGGATAGGTGGCTGTTAGTGTATTGGCCGACTTGGTAACTTCCGAACCGTTATAAATGAACATGGTGCCTGCACTTTGGGTAGACGTGCCGACTTTGGTGTAATCAATATAGACTCCCCACTTTTTGTAGCTATCGTATTGAATTTGGTAGCGGTGATTAGTTCCTGTTGCGCCAGGGCTAATAGTTGTAACTTTATATTCGTTATAAGTTGGTGTGAATTCCGCCCAATACATGGTCCAGTCGGTGGTACTCGTTGACCAGCCCATCGTCAAACCAGTTTCTGCCCAAGTGGAGCTATTTTGCGTACCAACCCAAATAGTCTCCTCCGTAAAACCGCCAGAATCCGTGGTGGTATATTTTGCTGGTGTAAGCCATTGTGAATAGCCACCTAAATAGTTGGTGGCCGTTGAGGCGGCAGTTAACTCCCCTTCACCGTAATAGTGACTCGCAGCGTGCACTGGGGCTACCAGAAGTAGCGAAAATGCTGAGGTTAGCAGTACTAGTAAAAAAGCACGCATAGGGAGTCCAATTGAAAAATTAGAGCCTACTATGAGTATAGACCGACTGTTCGACGTGTCAAATAATGCTTGCAACCTCTGCTAAAAACAGAACACCCGACACGACAGCCGTGAGGGATGTCTGTCGGGCGCTAGATGACGCGACCCGAGGCTGACCCACTAGGGAGTTGGATCAGCGTAGGGATCTTGGGGCAGCAAGCCGTGGGTGGCCAGGTAGTACTCGGCCGAAAATGCGGTGACGGCAGCGACGAGGAGGACGAGGAAGAACCAGGGACTACTGATGACTCTCTCGATAAGCTTGTCCATGATGACTCCGGGGGTAGTTTAGCCGACGAGGTGCCGACCTCATGTTATAGCATATTTTGGGTGAAAAGTCAAACGAAAATAGCAAAAGCGAGTGATATCCCCCGCTTTCATTGACACAGACTTTTAGAGGAGTATAATTGAATTATTATGGTTTTAGCTTTGTAGCTACTACCTCCGAGGACCTCGCAATGTGCGGGGTCCGATGTGTTTTATAGCGATTGTAGCCAGGCTGATCGGAGCTTTTGAAATTCTGGCAACGGTACTTTGTCGATCTTACGGAGTAATCGTTTTGAACTAATAACTCTGGATTGAGTTAGTTTGGCCCACACTACTTTATTGCGATTAATAACTCTGTGGTGATATACATCGTTTTTCACTTGGCTAGTTAGAGGCAGAATAATGAGACTTTGTGTATTGTATACTTTCATGATTACTACTGGTCGCTCGTAGTTCTCATGCTTGCCGTCGATTTCTACTCCCACATTTATTCCTAGCGAACACCACCAGATTTCCCTTTGATGAAAGTATGTTGGGCGATTGCTATTATCAATGTTTTCCTTAAGGGCATTCCAGCCAATGAAATCTTTTTCCATAGATGCTAATCTTACGAATTAGATGATGCAAAAAAGCGAAGCACGAGGCTTCGCCTTTTATTAATCTGATTCTCAAGGTTGACCGGCAATTTTGTGACTGGCTTGTACCGTTGACATCCGAGGAAGACGGGGTCTACCTCGGATGTTGGCTCGTTATGGTCTCGGTTCGTTAGGGTGAGTTACTCGGCTGCAGGGGCAGCGTCGTCAGCGGGTTTGCTCGAGGCTTTTTTGAGGACGGTGCCGATGTCGGCTTCTTGGGCTTTGTCCCAGGTGACAGCGCGGACTTTGGCTAGAGTGTCTGGGTGGTCGCGCAAATATTGCTTGGCGACTTCACGACCGACACCGAGTTTTTCTTCGCCGAAGAGATAGCTGTTGCCGCGCTTTTCTACGGTACCAATTTCGACGCCGAGATCCACCATGTCGCCGGCAATTGAGATGCCTTCGTTGTACATGATGTCGAATTCGCAAGTACGGAACGGAGGTGCCACTTTATTTTTGACAATTTTTGCTTTGACACGGTTACCAACAATTTTTTCGCCTTGTTTAATTTGCGCGGAGCGACGAACTTCAATACGAAGTGAAGCGTAGAACTTTAAAGCGTTACCACCGGTGGTAGTTTCTGGGTTGCCAAACATAACGCCAATCTTCATGCGGATCTGGTTGATGAAGATAACGACGCAACCACTCTTAGCCACGATAGCGGTGAGCTTGCGGAGCGCTTGGCTCATGAGACGAGCTTGCAAACCCATGTGTGAGTCGCCCATCTCGCCGTCGATTTCCGCCTTTGGAGTTAGTGCTGCCACGGAGTCGATGACAATCACGTCCATGGCGGAAGAACGGACGAGAGTTTCCACGATATCGAGTGCTTGCTCGCCATTGTCTGGCTGCGAGAGGAAGAGTTCGTCGATGTTGACGCCGATTTTTTTGGCGTACTCTGGATCCATAGCGTGTTCGGCGTCGATGTAAGCGGCGATGCCACCAAGCTTTTGCACTTCCGCCACGATGTGGTTGGCGAGCGTGGTTTTACCGGATGATTCTGGGCCGTAGATTTCGATAATACGACCACGAGGGACGCCACCAACGCCCAAGGCGAGGTCGAGCGACAAGCAGCCGGTCGGAATGACGTCGACGGTGGTGTGCCTAGCTTCTCCGAGGCGCATGATTGAGCCTTCGCCGAAGCGTTGTTTAATCTGTGAAATGGCGCTCGTAGCGGCGGCTAAACGAGCGGCGGTTGCGTCTTTGGCCATAGTGAAATAATTGTGTAGAAATAAGAGCGGGGAGCTCAGAGTTGTTTGGGGATACAGTCTGGAAAACAAAAGAGGACTCTACAATGTCCTCTCCTCCTCTATTCTACTACACTCTGGGCTTTAGGGTGCAAAGCTAACTGTGGATGATTTTGGCTCGAAGACAATTCGCCTGTAAATAAGGGCTGAATGTGAGTAGCGGCGCTTGGCTTCCAGGGTGATGACGTTGAGGCCGCGCTGTAAGTCGACTTCCGTAGCGAAGGAATGGTCCGCGTTGACGACGACTGGCTCGCCGTTGATGGTAAGAGTGGCTTCACCTGAGGTTATTTTGCCGGTGACCGGGAGCAGGGCGGTGTCGGTCGCTAAACCGTCACCAGGAGCGTCGAGCACGACAACTGGGGCTTGCAGCATGTTGTGCCACTGCCAGCCGAAGTAACCAATAACGATGGCAGCGAAGAGACCCATGAAGCCAACGGTAACGGCGCGAGGGAGATTAAAAAATGAACCACGCTTAACACGCTGGCGAGGTAAACGAGAAGGATCGAGGAGATCGGAGCGACCGCATTCTTCGTCGTAGAGTTCCAGGAAATATTTCTCGTCGGCGTTGAGTGCACGGGCGTAGGCGCGAATGAAGTTGCGAGTATAGATTGGTTCGGGCAAGGCGGCGTAATCACCATGCTCCAAAGCGTCGAGGTAAGCGCGCTGAACATGAGTCTCGCGTTCAATGTCACCAAGCGAAACAGCTTGACCGCGGCGCAAAGCACGCAGCTTGGCGCCGAGAGTTGCCGGAACACGGTCGAGTTTACGCATGACGAAGACCATAAATCAGGCCTAGCCCTCTGCGGTTAAATCTTCTTCCCCTTCCGCAGCAGCGACGACTGGCGCACCCATAAAGCGGGCTTCGGCATCTTCGTCTAGGTTGGCGAGGAGCTCTTCGTCTTCATCTAGGTCGAGGTCATCTTCGTCCTCGTCGTCAACATCGAGGTCGTGTTCGTCGGAAGAGTTATCGATGCGATTAGACGGCAAAGGTTCACGGAGAGCAGGATTGACGGCAGCGAACTGCGAAGGGGCGCGAGTCTTGCCAGCTGGTGGCCATTCGGTGACCAGAATGTCGCGCGGCTTGGCGCCTTCACCAACACTGACTACACCCATTTGCTGCATGAGGTCGATCATGCGAGCAGCCCGAGAATAGCCCACCTTCATGCGGCGTTGTAGATAGCTAGTGGAGGCCTTGCCGCTTTCGATGACAATGTTGATAGCCTCGTCGAGGAGGTCATCTTGGTCTTCCGCATTGATAGCTAGGCCGTTGCTTGAGGCACCTTCCGTGATTTGGTAGTTGTAGTCTGGTGGATTCTCGTCCTTTAAGAATTTAACGACGCGCTCGATTTCCTTCTCGGAAAGGAAAGCACCTTGCATGCGGCGAGGCTTACTCATGTCGGGGCTCGAGAGCAACATGTCGCCGCGGCCGAGCAATTTTTCGGCACCGCCAATGTCGAGGATGGTTTTACTGTCGACGCCGGAAGCAACGGCAAAGGCGAGGCGAGTTGGAATGTTGGCTTTGATGGTACCGGTAATGACGTCAACGGAAGGGCGCTGAGTGGCGAGGATGAGGTGGATGCCGGCAGCGCGAGCCATTTGAGCAATGCGGACAATGACAGCTTCCACGTCGCGCTTGTTTTGGCTCATTAAGTCGCCCAACTCGTCGATGATGATGACAATGCGCGGCATCTTCTCCTTGGCTTTGGCGTTGTAGGAGTCAATATCGCGAGCACCAAATTTGGCCAGGTGATCCAGGCGGCGTTCCATTTCCCTGACGCCCCACTTGAGAGCGTTGATAGCTTCGTCGGCTTTGACGATAGGTGGTACGAGGAGATGTGGAATGCCAGCGTAGACGCCGAGCTCGACGCGCTTAGGGTCCACCATGATGATTTTGAGATCGTCCGGCCCGTTCTGGTAGAGCAAGGAAATGATGATGGTATTTAAACAAACGGACTTACCGCTACCAGTGGCGCCAGCGACCAACATGTGCGGCGTCTTTTCCACGGCCAAGAGCTGGGTGCTGCCGGTAATGTCCTTACCGATTGGGACGGTAAAGCTGGTTTTGCGGTTCTTGAATTCCTTGCTTTCGAGCAATTCACGCAAACAGACCTTGCCGATGGTTTGGTTAGGAACTTCAATGCCGACCAGAGACTTGCCCGGGATGGGCGCTTCAATACGGATTGGGTGAGCAGCGAGGGCCAGAGCCAAGTCGTTCTGCAAAGCGACAATGCGGGCGAGTTTGACGCCGTTGCTTGGTTTAATGGCGTACTGGGTGACGGTCGGGCCAACTTTGACATCCATGACTTCCACCGGAATGCCGAATTGGCCGAAGGTTTTGACAATGATGTCCTTGCCGCGTTCAGTGTCGCCGGCCTTGGCGTCGGAACTGCGGTCGTCGAGAAGGTCGAAAGGCATGTCGATCTTGCGATGTTGACTACTCGTCATGACTTGCTCGGTTGGTGTCACGAAAGGCACACCGTCCTCGTCGTCGCTACCGACTGACTTGATGGCTCGCTCTTCGGCCTCAATTTCCTCCTCGGTTGGCTCGACTAGTTCTTCTTCCTCTTCTTCAGCCTGGCGCTCGTCGAAGGAAACTTCGTCGACTTCAGCCTCAACTTCGGCAGCTGACTTGCCACGGAAGAGATGGAAGGCGCCAGTCAACGGCGAGAGTAGGGTTTTCAAGGATGTGTTGAGAAGAATGACCACGGAAATAAGGAAAATGGCAGCCATGATGGTGAGCGCGCCGACGTAGCCCGTGGCGCCGACCAAGCTGATAGAGCCGAGAAGGCCCAGTTCCCCACCGTATTTGCTGACAATTGCTGGATCAGTAATACCGTGAGCGAAGATCATGTTCATGAGACCGTCAAGCGTGACTAGGAAGAGACCGAGACAGATGACGTTTTTGACGGTCAAGAAGCGACGATCACCCAAGACGATGGTGGCCCCGATGCCAAAAAAGAGAATAGGGACAATGACGCGAGCGAGGCCGATCATTTGACCAAGCACGCCGTCGACCGTCTTGCCGACGTTGCCGGCCAGCCCAAAGAACGACAAGAGGAGAATGGCACCCACGGCGATTAAGCCAATGGCTACAATACTTTCCCGCACGTCGTCACTGATCATGGGCTCGTCTTCGATAACCTGCCTGCGCTTTTTGTTCTTTTTCGCCATAACAGGTTCATTGTAACAAATTTTGGGAGGAGGGGCGAATAGCTGTTCAGTGCATAATTTTTAAGCTATATTCCTGAGGCCTAACTACAGGAGGCAGCATGAGACGAAAGTTTGAGTACAAGGCAGACATGCAGCTGCCCCGGGCGGTAAACCGAGAAGGTGAGGTTGACTTGGCGCGGTGCAGACCGTTCTGCTTGCCGGAGCAGGAACGGGCCTGGATGGCGGGCTTTAACGTGTACCATGGACTGGCTGGCCAGAGAGTGCTCGGCGACGTGGCACTTGAGCAATGCTTGGCAGAGCAAAGCCGACTCCCCCGCCAGTGGCGAGAGTACGAGCTGTGCTTTTGGGGCTGCGTATTACAAACACGGCGTGGCCGATGTGGAATCCGTACCATGTACTGGAACAACGTAGCCTGGACAGCCGGCTTCCACTTTACCGACAGCTTCTTTACCCGGCACCAGCCAGCGATGATAGTGGACGAGCGATCGAGCGGGGGGATTTTCGTTTGACCTTACACAAATTGTATGGTTTAATCAGCCTCGGCAACATTTCAACCAGGAGTTCGGTAATGCAGCACGGAACGTAGCCACGTCCACGTCCCCAAACCCCAGGAGGCCACCATGGCAGCCCAGCCACTCAGGAATACCACCCAAGGAGACGACAAAGCGATACGAGCCCAGTTCCGAACAGCCGGCAAACGCCTGGCCTCGGAATTCGACCCACGAGACATCCCCGAGGAGTACCACGAGGGTCTAGAAAACAAGCGGCGGCGGCGAGAGAGGCTGCGCCGCGTGCAGCAGAGTGCGGCTCACTTGGGCCGGTACATGACCGACGGCGAAGTGACTGAGTACGTCCATTGGGTGATGAACGCCCACCGCGAGAGGCATCTGCATCCCCACCGGCCTGGCGATCGCCGAGCCAAACGGCGACGTCGCTTCCTACGCCAACACGGCATTGATGCTGACACTTGAGCTCTGCTAGAGCCCTTACTCCTCCCGCCGAATCCCCTCCCCTGACCGGTTCTTCTCTTCGAGAAGGGCTGGTCTCTTCTTTTATATTGACTTTTTGGGTCGTATGGCCTAAGCTGCGCGGTCAACATTCACCCCAGGAGAACAGAATGCCCAATACCCTCAAACACAATGCCCTTGGCTTTACTTTCGACGTGTTGCCCGACGGCCGCGGCACCTTCACCTTGGTGGTTGGCTGGCCGACCAAGCACGAGAGGTTCCAGCAGCCAGACGAGAGTGACGACGACAAGATCCGCATCTGCCACGGGTTGGCAAGCGTCGAGGAGGCGATCACGGTACTCTGGCAAGCCGTCGAGATGTTCCACCCGAGTAACGAGGTGCGAGCTGCCTTCCGAGAGACCATCCTCGACCTCGTCTGATGGCCGAGACTAGTGGCCGCAATGTCTGAACCGTACCAAAAAGGAGACCGGCTGGTCTCCTCGCTGGTACGGTTCTTCTTATTGGCGGGGGGTGGTAACCCCGCCTATTACTGCCACTGGGCAAAAATCCAGTCGATAATCATGGCTTTGATTTTCAGGTACTCCTCTTTTTCGTATTGAATGTTAGCGATGCAATATTTTTTGGAACGGAGGCCAAAACAGGCGATGCATTCGTATAAGTCGAGCGAGTCGTTGATAAACATGGACTTGCTGACTTTGTTAGACCAGCGGACTTCGTAGCTAGATGAGCAGTAGATGCTGTCGAAGATACGGATGCCGAAGTTGCAAGAACTATTGCCGCGACAAGCAAGGAGATAGTTGGAGAAATAGTTACCGTGGGAAAAGAGAATATTTTTTGAGCTGCTGATAAGCGTACTCATGTAGACACCTTGGGAGGAAATGACCGAGTCGGACTTGGCGACGTCTTGTGATTCGTTGGCCTTGTCGCCCTTCATGAAGTTGGCAGCTTGCCAGGCGGCCAGGAAGTCGTCGATGGTATTGAGTTCGCGTTTAGGCATCATCCAGTCGTCCTTTTGAGCTTGCTCAATAAAAGCGGCTTCACTGATGACTTGCTGCTTTGGTTGCGGGTCGTAAATATAAACTGGAACATGAGTGCGAACGCATTCCATTAAGGCTGGTAAAGCAATGCCAGCCGTTAGTTTTTGCTGAATGGCGTCGAGGGAAAGACCTAAATCACGGCCAAAGACGTCTTTGGAGATGAGGTTGCACATTTGGAGGGCTAATTCGTCGTTCATAAGCTAGGTATCAATAGTTCGTGCTTTAATCATAGGGTAAAACTTACCATCTGCGAAGACCCGGACTAAGCACTCACGCGGATGTAGTTCTGTCATCATTTTGACTTTGAGATGTTTCTCGTAAGTGGAGCGCTCGGCAGCTTGGTCGAAGAGCTCGTCCGGGAAACTGAATTCCAGGTTGTTAGCTAAATCATTAGCGTCTTCTTCGGAAATTTTGAAAATGACGTAGTTACTGACGTTCGTAATGACGGACTGGAGGATGTTCTTGTCGATTTGCTGGAGATACTGTTGAGATAGAGTCAGCGAGAGGCCAAACTTACGGGCTTCGGAGAGAATAGCGGCCAAGGCTTCGTTTTGGACGACAGAGACTTCATCGATGAGGAAAAGAATTTTCTTTTTAAGCTTGCCGCTCTGGGCCAGGAGGAAGATTTGCTGAATGAGGAGGCCGGCAATCAGTTTAGTAGCTTTTTGACCGAGAGCGGTACGGTCGAGGGAGAGGAAGACGAGGTTGTTGGCGTCGATTAGCTCGCCGAGCGAGGCGGCGGTTTCGAAGTTGGTGATAGGGAGAAAGGCTAACTCGTCGAGCAGCGTGAGAATTGGGAGGGTACTTTCCTGATAAAACTTAGTTTGAAGTTCCGTAAATTCGGTGTCGAAGAAAATTTGAATACCTTCCGCGACGTTACTCCCTAGTAAGACTTCTTTGCGAGTAATGACGTCGGTTAAGAACTTACGCAGGGTTTCGAGCGACATGCGGCCGCCAGTAAAGAGCGTGAAGAGCGTGTATTTGAGCACACGTTCGGCTTTGGAGTTGAACTGATCCTGCATGAGGGTTTTGAACAGCAGGATGGTTAGTTCCGAGGCGAGGGTCGGTTCACCTAACTGAGCAAACAGCTGACAGGCCGTGTGCACAAAGTCGACGTTGGCGTGCGTGGGATCATGCGAAAAGTCGGTGTAGAGGGCGGCGTGAGGGTCAATAACGACCACGGTGTGAGTTTTTGTGATACCGGAAGCTTCAAGCTGTTTTATGAAATGGGTAAGGTAACGGGATTTACCAGTGCCGGTTTGACCGAGAATGAGTCCGTGCCGAGCCACGTCGTAACGAGCGGTGGGCAGATACTTCGGCTCTTGAAAGTAGGGGAAGCCAGGAACCTGAAGTAGGGCGCCGGCTGGGCTATCGCTAAGTAACTCGGCGGTCTTTTGGACTTGAACGTAAAGCGGGATTTCTTTGGGTTTGTACTGGACGCTAGCGGTTAAATCGAGATCGAGGAAGGTGAACCGGGGTTTTAAGAAACGGCGTTTGCAGTGATAAGGCGTACCGTTGGCGTCGACAAAGAACATTTCGAGTGTATTGTAAGAACCGACGGGCAGACGATAAAATGACCAGCGAATGCCTTTGAGCGTGCGAGATTTGCGGAGCTGTTCGCGTTCTTTGAGACGGATGATGTTAATTTTGTCGGAGAAGTCGATGTAACAACGCTTCATTTGAGGGTAAAGTTCTTCCTTATAATTCTTATCCCATTTGATGATGAACGGAACTAATTCGTTGGCAAAGCCGGAAAAGTCTTTCTTGGATTCTAGATAAAATAAAAGTTGATTGGGCGTGAAGGCGACTTCGAGCGTCCAGTGGTCGAAGTAATCAATACGCTGAGTGACGCGGTGGACTAGAGTTTGCCAGAACTCGGTAGTAAGTTTCTGTTCTTTGGTGAATAATTCAAAGCGCATACATTTACCGACCAGCTTTGACTAAATTTATTTTGCGCTTGCCAGAACGTAAGAGAGTACCAACGCGGTAGGTTTGCTGCTTGGGTAAAGTGACGTGCGACAAGGTGGTAGCGAAGTCCGGGAAATATGGGTGGAGACCGAGAGACAAGAAGACGCGTTGTGGGGCTTGAAAAGCTAATTTCTTGGCCAGGAAAATGTTGGCGTCTAGTTCGTAAAGCAAAATAAGAATGTGAAGAATGGTGAAGTTGAGAGCGGCGACAATGACAGCGACCGCAATGCTGTTGTCCCGCATACTAAGAAGTAGGACAACGATGAGGCTGGCGAGAATGACGAGGATTAGCCAATGTTCCGGATTGACGATAGTTTTGGCGGTGATAGCGATTTCTTCGTCGTTGGCCACGAGGTCGGCTTTGGCGTAGTGCAAATGTTGGAGCATGGCGTTGCCGATGTCGTCGTGGGCTCGAGTTTGGTCAACTAGGTTGATGATATTGTCGAATTCAGCGTTGGCGAGACCAGAAAAGTCGAGGAGGTCATAGTCCAAGGTGGCGATGAGGTAGGTGTCGATAGCGTTGGTCAGAGCGGCATGTTCGGGGGCGTTGATGATAGCCGAGTTACTGTGCAAGCTGATCAGTGAGGTGTTCATGCTGCTGATGAGAGTTTGCATGCGGAGATAATTGGAAGTGGCGCCAGAGATGAAGAAACCGATGAGAATAGCGAAGAGTAAAGAAATGACGGTCAGGAAAATACCAATGTCGGCGGAAAGGTGAAAAGGAGGAACAGCAAAAGGCAGCGTCACGAGGATGATTGGGACGATAACTTTAAAAATCTTAGTAGTCATAAATATTAGCTGCATGATACCACGAGGAAGATTGGGAGACCAAAAGTTGATTGACTAAAGTCTGGCCAGCAGCTACACTCCGCGGTCAACAATGTTCTTTCAACGGCGGTAAGGCGCCAACACCTAGGGAGCTAAACCATGCAAATCGCTAAAACCGAGTCTGGGACTATATACCGTCTTGATCACCGACGTAAAACCGGTGTGATCCGGGCTGACGATGGCGAACTGCTAATCTTTCAATTTGATGGTTGGCGTCGCGAGAAGTCCTTGCTCACGGAGAACGCCAGCAGCCGGCCAACAGCGGCCGAGATCGATCCGCTGTTGCTAGTTGGCAAACGGGTGGTATTCACCATTGCCGATGCGGAGAGCTTGCTGCCGAGTGTGAAGACCTGGACCGGTAGTCAGGATTACACTCTGCGCCTGATGATCGAACTTCTAGCGAATCAACCGCGAGTCTTCTGGACGGGCGATAACCAGGAAGAGCTGCAGAGTACCTACCCGAGAAGACCTGACAGCAAGGACTCGGATGGCTGCTTCAAACTTGAGCTTAGTGGCCAGAACGTAATTGACTGGCTACGTAAGCATCGGGCGCTACTCACTGGCGTTGGCGAGGTCGATCTGCTGTGGACTTCCGACGGAAAAAAAGCCTGGTTCGAAGAGCGCGTCGGAGAAGTTTGGCAGCGCTGCCCTGACCCACGCTCGCGGATGGTCTACCAGTTGCCGCGGAACAAGCCTCTTGATGCTGGAGGCAGCCTTCGTCGGTACTGATGACCCCTCTGGCATGAGCGAGATCTAAACTCGTTCGTGCCGTACCAAAAACCCCGTACAGTGAGTACGGGGGTTTTGTTTGGGTGAATGGATAATTCCACGGGACTGAAGACCCCTGGAATCGCATGTTACTTAGCGATGCGCTCCACGTAGTCACCGGTTTCTGTAGAGACCAAGATGTGGTCACCTTCTTTGGCAAAGATTGGCACGCGGACCATGAGACCGTTGTCCATAGTGGCGTCCTTGAGGACGTTGCCGGAAGCGGTGTCGCCCTTAACGGCGGTGTCCGTTTGGGTGATGACGTATTCGATTTTGATTGGGAGTTCCATGCTGATGGCTTTCTCGCCGTGCATGATGATGGTGACGTCCAAGCCCTCCTTGAGGAACCTGGCGTCGTCACCCACCACGTCGCGACCAATGGCGACCTGCTCGTAGCTTTGGCCGTCCATGAAGGTGAGGGTGTATTCGTCACCGAAGATGAATTGCATCTTCTTGAAGCCGACTTGCTCAAAGGTGACGCTTTCGGCGGCCTTGAAGTTGTTCTCGACAACCTTGCCAGAGCTCAAGGACTTAAGGCGGGTACGAACAAAGGAGCTGCCTTTACCTGGGCTAACGCGCTGGAAACCGACGCAGACCCAAAGGTCGTTTTCGTAGTTAAGGACGGTGCCTTTGCGGATGTCATTTGGAGAGGCCATAGTTTAACGAAAGCGTTCCGAAGGTGGGAACAGGTGAATAGAATCGATGCTTTGGGTACCAGCTTTGAGCATGACCAAACGGTCGACGCCCAAGGCATTGCCAAAGGTTGGTGATGCCACGGAGGATAGCCGAGAAAGGAGGTCTTCGTCAATGGGAAAGACTTCTTTGCCCAGGGCGCGACGTTCTGCCTGCTCGATGAGAAAACGGCTGCGTTGTTCGGCTGCGTCGACCAATTCCGTAAAGCCATTGCACATTTCCATGCCGTAAGCGTAGGCCTCAAAGCGTTCGGCGGCCAAGCCGTCTGGAGTTTTGCGAGCTAGGGCGGCTTCGGCGACTGGGAACTCCATGACCATGAACTTGTCGTGCTTCTTCATGAGGTCGGGGAGGATGTGATGATTGAAGGTGTCGTCGCTCGTCTCCCCTGTCCATTCGGCTAGCAGTTTGACGAAGCTGAAGCGGGGCCAAACGTCGGTCCAGCCAAGATAGCCGTTGATGAGATCTTCCGTTTCTTGCATGAGGGCGTGGTAGTCGGCGTGTTGCTGGTACCATTCGAGCATGGTGAATTCGATGGAGTGATCACCGCCAAGTTCTTCCACATTACGGAAGACGGGCGTGATGGTGAAAATTTTATCGAGGCCTGAACCAAGGAGCTTTTTCATGGAGAACTCAGGGCTGGTGATGAGCGTAGCACGGACTGGACCACGGCCGAGGACGTTTAAGTCGATAGCGACCGGGAAGAGGTTGGGCGAGAGATCGGGGCTCCCGACGGCAATGGGGGTTTGGACTTCGAGATAACTACGCTTGGCGAAGAAGTCGCGGAGGTAGGCGAACATATCATTCCACATTTTGGCACGGAGGAGAGCGTCTTCACGAGACATCATAGATTCACTTTATGCAAAAACGGAGCTCTGCAGCCCCGTCTTGCTTGGCATATTCTTATTCCTGGACGAACGGCAACATGGCCATGATACGGGAACGCTTGATTTCGTTGCCGACTTCGCGCTGGTGACCAGAGCAAAGGCCGGAGCGCTTGCGAGGGACGATCTTAGCGAAGGAGGAGAGGAAACGGCGCAAAAGATCCGTGTTCTTGTAGTCGATGACGAGGTCCTTCTGCACGCAGAATGGGCAGTGACGGGCGCCTCCGGTTGTTTGTTGCATCTTTGGCATATTGGTTTAAAAAGGAATATCTTCTAATTTAATTTCTTCTTCGGCGGGAGGGAGTGGAGCGTCGTCCATGCTTGGCACGTTGCCGGAGCTATCGTTCTTACCGTATCCGCCTCCGGCTTGGGCGTAACCACCACCTGCTTGGGCGCCAGTTGGACGGTCGAGCATGATGAGGTTTTCCGCCACGATTTCGGTACGGTAACGCTTGACGCCATCTTGACCTTCCCATTCACGGCTTTGAATGCGACCGTCGACGTAGACTTTCTTGCCCTTGGTGAGGTACTGGGCACAGATTTCGGCCAAACGACCCCAGGCGACGATGTTGTGGTAGTCGGCTTGGTCCTTCTTCTCGCCAGTGGCGGTAGTAAAGACACGGTTAGTAGCGATACTGAAGGAAGTAACAGCCTGGCCACCAGCGGTTTTGCGAAGTTCTGGGTCGCGGGTCAAGTTGCCGATGAGCGTGGCTTTGTTTAAGGAGTTGGCCATATAGATATCTGAGAGCTATTAGATGCTCTTCATGATATCACTATCCAGGATTTCATCGAGCTTTTTGTCCAAAGCCTTGGTAGAAAGGGGCTTTTCCTCAGTCTTGGCAGGAGCAGCTTCGTGACGTGGGGCCTTTTCCTCACCCTTCTCACTGGAACGACGACCTTCAGCGTTCAATGGTGGAACGTAGGAAGTTGGACGAGCAGTGTGGGCTGGGATGCCCTTTGGCAAAGCGACGATGATGTGGCGGAGCACTTCGTCGGCCAAACGCATGACCTGGTCGACCTTAGCCATGATTTCTTGGGCGGCTTCGATGTAGAAGAGGACGTAGGTGCCGTAACGAACGTGATCAATAGCGTAGGCCAATTTGAGCTTGCCGAGGTTCTCGGTTTTCTCAATCTTACCGCCAGCAGCGGCGATTTGCTTGGCGATTCGCTCGGAAACGGCGTCGATTTCCGTGTCGGCGAACTTGGCTGGGACGATGGTCAAGATCTCGTAGATCATAGGTGCTTGGCTCAGTTTTGCACTGAGCGAGCCCACTTAAGGGCGTTGGACAAGAATTAAGTGGCGTAACTCTAGCTGAAATCCTGATTGACGTCAACCGTGGCACCGGCCCGACCGGCTTGCTAAAACTGCGGTTTTACGCTAACATTCGGGGTCGGCTGGGCACTTTGCCCCCGATTCGTTCTTTTCCAACCTTTCACCGACCTAGGAGGTCGACATGACTCAAGAACTCCCCTCCATCATTGCTGGTGGCGCTTATGAACTGCGTAAGCTGCTTGGTTCTGGTGGAATGGCTGACGTCTACCTGGCGTTTGACCTGAAGCTGCGGCGCTACCGAGCGGTCAAGATTCTCCATCCCAACAAATCACAATCCAAGGAATTGCGAGCGCGACTGGAGGTTGAGGCGCAATCCATGGCCCAGCTGGAAGAACACGAGAACGTCGTGCGGGTCTTTTCCCAGGGCGTGGACGGTGACTGTTACTTTATCGTGATGGAGTTTATTGATGGCAACACCATCGAACAACTCATGTGGCGACCGAGTGACGGCGACCAGGAGCTGGGGCACTACGAGCGCTTGCCCTGGCCGACGATTGTCGAGGTCATGACTGGCGTCATGAAGGCCCTACAGGCGGCCCACGCCGTCGGCATTGTGCACCGTGACGTTAAGCCACAAAACATCATGCTGCCGAAGACTGGCAAGGTGAAAGTAATGGACTTCGGCATTGCGCAGAGCCCGAGCGGTCAACGAGGACTGACGAAGACCGGCGTCAAGATGGGTACGCCCTCCTATTGTTCACCAGAACAGGCAGAGGACCTCAAGAACGCTGATTGGAGGTCTGACATCTACTCGGTCGGAGCGCTTTTGTTCTTCCTCCTAACTGGCAACGGCAACACTCTGCACTTGTTCATCGCGGAAGAGGGTGATCAGCGGCTGAGTGCCGTGCCGGCCGCCTTCCTGCCGATTGTCCGTAAGGCGACGGCCTACAAGCGTGAAGACAGGTACCAGTCGGCCGAAGAGTTCCTCAAGGCCTTCAACGAGGTGTGTCGCGGCTACGAAAGTGGCTCGCTCAAGCCTCACGAGGTGCTACCAGTGGTTCATGCAACTGTCACCGAACCTGCTACAACCTATGTGCATGATCCGCCATCCGAGGAGATTGCGCTCAGCCAGCCCAAGCCGCTGCACCCACTAACCGTCGCGGTTGAGCCCGTGTCGGAGGAGGTACCGAAGAGGCCCTCGCTGACCGCCGAGTTTGCCGCGGTGCCGCATGTGGAGGTGGTCGAGGAAGAGGTCGGTGAAGAAGTGATCGCGGCTGGTTGGGCGAGGTGGCTGAAGGCTGGAACCAAGGCTGGTGTGACGTTGACACTGCTCTTGGGCCTCGGCTGGGGAGTCAAAACGATGATGGCACAGCAAGAAATTGCGGAGCCTGAAGTCGCGCCAGTAGAGGTGGTAGTGCAGCCAGTGATCGAGGTGCAACCCGAGATCAAGCCGGTGCCGGTGACGGTGCCAGACAAGATCGCAGTCAAGACCACGCCGACCTTGAAGCCGAAGCCTGACGTCGTGAAGAGCGAGGTTAAGCCTGTAGTGGTGCCAGTGGTAACGACGCCAGTAGTCCAGACGCCAGAGAAGGCGAGGATTGTCGCGCCGGCAATGAGTGGGACGATTGGGAGCGGTAGTCTCGGCTTCAGCGCTGGACTGATGCCGAACGATCCGAGTGCTCGAGGGACGCTAATCTTTCGGGTGGGTAGCGACCCCAAGTGGCAACGTCGGCCCATGCCGCTTGGCAGCAACGGGCGGTACGAGCTGACGATTGACGTCGACAAGGCGGCTAGCCAGGTCGAGTACGTCATCGAGATCGTTGGTGAAAGTGAA
>CAINGB010000002.1 GCA_903848275.1 Candidatus Uhrbacteria bacterium | reverse complement strand
CCGTTCTTGCAACATGGTGTCGCGATCGCGAACGGTCACGGCTTGGTCGTTGAGTGTCTCGAAGTCGACGGTGACGCAGTATGGCGTACCGATTTCATCTTGGCGACGATAGCGCTTGCCGATGGATTGTGTTTCGTCGTAGTCCACCATCCAGTTACGCTTGAGAGTAGCGAGAACGCTCCTAGCTGGGCCTTGCAATTCTTCTTTTTTCGATAATGGCAACACGGCAATTTTCATTGGTGCTAAAGCTTTTGGCAACTTCAAGACCACGCGAATTTCGCCGTCGACTTCTTCTTCCGTGTAGGCATCGACGAGAACTGCTAGTAAGGTGCGGCCAACGCCAACTGACGACTCGATGATATGCGGAAGGTATTTTTCGTTGGTGACAGGATCCGTGTAATCGAGCGTGGTGCCAGAAAACTTGGAGTGCTGGGTCAAATCATAATTGCCACGAGCATGAACGCCTTCAAGTTCGGTGAAACCGAATGGATAGCGGTACTCGATGTCGTAAGCTTCTTTGGCATAGAAAACGAGATTTTCGTGCTTGTGCCATTGCAAATTCTCGGGCTTGATACCGAGGTCGAGGTAATACTGCCAACGTAACTGACGCAACTTTTCGTATTCCACCATTTCCTGATCGGGATGTGTGAAGTACTGCATTTCCATTTGTTCGAACTCGCGCGTACGGAAAACGAACTGACGCGCGGTGATTTCGTTACGGAAGGCTTTACCGATTTGAGCGATGCCGAATGGGACGCGCTTGCGGCTCGAGGTCAAGACGTTAGCGAAGTTAACATAAATGCCTTGGCAGGTTTCGCCGCGCAAATAAACTGGCTCTTTGGTCAAATCATTAGTGAAGTTACCGAGGTTAGCTTTGACGAGCAGGTTAAAACTCTTAGCTGGCGAAAAATCATGCTTGCCACATTTTGGACAAGTGACCTTGGCCATGTTGGCGGTAAACAAAGCATTGATTTCTTCCTCCGACATTTTCTCGTCAGCCACGACGCCAATCTCTTCTAATAAATGATCAACGCGAACGCGGGAATGACAGCTCTTACATTCGGCCAACGGATCCGAGAAGCCGCTAACGTGACCACTAGCTTCCCAAACTTTCGGGCTCATGAAAATCGCCGAGTCGAGTCCGACTACGTCATCACGATATTGCACCATGGCCTTCCACCAAGCTGCTTTGATGTTATTAGCGAGTTCGACACCGAGCTGTCCGTAATCATAAACAGCAGCAAAGCCACCGTAGATTTCGGAGCTCGGAAACACAAAGCCGCGCGATTTGCAGAGCTGTACAATCTTCTCCATCGTTACGTCGGCCATAGCAAATTTTCCAAAATTCTTAGATGGTTGTTACTTCTTTTTCTTTTTTGTCGCCGATCATTTCCACCTTGGCCATGTAGTCTTTGACTACGAGTTCGAGTTCGGCCACGTCGGCGCGAACGTCGTCCTTGCTGACGCCTTCCTCCTTCTCGATTTTCTTTTTCACCTCTTCGCGAACACGGCGCACAGCAACACGAGCGTCCTCGAGTTTTTCCTTGAGGACTTTGACCATGCGTTGACGGTTCTCGTCGGTCATCATGGGCATGGTGACGCGGATGGTTTTACCGTCGACGACTGGCATGATGCCAATGTCGCTTTTTTGAATGGCGCTTTCGATGTTCTTGGTAACGCTGCCGTCCCAAGGGTCGATGGCGATGGTACGGGAGTCGGGCGTGCTAATGGCAGCCAAGGTTTTTAAGGCTTGCACGGTGCCGTAAGCCTCGACTTGAACGTCCTCAACTAGGCTCGGGTTAGCCCGGCCGGTGCGGAGTACGCCGATGTCGTGAACAAGGTGGTCGAGGGCCTTCTCAAATTGTGGTTTCGCGTCAGAAATAAAGCTCATAGTTGGCAAAACTTACAGGTAAATTGGGCTTTTAGCAATGATTAATTACTTTTTTGGCTGAGTTAAGCCGAGCAAAATGGAAGTGCCGTTCATGGTCAGCATCGCGGCCTGACGGGAGGATGGCAATTGCTTAGTGGCCCAGGCGGTGCCGCCGTTGCTCGAGCGATAGAAAGTGTTGCTCGTGCCGTACATGACATTTTGGCCGTTGGCTGGGTCCACGGCGAGGGCGAGGATTGGCACTTCACCGTGGGCGGTAATGAGTGGGACGTCGGCCCAAGTGGCGCCCAAGTCAGTGGAGACGAGGAGACCGTAGTTGCTGCTCATGTAAAGTGTCTTGCCGTCCGCGGTTTGGGCGAAGCCGAGGAAGTAGTCGGCGTTGGCGTATTTAGTGTTGATAGTTTTGTCCGTAGTCCAGGTGACGCCACCGTCGACGGAACGAGCAATACCATGGCGACGAGTGCCAGCTAATAAGATGCGGCTATCGGCGTTGCTGACCATGACGGATTTCATTTGGTCGTTGAGGCGCTCGACCGTGGCCCAGTTCTTGCCGCCATCTTTGGTAGCGATGACGTCGCCGGCCGTTGAGGTGATGTAAAGCGAATCCGGGGCGTACCAGTCCATGACCATGCTGGTGAGAGTTTCGTCGGTGCGAGTTTCTGTGTAAGTGTCGGCGGTAAAGGTGCGGCCGCAGGTGGTGGTTTTCATGACACGGTCGGTTTTGAGAACGTAGTAGGTGCAAACGTCGCGAGGGTCAACAGCAACGCTGACAACTTTGCCAGAACGCAAATCCGTGTTCTCCGGGCGGGCCCAAGAAGCGCCGCTGTCGTAGGAGTAAAGCAAGCCGTCCGCAGAAGTGCCGGCGTAGTAAACGGTGCTGTCGCTTGGGTCGATAGTGAGACTGATAACGTCGACGTTGGCGATAGAACCAATGCTGGTCGGCCCTGGCAAGGCGGTTAATTGCGTCCAACTGTTGCCACTATCGACTGACTGCCAGAGTCCGCCATCGGCTGTAGTTGCGCCTCCCCCGCCACCCAAGCAACCAGCTCCAGCTAAAGATAACACGGCGGCGCAAGCGAGTAGGCGGGCTTTGTAGGTCATAGAAAATGGTTAAGAAGTTTAAGGTAAGGCTAAAGCTATCTCCTCCAGCACTAAAGTTGGATTAGTGTTGGTTTTAAGTTTAATGGGCGCCTCGGCTATGACGGCCAGGGCAACCAAATAAGAGCGTTGCGTGACTGCTGATAGTGTAGCGCATTTTGCCAAAAACGTCGTGTGTACAGCTTGACCGAGCTCCAAGATAAAATTCTGCAACGAGTCTCGATTACCGGCTTCGTCACCTTTAGTCAGAGTGACGGCAAGCAACAAGCGATCGAGGCGAGAACTGGCGAGGAATTTGGCGACGCTGGCCGCGAGCTCCCCGTCGACAAGAGCCATGCCCGCGACCTGAAGTTCAGTCGAACGGGAACGGATAGTCGGCAGTAAACGGTCGGGATAGGCGGTGAGGAGGAGGATGAGGGTGTCGCCCTTGGGTTCTTCGAGCGTTTTGAGGAGGGCGTTTTGACCGTGGTGGTTCATGGTGTCCGCGTCTTCGATGACGGCGATTTTTTTGCCAGCGCCGAAGCTCGAAAGAGCCAAACGGGCGCAAAAATCGGTCACATCGTCCACGGGAATGGCGGCTTTTTGCTCCTCGGTCTTCTTATCGAGGGGACGGACGAGGCGGAGGAAGTTGGGGTGACGAGACAGATCGGCAGCGTCGACGTTGAGTAAGGATGAGGCGACTTCGGCAGCTAATACGCGGCTAGCAGCCACGTCGCCAGCCAGGATTAAGGCGTGCTGGCGGCCTTGGCGGATGAGTTGGAGGAGGCTCGCGGCGGTGGTTTCCATAGGCCTGTATTGTCTCATTTTATGCAGAAAAATGCTATATTTTGCTGGTTTTAGCTTGACTTAAAGCCAATTTTCTGCTATTCTCCTTGGTTCTCGCTGGGAGATTTCCCAGGCTTGAACCGGCTTAAAACCGAGGATTTCAATGTTTACAACACACAAGCCCGAAGGAGGGTAAGACAATGAACGACCCCAACAGTTTCTTTTGGACCCGCATCGCCAAGGACCCCTGGAGCAAGCTGAACCCTGGTGGTCAGCTCCGCCGGGAAGTCTGGCGGGCGGCCGTCAGCCGGCTCGACGCCCAGCGCGGCATCGAGGCCCTGGCTACAGCCTACCCCGTGGCCAGCGCCAAAGGCATCGAAGCGATGGTCGAGATCATCGCCGCCAGCAAGCTGCCCGAGGCCAAGCTGTTGGGCGTGCTGAAGGCCAAGGCTACCCGGGCCGAGGTGCCAACGTTCGTGGTGAAGGACGGTAAGCTGCAGAGCTCGGCTGAGTCCGCGAACCGGATCGTCACGGCGGGCCTAGCCCACCGGACGTACAAGGAGGCGGCCGCAGCCTGGAACGACGAGTTCCTCGCCCTCGGCGTCAACAGCGCCAAGTGGCCGGTCGAGCTGGAGAGCAAGGTCATCTTCACCGGGACCGAGGCCGACCGAACCACTCGGGTGGAGCAGTTGCTCTGGCCCAAGAAGGAGCGGACGGCGACTGAGGAGGCGCTGTACAACCTCATGCTCGGCG
This sequence comes from Candidatus Uhrbacteria bacterium, assembly GCA_903848275.1. Classification (GTDB taxonomy): domain Bacteria; phylum Patescibacteriota; class Patescibacteriia; order UBA9934; family UBA9934; genus UBA11707. The sequence continues at coordinate 17,478 of CAINGB010000002.1, read as the reverse complement.
TGCTGTCCATGGTCTACCCCTACGAGCAGCTGACCCTGGCCTGGATGTCGAACAAGCCGACCGAAGCCATGCTGCTCAAGCACAAGACGGTCAAGGCGGAACGCGACGCCTGGTGGCAACACCTCCAGGAGCTCAAGAACCGCTTGTGGACCGACAGCCTCAAGTACGGCAAGCCCGAGCTGGTGCTGGCGCGGAACAAGCTCGAGTGGCTGGCCAAGAGCATGTCCACCAACGGGCTGACGTTCGAAGCCCTCGTGATGGACCGCGACACGGGCCAGGTGGAAACGCTGAGCCAGGCGGCCGAGAGGCTGCTGAACCGGATGCGGACCCATCCGAGCAAGGACATCAGCAACAAGCTGGCCCGTGAGGACATGAAAATGCAACTCACAGAGGTCGGCTCGTTCAAGCCCGAGGTCAACGTGCCCGAGGCCGCCGAGCAGCCGACTGGCGACACCCCGCCCACCGGCGACAGCGTCGAAGAGATCCCGGGAGAGACGCCTCCCACCGGTTCCTCAGCTCCGAACGAAAGCTGAGACTCGCGCTGAACTTCTTTGAGGGAAGTTCAGCGTCGCTCCAAAGTCGTAAAGAAATTTATGGCTTTGGCCCGGTAATGTGGAGGAGAGAGATGACTACTGCGAGCTATGAGAGTAGCTTTCTATAGTCGGTTACGGAGTGCACGACTAGGCTCCGGCTTACTCGTCGCACCTCTTAGTCGCCATGGTTCATATCGTCCTCGGATCGATCACTGAATCCCTCGCTTCCACATTACTGGGTGTTTTGCACCCAGGACAGTCAACGTTTCCCCATCACCTCAAGGAGTCCGAATGGACAACGAACCCGAAAACACCACAACAACCTTCATCAACGCTGTTGTGAACATCGCCGTGATGGCCACGGTTCTCTTCAGCGGCATCGTCATCGGCGGCATCAGTGTGAACATCCACCTGCAGCCCCAGTTCGACGCGTTGCAGCAGGAGGTCAGGCAGAGCTAGCTCGACCTCGAGACGGCCAAGAGCGAGTACAAGCAGCAGCTCGAGATCGCCAGCAAGCCGACCTGGGACCTGGAGGCAGCGAACTCCCGTCTGCACGGTGACGTCGCAGCCTTGAAGATCGAGGTGGAACAGGCGTCGGCCAAGACTGGCACGCCCACGGCCCGTGAACAGCTCGCCGCCACAAGCCTCGCCTACAGCGCACTCGACAGCTGCACGTCAGCTCTGCTCGACAGTACCGTCGTCCTGCAGAACAGCGTGAAGTCGAATACCGATCTTCTGCAGAGTGTCAACGCTGGCAATCGCGCCATGGAGCGTGGCAACGACACCATCAACCAGTGCTTGAGCAGTTGGCGGGAGAGCGAGGACACTTGCTCGCGCGAGTTCTCGGAGAGCAACAACGAGAACGCCATGTTGCCGCTCCTCGACGTCATCCGGCAGCACGCGCTGGCGGTGGGGCTTGAGAACCTCACCCTGGCTGACGACGGCCTGGTGTACGAAGGAGAGCCCGACGGCAACGGCGCGCTGTACTTCCGGGATTGCTCGGACGACGAGCACGGTTGCCAGGAGATGGCGATTGAGACCACCGTCTACTCGACGGACCCGACCGCCGAACTGTTCCTCGACAAGCCGGTCAACCTGGATGAGATTGAGTTCTAGTCGGCTACGTCGTCCCTCGCGACGACAACTTCCCGGGAGGAGAAATTCTCCTGGGTCGCCCAAAGATTATGAGATGCTCGTAAGATTTGGTACGATAAGAAATCCCCGCAATGGACTGGCCGTAGCGGGGATTTTCGTTTTTACCGGCGCCGGTAAAAAGTCTTGACTGGGGTCAGGTCGTGTATTGCTACATTTGATGATTATATTAACTAACTAAACAAGTTAAAATATTAATAATTGAGTAAGTACGAGAAATGTAGCAATACACGACCTGACCCCACTACAAACTCTCCGTATTATACGTTATAAACTTTCCGCAGCCTTCCAGGCCAATTCGAGTGCTGCTCGTACAGTCGCGGCGATGACTGGTGAGGTGATTTCGATGGCGATGAAACCGGAGGCGTAGGAGAATAATAAGACGCGGTCGCCGCAGACGGAGACTTCGCCTTGGACGGCGTCGAAGAAACTGGTGGGAACTAGATGGACGGTGAGATTGGGAATGCTAGGTGGAGTAAAGTTTTTGTTGGTGACGAGCATGGAGCGGATCGAGCTTTTGCGGTCCTGCAAAATTTCGTGATGGTCGCGGGTGAGACGACGGTCGCTGACGGCGCAAAAAGTGTCGTAACCGACCAGCTGAATGGTGTCCTCGTCCCAGGCTTCGTACTCACGTTGCATATTGCGCAAGCCGTCGATGCCTTCGATGTAGCGGATTTTTGGTTTGGCGGCGTGCACGGTATGAACGGCTTGAAGTTGCGGGAGGAGGCGCTCAGCGAGAGATTCACGGAGCTCGATTTCGCGACGTTGTAGGCGGAGAACGTTGAGGAGGCGCTCAGGAGGTTCGGCGGTGTAACGCTTTTCGCCAGCTTCGGTGTAAGCGGTAACCAAACCCATTTGGCCGAGAGCGTTCAGTGTGTCGTAAGTCGAGGCACGCGTAATATTGGTCGACGTCGTGATGTCGCTCGGGGTGGCCGAACCGAGGCGCAACATAGCAATGTAGACGGCCGCTTCTTTTTCCGAAAGACCAAGGCGGATGATGTCGCGCGATAACTCTTGGTACATATTAGACCGAACGCAACACTTCCCAGGTTTTGGCGGCGGTTTTGGCCCAGGAAAAATCAGCTAGGCGAATGGTGCCGCGGGCTATGAGGTCAGCGCGAGTTGAGGGCTCGTGGACGAGAGTTTGCAGGGCGCGAACGAAGCCTGGGGTGTCGTCGGGGTGAACGAAGATGGCGGCGTTACCGGCGACTTCATGGGAGGATGGAATGTCACTAGCGAGAACTGGGATGCCAGCCGCGAATGCTTCGAGGATGGGCAAACCGAAGCCTTCGTAGAGCGAGGGATAGCAGAGAGCTAACGAACCTTTGAGTAGGGCTGCGGCGTCGACGTCGGGTACAAAACCGAGGACGTGGACGTCGGCCCCGGCCTGACTTAGTTCGTACTTGATGGCTTCCGCACCGTAACCAAACTTGCCCGCGAGAACGAGCTGGATAGGGCTGCCGATGCCGAGCTGGCGCTTGAACTCGACGAAAGCGCGAATGAGGGTGGCGACGTTCTTTTTGCTTTCGAGGCGGCCGAGGTAGAAGAAATATTTGCCGGCGCTGAGGCGATAACGAAGAAGAGTGGCGTCGACGGCGGCTTGGTCGAGAGCGAACTGGCTAGCGTCGACGGCCAGTGGAATGGCGCGGAGGCGATCGAACGAGACGTGCCAGAATTGCTCGAGGTCGTGCTTAGTCGTCTCCGAAACGGTGATTATTTTTTTGGCGTAACGAATAGCGTGCTGCACAGCCCAGGCTTGGCGACGGAGGACGACTGGTTCGTAAGCGGCTGGGAAATATTTAAAGGCGACGTCATGAATGGTGGTGACGACGCGAGTTTTACTGTAGGTGTAAAGCGGCACTTCGTGGGCGGGTATGAAGAGGACTTGCGGTGGGTGGCGGAACTGCTCCCAGCTCAAGCGGAGGTGAGTCCAGCCGGGCAGAGGCGAGGAAATGACGCGCCATGACCAATGATTTGGCAAAATTCCCCATTCCCGACCTGACCCCTCTGGTATCCGCGAAACGTACAGTAGAACCTGCTCGTCGGGCAGTAATGGTTGAGCCATCATGGCAGTAAGCAGCGAGGTTAGGTAGCGCTCAACGCCAGTTTTGTGGGCGAGGTTTAAAGCGTCGCAAACTATGCCGTACGTTTTCATAGTTGATGATTACGAAGTGAAGACGCTGCGTTTGTAGGCGTCGAGGTTTTCGAGAGCGAGACCGGTACCGCGAGCGACGCAGAGTTGCGGATCTTGCGCGACGTAGGTTGGCACGCCGGTGGCTTCGGCGATGAGGCGGTCGAGGTTGCGCAGTTGACTGGAACCGCCCGAGATGACAATGCCCTTGTCCATGACGTCGGCGGCTAGTTCTGGTGGCGTTTCGTACAGCACTTCTTTGAGCGTCGTCAAAATACCTTCGAGGAGTGGTTGAATAGCTTCGGTCACGTCGTCGCTCGAGACTTCTACGATTTTTGGGAGACCTGTAATCATGTCACGGCCTTTGACTTCCATGCGCAATTTTTCTGTGAGATACATGGCGCTGCCGCAACGGATTTTGATGTCTTCGGCGGTGCGCTCACCAATAGCCAGGCCGTAAGTGCGCCTGACGTGCTCCATGATGGCTGCGTCGAATTTGACGCCGCCGATGCGCACGGAGGTGGAGGCCACGATGCCGCCCAAGCTAATGACGGCCATTTCGCTGGTACCGCCACCAATTTCTACGATCATGTGACCGTTAGGTGAACCGATGGGGATATTGGCACCGATGGCGGCGACGATCGGTTGTTTGATGATGTAGGCGGCCTTAGCACCGGCGGCGATAGCGGCGTCAATGACCGCGCGACGTTCGGTGGACGTGATGCCACCCGGCACGGCAATCATGACTTCGGGGCGGAAGATGCGCATGCCGCCGAGCGCTTTGTTGATGAAGTAGCGCAGCATGGCTTCCGTGGTGCGGTAGTCGGCAATAACCCCGTCCTTTAGCGGCCGACGAGCGACGATAGTGTCCGGCGTGCGACCAAGCATGTCTTTGGCTTCTTTGCCGACGGCGAGAATTGATTTGTCGATTTTACTGACAGCCACGACCGATGGTTCGTTAATCACAATCCCCCGCTTTGGTACGTACACCAAGACGGTCGTTGTGCCGAGGTCGATTCCAATCTTTTTCTCAAACATAAACAAGACGAGTACTGGCACAGTCTAGCCTGATTTGACTTGGTTTACAACGTGGTGGCTGTGGTTAGCCAAGCCCTATCGCTTACACCTGTCGTATCTCCTGTTCATCCCACAGAACGCGAGACTCGGGGAGTCCCTTTCTTTCTCTCTCGGGCATTTTGACGATCGATATTTACTACTTGAGTGAAATATCGCCACCAAAATGCGCGTCCCTCGGTCGACGAAAGGGACATCCCGCTCGTCTTCGTTCTGGTTCAGTGTGAGACACAGCAATCGCTCGCTCATGGTGTTTATTGATCAAGCCGTACGGTAAAACTCTTATTCGTATCGAGCGTGGTGTCGACGGTGTAGAGTTGGTCACCGAAGTTGGTGGCGGCCTCGGCCGGGACGGCGTAAGAGATATTGTGGCCGAAGTTGAGGTTGAGAGTGAGGGCGTTGTCAAGAGCGCCGAGTTGTTTGATGACGTCGAGCTGGTAGACGCCGGCAGCGACGGCCGAGGTAATAGCTGATGGGAGGTGATAGGTGAAGCTCAGAGTTTGCGTCTCGCCGGGATTGATGGTGATGAAAGCACCGAAGCTGGTGAGACCGAGTTCGTCCGCCACCACAACGTCACCCGGTTGACCTGGGGTTGAGGAACGGTCGTTGACGACGTTGCCACTGGCGGTAATGAGCGTGCTGCCAAGTGGGGCGTAAACACGAGTGTAGGTGCGGTAACGAGTAGTCTTCCAGGTGTAAGTGCCGTGGTTGGTGTATTGGATAGAAGTTGTAGCGTCATAACCGCTGGCGGCTGCGGTCGATGGTGTAATCGAGTACGAGATGTGGCGCTCAACGACAGGATCAGACTTCATGGCGCCCAGGTTGGCGTCGACCACCATGAGGGTATCGTCTGTAGCCTTAGGTGCAACTGTCCCACTCCAGCCAGCGTCGTGATAGACAGCTTGAACGTCCGCCTTGGGACTCCAAAGTGCAACTTCTTTCTCCGCAAAGCCTTGGTCGAGCACGGACAGGAGAGCTGGCCACTGTGAGGTCGGCAAACTGAGGAGGCGCTCAACAACAACGTTCATGAGTTGCGAAACGATTTCCTTACGCTGAGCCGGAGGCAGGCCGAGGGCGACGTAGCCTTGCTCCACTTGGTACTCGATTTTGTCGGCGATGTTTTCTTGGGTGAAAGTCTGGTTGTCGACAGTGACGGGACCGATGAGGTTAATTAAGCGGCCGACAAAAGTTGGCGTGAACATCATAGCACCATGGACTTCGGGCACCGGTAAGCCAGCAGCACCAACTTCCTGACGGAGGAGCTGGATAGAATCCTGGGCGGACTGAGAGAAGTCTGGCGACCAGTTAGCGTCGCGGAAATACCAGTTGGACATGCCGAGATATTTGGTCATGGCCGCTGGCGGATTGGCGTGATAGGCGGTGCCGGCCACGAGGTTGTCGACGCTGTAACTATCGGCTGCAGTCAAATTAGTAATGGCGCCGTCGCGAGTAATGGCCAGGCCGAAGACACCCATGAAGCCACCGCCTGGACGGAGTTCCGTGTCGTTGGCGAAGAGGAGGAGAAATTGTTTGTCAGCGCCCAAGCCAGCGAGTTCTGGCACAGCAGCGGAGAATGGCGTGAGCAAATCGACGGCTTGTTGTAATGGCGTCAAAGCGTCGGCAAAAGGTTTGACGGCGTCGGTCATTAATGAACTAACGTGAAGGTCGGCCAGACGTGACAAATCGTCCTGCGCGATTTTGAGCTTGAGCTGCATGGTTAGTAATTCAGGGTAAGCGTTGTGGAGTGCCGTCAACATAGCAACCTTGGCCGACGAGGGGAGATCGCTGTAAGGGGTTGAATTATCAGTCAGGCCGACGAGCTGCTCAGCGTCCGTGGTGACTTTGGAAATTTCTGTAGCGATGCCGACCGCTTCGTGTAGGACAGCAATAGTTTTGGCGCCAGCGTCGAGCGTAAGCGTGAGGCCGTTCAATTGGGTACCAACCCAAGGCAACGGGCGCAACCAGAATAATAAAGTAACACCAGATTGAGCTCGTGTGATGGCTGTGCCTCCGTCGGTGAGGGCGGCGTCGGCGGCAACGAAGTCACCAGCTTTGAGGGCTGTTTGGGCATTGGTCGAAGCTGTCTTGATGGTCGATAACGCTGGAACTATACGGTAAGCACCGAGAGCCGAGAGAGTGACGAGGGTTAGTAATAAAAGGCCGATGAGGAAGAAGACAAGGCGGCGATAGCTACGGCGTGGTTTTAATTCCTGGTTGTCCATAACGAGGATTTACTTGTTGGCGATATTTGAAAAAATACCGCAGAGCGCTTTTAATATGTTCGCGAGTAAGCGGGGCCAGCAACTGGCACAGTAAGCCACCGTCACTGCTAGCGCGACGATGATAGTGTACCATGGAAACCACGGGATGATAGACAACTTTGAAACTAGCTTGCCAAAAACGACGGCACAAATCCGTGTCCTCAAAGTACATAAAGAAGCGATCGTCGAACGGACCGACTTGGTCGAGCGCGGTGCGGCGAGTAAAGAGCGCGGAGCCCATGAGCCAGTCGACTTCTTGCGTCAGACTGTGGTCGACGTCGGTCATGAGAAAATTATCAATGGCGCGCTTGGCAAACGGCAAGCGGCCGAGTGGCGTGCGACGATAGGCTGGAATAAGTAACTCGTGATAGCGGTAACACGAGAATTGCAAAGTGCCGTCTGGATTATTGAGACGGGGCCCCACGATGCCGACCGTGGGATTAGCTTCCATGTAAGTTAACAGAGCTTCCAGCGAACCAACACCGACGACGATGTCGGGATTAAAAATGAGGACATACTTGCCGGTGGCGAGTTTGATACCGGTGTTCATAGCGTGACCGAAGCCGCGATTTTTATCGGTCGCGGTATAGCGAACTTCCGGGAATTCGTTCTTTAATATTTCGTGCATGCCAGTGAAGGGGCGGTTGTCGACGATGATGACTTCGAAAGAAATTTGCGGGGCGGCGCGACGCAAAGAGCGCAACGTCTGACGAACCAGGCGTTTTTCAAAAGTGTGGACGATGATAATACTGACATCAACGGTTAACATAGGCACGTAATTTCTGCGGCGTCTCTCGACGCATGGCCATGGCTTCGGCGCGACGCTTGAAGGCGCCGCGGAGCATCTTCGGCGAGGCGAGAAGAACCTGGCGCGTCTCCCGTTCGAAAAGCAGGCCGTAGAGAACACGACCGGTCTCGTTAAATAGAATCCATGGTAGAGCTAAAAAGAGGTCGCTCCAGGTGAGGTTCTGTAAGAGAACGAAGAGTTGGTTGCGAGTGCTGAGAGCGGCAAAGAATGGGCGCTGACGTTTGCGATTGGTTAAGCGTTGCCAGAGCGTTTGCTTTTCTGCGCCGTACAAGCCACGGTAATGCCAGAGTTTGGCCGCGGGAATAAAGGCGGTGCGCTGCCCGGCCCCACGAGCACGCCAAGCAAGGTCGCAATCCTCACGGTACGCAAAAAAGTCGCCGTCGTAAAGTTCGCCCTGCACGAGCAGATCACGCACGGTGCTGGCCCTGAACATGGCGCAAGCACCAGAGGGACCGAAGACGTCGCGGAGAGCGTCGAACTGACCTTTGTCGATCTCCCCTGCTCCACGTTCGACCATCCGCCAGCCTTTGGTGACCCGCAGACCGGTGCTGTCTAAAATGTCGGAGCGAACAGTTTCTTCCATGGTTTCGTCGCCGATGTGTTCGCCAAACGCGCGGTATATTTTAGGTTGAACAATGTTGACGCTGGCGTCATGCTCGAGCGCGGCGACGAGTGTGCTAACACATTTGGGGTCAAGCATCATGTCGGAATTCATGATAAGGATGGCCCAGTCGTCCAGCTGATCTTCCGGCAAATGTTCTAGCGTGTAACGGACGAGCTGATTGTGGCCCGGGGCAAAACCGAGGTTGCGCACGTTGCGAGCGACGACGGCTTGAGGCAAGTGTTCCTGCAAATATTTGACGGTGTCGTCCGTGCTGCCGTTGTCTAAAATGCGCACCACAACGTCAGGAAAATCCTGCGCAGCGAGCGAAGCTAAAAGCTCGGGCAAATAGCGCCGGTCGTTCCAGGTTAAGATGTGAATGGCGATTTTCATAATTACCGATGTTTCGTTGTCACGTTAAAGCCGAGGTACTTGCCGAAGATGAAACGAGTTTGGGCGTCGATAGCTGGGAAGGCGCTAAAGAGAATAGAGGTGACTGGGAGTAGGACCCACTGGGCAATCATGACCAGCCAGTTAAGCGGCGTGCCCTTGGTTTTGCGGCGTGGGAGAATGACGAGGCTCATGGCACCAGTGACGAAAACGCCGACGGTGGCAATGCGCATGATCCACTGGAGAGTGAACGGCGAGTTAGCGATGAGCGCGTTTTGGTCGTTGCCAACGACCCAGAATGGCAAGTAGCCCAAGATAAAAATGAGAATTGGTGCCGTGGCCCAAGTGTACATACCCTCCATTTGATTGAAGAGATACTTGAACTTGATAGCGCGCGAAATTTTGGGGTGCTTGGGAAACTGCGTCAACATGTAGGCAAAATGCTCGACGCCCCAAGCCCAGCGACGCTGCTGCTTGTAAAGCGCGACGAGGCTTTGTAAATATGTTTTGCCAGTGACGGTGTCCATGGAAACGGGAAGGAAAAGTGGCGTGACGCGATAGTCGCCTTCGTAGTGCAAGAGGCCCTGTAAGAAAATGCGGGAGTCTTCGCTGACGACGTCTGGTTCCCAGAAGCCAACGTCGACCAACATGCGCCATGGCATGGAGTGCGAGGAAAAAGTCCAAAGACGTTCGGGACGGACGAGTTCTGAGAGTAGCCAGAAAGTGGTACCAAAAGCAGAAATGCGGACTGGTGCGGTGGCCGTCCAAATGTTGTTGGAGAAAAGCGTGACAGGTTGGTAGGAGGAACGGGTTGGGTTCGGCACAGTTAGGAAGAGGTAGGCCAAGCGTGGAAAATATTGTTCATGGACGATGGTGTCGATGTCAAAAGCGGAAACGATAATGTCGTCGTAAGGGATTTTTTTAGCATCGATGTGCTGCTGCACCACACCGGCCATGTAGTGTAAGTTACTGCCCTTGCCGGGAATTTCGCCGGGGAGATTTCTGGGGTGAATGGTAAAGATGAGATCAGCAAAAGCGTCGGCGAATTCGGCGGTGAGAATTTTTTGGTACTCGGCGAAGTTCACAGCGTCGCCTTCTTCCCCGCCGACAACCACGATAAAACGGTCCTGACGATACGGCGTATTTTGCACGGCATGTAAGGCCTCGCGGAGGATGCTCAAATCTTCTTTATAGGTCGGCAACATGACGACGTGGTAAATGCGCTCCCAGTTTGGTAATTGGGCGAGCTGTGCATACCAGTCGACTTTAAGCGTGCGGCGATATTCGCCATAGGAGGCGAGGAGGTGAATGATGAAATAGAGGACGCGCAGTAACCAGTAGAGGTCGAAGATAATGATGAAGATGACGGCCAGGGTGGGCGCAAAAAATGAAGCGAGAATGGCTAAGGCGAAAGTGGCCCAGACGATTAAGCCGGGAATGCTTTCCAGAAGGCGATGATGGCCGTATTGACCGAATGTTTTGGCCATAAGAAAAATTACAAAGTGCGCAGAAGAGAATCGCGAGTACTGACAGTGATGACTGGATCGTGGTGATAGAGAGGTAAAAGGATGTTGCCCCCGCTGAGCGTGGTTGTTGGGTTTGCGGCCAAAGCTGAGATTTGGCTGGGAGTAGTGATACCGTAAAGTTTAATGGATTTAGCCAGAGAGAGACTATTAACAATGGCGAGACTGGTACGTAAAGAGGTTGCGGAGCCAGGGCCGGTGACGGCGATGATGCCTTCGATGTCTTCGTTGGCTAAGAAAGTATCGATGGCGGCTAAGTAGCCTTCTGGCCTGACGTCGATAGTGACCGAATCCTGTGTCGACCAGTTACCTAGATTATCAATCGAGGCGCGGCCGAGCTTGAGAGTGTTAATGTCGCTGCCGTCGATAAATAAAATCATAACGCTTAAACGGAACTGCCGAGTTTGTTGACGAGCACGATGTTTTTGGCTTCCAAGATTGAGGCCAAGAAACGGTCGCCAACTTCACGGCGATAGAGGAACTCGTCCTTGGGCATGAAGGTGTAATTCACCTCCCGACCAATGTCGGTCTCGAAGGCCTTGATGACGTCGGCGACAAGTTTGACGTCTTGGTCACCGACAATGAGGACGTCGGTCGCGACAGTTGGGTGTTCGGAGAAACGGCCGGTGAGAAGAAGTAATTCGAGTTTGCCTTTGGCGCCGAGGTCGTGCACCAAACGATTGTTCATGAGGACGGCGGCCTTTTTCATGACGTTGCGGAGGTCGACGAAAAGTGGGAAAGAAACTTGCGCTTGATAGTACTTCTTTTTTTCGAATTTTTGACCTTCTTTACCTTTGGGATCGACTGGCTCTTCCGCTTCCCGTTCCGTGGGCAAAATCTTGCCTTCCACCTCCAAAACCATACCCAAGTCGACCAAGTTTTTGAGCTCGCGACGAACAGAGTTAAGCTGGGCGTCAATTCGCCTGGTGAGTTCGCGAACGTAGAAAGCGCGCTCTGGATTTTCAAAAAAGAGGCTGAGTAAACGGGCCCGAGTTTTGGAACCAAAGAGTTGTTCTATGCGAAAGTCAGGCACGTTTTGGGCGGCAGGCAGATTGATGAGTGTAGCCATAGTGAATTGATTGCTTGTCCTTAGGTGCACTTCCGCTATACTGTAGCTAAAAACGCCTCACCTTACAATATGATGCCTCAACCGTTCGCCATTAAGGCCGCAGAACACGCCACGCCAGCCAAAGCGGGAGCAGCATTGCTTGTGACGCCGTTTATGGCGCCGGTCGATAACGGCAAGGCAACTGTCTTTGGCTTGTGCGCTATTACCGACCAACGGCCAGAAGTAACAGCGATAGTGACGCAGATTTTGCGGGGACATTTAGAGCAAGCGGCACAAACCATGGGCGGCGAGACAAATATCCCTAGACGCTTTGAAATAGTTTTGGCGGAGATCAATGCGTCGTTGTTTGAGGCGGCGAATGAGTTTGGTATTAGGTTGAATCACTTTGAAGCGGTGGTTGGTGTGTTGACTGGCACGCAATTATTTATTAGCGGCCTGGGTAATTTGCTAGCGATATTTTTGCACCAAACAGCGGACCGTCGATTTGTGGTTTATGAATTGAACGAGCAGTTCCGCACGGATACAGAGGCTGCTTGGGATAAGCCGTTCATTACGGTGCTCGACGGCGAGCTGCAGCCGGGTGATATTTTTTACGTAGCGACCAGAACGCCGAACGGCAGCATTGCTCAAGGTGAGCTGCAGGATATTTTGATAACGCTGCCACCACAAGGAGCGCTCGAACGGATTGTGCAGTTCCTGCCGCATGACCAGCAGTACGGAGCGTTGTGTTTTCACGTTGCGCCAGATGTTAAAAGTGGTCCACCAAAGAGCATGGACCCGATTGCCTCGCTCACAGAACTCGGTTTAACCAAGAGTAATACGGCCGATCTGCTCGGCGAACAAGGCACGAATATTACGGCGACCATCAAGCGACTGGCTAATTCCCTCTCCGCGGAGCTAGCAGCGCCAGGCGCTCGCGGTTACAAAGCGATGGCTAAGCGGACGCTGCGAACCATGGTGCAAGTGCTGGCAGCGTTGTTGGTTGGCTTGGTTGAGGCTGGCAAAATTCTCGGCAGACTGATAATTAAGCTGATAAGAAGATTACGCAAGCAAGATGGCACGAGCGAGTTTGATTTGCGGCAGAAGATTACGCAACCGATGACTAAACTGAAGGCGCTGCCACGCTCGAGTAAATTACTGATTGTTGGCATTGCCGCCGTGGTCGTCGTCCTGACTGGTTCGGTCTTTTTCATGACGCATGCCGGAGCGAGCAAAAAACAGGAGGAAGTATTTGCGGCAGCAGCGAGCAGAGTCGCTGAGAAGACTACGGCGGCCGAAGCGAGCTTGATTTATAATGACACCAACCAGGCGCATAACTTATTAACTGAAGCGGCGACGTTGCTCGAAACATTGCCAGCCGATAGCCATAGTCATCAGGATACTATTAACAAACTGCAAGCTGGTTTGACGGTGGCGCTCGGTAAGATTCGGCATGTGGAGGTGGTGACGCCGGTCGCTGTGGCTGAATTGACTGACGGTAAGAATTTGGCAGCGTTGAGTTTAGCTGGCACGACACTGTATGGAATTAGTGCCGATAATCAACTCTACAGAATCAACGAGTTGACACACGCGGCAGAAAATCAGAGTGCGACAACGGGCACGATTGGGGCGGTTATCGAGGCAATAACTGAAGGCGCGAACATGCTATTCGTCGACGGCAGCAAACAGCTCGGCCGGGCTGACGTCACGGCTAAGTCGCTTAATCCGATAAGTAGCGGGGCTAACGGCATGGCGAGCGTGGAGGATATTACGCTTTACAACGAGACACTTTATGCGTTGACGGCGGCCAGCCAGCAGATTGTAAAGATGCGGGCGCAAGGCACAAATTATGAAGGTGGCACTAGTTGGATTACAGACAGGGCCAGTGATTTGACCAAGGCGAAGGCGTTGGCCATTGATGGCAACTTGTGGGTGTTGACGGACAAGGACGTGGTGCGCTTTAAGAGTGGCCGCGAAGTGCCGTGGACGCATGACGCTTTGGATCCGGCGCTTAGCCAGGCCGTGGACATTTGGACCAGTCTCGAATCGCCGTACTTGTATATTTTGACGAGGGACGAGGGTGGCCGCGTAGTTGTCTACAATAAAGAAACGGGCAAACTGGTGACGCAATATGAAACGCCGGAGCTCGGCAACGTAGTGAGTTTCGTCGTGCGTGAGGCGGAGAAGCAGATTATCTTCGCGACGCCGACGAAGGTGTGGAGTTTTGCGGCCAGTCATTTGCTGAAGTAACTATTTACATCTAAACTGAGAATACAGGAGATGCAATGTGTTATATTTTTAATCTATGAGTAAGCAAAAAATAATCGCTATCTTTCAAGACAAGCAAATCCGTCGACAGTGGGATGCTGAAAAGGAGCTGTGGTATTTTTCTGTTTCTGACATTATCGCAGCTCTGACCAAGAGTATCGACCCAGTTGTTTATTGGCGCAAACTAAAGGAAAGGCTCATAAAAGAAGGCGGAAATGAAACCGTGACAAATTGTCACGGTTTGAAAATGATAGCTCCTGATGGCAAAATGCGCCTGACTGATGTCGCAGATACTGAGACGATACTACGTCTAATTCAATCCATACCTTCGCCTAATGCAGAGCCATTTAAACTTTGGCTAGCGCAAGTTGGCTATGAGAGACTTGAGGAAACGGCAGACCCCGAAATTGCTATTGAACGAGCTCTCAAAACTTACCTACAAAAAGGCTATAGCCGAAATTGGATTAACCAACGCCTAAAGAGCATCGAGATCCGCAAAGCTCTTACTGACGAATGGGAGGCACGGGGGATGAAAGAAGGTTTAGAGTTTGCTATTTTGACCGATGAAATTACTAAAGCCTGGACTGGCCTTAGCACTAAAGACTACAAGAAATTAAAAGGCTTGAATAAAGAAAATTTACGGGATAACATGACTAACCTCGAGCTAGTGCTTAATATGTTAGCTGAAACTGCGACAACGGAAATATCTGGTAAAAATAAACCCGAAGGCTTGACTGCCAATAAAGAAGTGGCTCGTCAAGGTGGTAGCGTGGCTAAAAATGCCCGTCAAGAAATTGAAACGAGAACTGGTCAAAAAATTATTAGTAAACAAAATGCTAAGACTCTACGTTTAAAGTAGACACAAAAACGAGCCCATCGCTGGACTCGTTTTTGTATTGATCAAAGATCAAGTTATTTGATGGTGACAGTGGCGCCAGCTGCTTCGAGCTTAGCCTTCATGTCATCAGCTTCAGCCTTAGAAGCCTTTTCCTTGACGACCTTTGGAGCGGCGTCAACGATGTCCTTAGCTTCCTTCAAGCCGAGACCGGTGATTTCGCGGACAACCTTGATCACGTTGATCTTGCTGTCACCGAAGGCGGTGATTTCGACGTCGAAAGCGGACTTTTCTTCAGCGGCGGCAGCGCCACCAGCGGCTGGGGCGGCCATCATCATGGCAGGAGCAGCGGCGGAAACGCCGAACTTCTCTTCGAGTACGTGCACGAGCTCAGAGAGGTCGAGAACGGACATCTTTTCAATCTCGGTGACGAGGGCCTGGAACTTGGCAGGTACCTCGACGATCTTTGTTTCGTCGGACATAGTGATATATTAAACTTTTTTATCTTTGATGGCGGTCATTACAGTGACCAAACCACGGAGGTTGCCTGCGAGAACGTTGACGAAGCCACTAACCGGAGCATTGAGGACACCCACGAGCTGGCCGAGCAACTGTTGCTTGGATGGCAAGGCAGCGAGACGGTTGACACCAGCGGCGTCGATCATCTGGCCTTCGAGGATACCGCCGAGAAGGGTCATGCCCTCATTCTCTTTGGTCAATGCTTTCAAGAGCTTGGCGGCCGACACCTCGTCACCATAGGCGACGGCGGTGAGGACAGAACCTTCAATCACGTCCGAAGAAAGATCTGGCAAGCCAGCTTCCTTAGCCGCGAGACGGAGCAATGTCTTTTTCGTCACGAAGACGTCGACATTGGCTTCTCGAGCCTTTTCACGGAGCGCGTCAGCTTGGACCATGGTGTAGCCCGAGACTGAAGAGAAAGCTGCTGCTTTCATGCTCTTAAAGCGGTCAGCGACCTTAGCAATGATCTCGGCTTTTTGAGCACGAGTCTTTGGCATAGGTGCGCTTTTAGTAACAAATAAACGGCCCTTTCAGGCCGCAAACATAGGGTAAATCAACAAATTTGTTGACGACCTACACCTGGACTTACGGCTTTTGACGGCCACCAGAGTGTTTGCGGATCGATTGGTGCCTGTAGAGTAGCGGAAGTGGGGTTTTACGTCAACCTTTCATGGTAACCACCCAGAAGCCCGGCTTAGGCCGGGCTTCTGGGAATTTGCTAGCCAAAAGTCAATCTTTATCCTACCATTAAGGCGGAGGTCTCAATGTCCAGTCCCTTCCCCGCCATTGTCCAAGCTGCCAACCAATTCACCCAGGGCGAGATCAATGCCCGCACCATGCTCGAGCGCTACGGCTATGATCTGCTCATGCTGCTCCAGCAAAAGAGTAGCCAGAAAAAAGGCGTGGCTTTCGACCTCGCGGTACGCCTAGTCGTGCTGGGAGTCGATGGTACCTGCGACCAGCAGTGGCGCGAGTTGGCCGACAAGATGCTCGAGCTGCGCGCCACCAGCGCCGCCGACGTCGACGTCTACCAGCTGCACCTGCTGCTCCTCCGGGAGTTCCCACGGTACGAGCAGCATTGCATGGTGTACAGCTAGCCAGTAGCCCGATCCCCCACCCTCAACACCGGGAGTCGACATGACCATTTATGCCGCGCTGCTCTACGGCTTGATGGAAAGGCTGAATAGTCTGATTGATCGCCGCACGTTCAACCAGCGCTACGGAAGCGAGGTGACGTGTGTGACGAGAGTGAAAAGTGGTGTCAAGGCAGAAATCTTTCGCCTTGGCATTGCTTGTTCGGAACTGCACGCTCCGACGAGTGAAAGGCCGGTCTGGAAAAAAGCCGCCACACTTATGCGAGCCATCATCGACGACGGCACAGACGACTACCAGATCTTCAGTCTTCACACCATGCTCCTCAAAAACCCGACGTATAAGGCGACGTTTACGACGACAGTGAAACTTCCGACCCAGGAAGAAATTGTCTACGATGACGATGCGCCGTGGACGAGGAATGCTGGCGAGGTGGAGAATTGAAACGCGTAACGCCGCTCGGAGAAATCCGGGCGGCGTCTCTTATTTTGAGTTAATTAATGTAAGATTCGGCCAAGGCTTGGGGTAACTGATTTCGTCGGGTCCTGCCGCTTGGCCACCCTCCCAGGTGCTCACTGCGTTGCGCGCCCGGCAGGGGACCTGGCTCGCGTCACCCGACTACAAGATGTTAGGCCTGCCCCTCGCTACTTGGCCCTTCGGTCTCGATAAAATTTTTAAGCTACAAACTACCAACTACTAACTACCAACTCGTTATTACGGAGTGACAGTTGCGGTGTTAGTGGTAATGTCGTCGTTAGCGATGAGTTTGGATGGTTGAATGCCGTCAGCCATTTTAGCGACGAGGAGAGAGCCGAAGATGAAACCGATAACGGCGCCGAGGAGAACACCAGGGACGAAGAGACTGAATAGTTGCGAAGATTTCTTTTTCATAATCGAGCTAAAAATAAATATGCTCGAAGTATAGCATGAATCTTACTCATACCTCAACGCTTCGATCGGATCGAGTTTGGCGGCGCGGCGAGCAGGATAGATGCCGAAGATGAGACCGACCGCGGAAGAGACGACGACGGATAAGATGATAGCCATGAGAGGGACGGTGGGACTCCAGGTGGCGACAAAGTGGCGGACGATGACGCCTTGGAGGAGCGTGACGCCGACGCCGAGCAGAATGCCGAGGACGCCGCCAGCGAGGGTAAGCAAGACGGATTCGACTAGGAATTGCTGGAGAATTTCGCGGTAAGTGGCGCCGATGGCTTTGCGGAGACCGATTTCGCGGGTGCGT
>CAINGB010000001.1 GCA_903848275.1 Candidatus Uhrbacteria bacterium | reverse complement strand
TTCCAACGTGATTCGCCGTGCCGGACTAGAACTAGAACGCCCATAGAATTTGTTAGTTAATTACTTTGTCAGCAAAGATTACCAGCCTATCGTTGTATTGCTGTTCGGCCGTATTCCAGGTACCGCTACAAGTGATGAGGTGGGCTAGGTTGTCGACGGAGGTGAAGATGTCAGTAGCGTCGGCGGCGTGATTGGTGCCGATGATGGTGACGGTACCGAAGCCGCTTTCGGTGGCAGTAGGAAAGGTACCAACGTCGCCGGTGATAGAGGTGGTACCGGTATTGGTAATGCCGGAGCCGGCGAGCACGGCGAAGGAAGTGGTAGTACCGAGGACGACGTCGCTCGCAGCACGGACTTGGCTGAGACTGAATAGGCTGAGTGCGAGAGCGATGACGGAAAGTGAACCAATCACTTTAGTAAATTTTGGCATAATTGGTGTTAGCTCCGACGAACTAAATAATTGCTAGTAGTATATAATAAAAACAAAAACTCCGCGATCACTCGTGGAGTTTTTTGTAGGTGGTGACTAGGCGGCAGCTTCTTCGGCAGCGGCTTCTTCCATGGTTTCGGCGGCAGCTTCGGCTTCAACGACTGTGTCTTCTGAAGCGACAGCAGCGGTGTCGTCGACAGCTACGGTGGTGTCATCGGCGGTGGTGATGGTGGTATCTTCGGACATAATGAAAATGTTTGTTAGCCATTAAAAAGGCCTTAGGGCCGCACCATAGCACACTGAGTCAGAATAGCTAGGGCTAGCAGGAGTGATGTCTCAGTTAAGAAGTTTATTATGGCGTCGGCCAGAGTTTAGTGAAGATGTCAGAATGTGAGGTTAGTTCGTACTGACGGGCTTCGGGTTCCCAGTAGAGAAGCATGGCGGAGGGGGAGAGGTCGACGCTTTGCTGAGGTTTGAGGAAGATGATTTGGGATTCGGCGTAGTTGGCGTAGACGTTGAGAGCGCCGACAATATGGGTGTGGTTGTCGCGGAAAGGATGGTCGGGTTGGACGTAGATGACGGGTGTAGTAAGTGGATTAAGAAGGCTGGCAGCATGAGCTAGCGTCGACCCGGATTTGTAGACGTAGGCGTATTCTGTGGTGATGGCTTGGATCATGAAGCCGAGCTGGATGATGGAGACGATAATGAGAATGGCGGTGAGGGCGTGAACGACGCGGCGTTTGTTTTGTTTAATGCTGGCGATGAGGATGCTACTAATTAAGAGGGCGGCGCCGACGTGTGGGAGGTAGGTGTAGCGCGAGGTTAACGGTTCCCACCAGTTGGTGACGGCGAAGAAGAGAGTTGGGAGGATGCCGAAAAAACAGAAGGCGAGGGCTAAAGGAGTGGTCGGTAAGGACCAGTATTTACGGATTAGGTGATAACCGATGAGAATAGTGATGAGACCAAGTAGGGTGGCGCTGAGAGGAGTGAGAAAATGAGTAACGGCGGTCAGTGGGACGAAAAGATCGAGGATGACAAAGGGGATACGGGCGAGGCTGGTGAGGCTGAAGGCGTAATGGTTGGCCGTGAAGCCGCCGCCTTGGCTCTGCATCAAATATTGATATAAACCATAAACAAAACCTATTAGGCAGGTGAGCTTCGCGCTCAGCGCGATTTTTTGTTTGCGCCCAAAGCTCAGCTTTGGTGGAGTAAAGGTTTTAGTGAGAGTGAAGAGGGTGACGAGGATTAAGGGAGCGAGGACGACGCTAATTTCTTTGGTGCCGTAAGCAAGGAGTTGGGTGACGAGGCCGAGGATAAGCCAACGCCACCTGGCGGTTTTATAGAGACGGACGGTGCAGTAAAGCGTGGCGACGATGCTTAAGGTAGCTAAGCTGTGCATGTTGGCACCAATCCAAACGATGGCCTCGTAAGCGCTGCCGGCAATGGCGACGAGGAGAGCGGTGCACCAGGCGTTAAGGCGAGAGTTGGTTAGTTCGAGGGTGAGGAGGCCGGCTAACCAGGCGACGGCAGCGTGAATGAGGATGTTGCCGAGGAAGAAAAGTGGGGCAGAGGCGCCGAAGAGACCGAAGCCTAGGGCATAGTAAGAGTTGACGACGGGTGAGGAGAAAGTGGCAGCGTGGAGGGCGTAGATATTGTGCCAGTCGGCTAGAACGCGTTTGCCGAACCAGAGCCAGGTGAAGTCGTCGGAGAAAAAGTGGCCGTAGTAAATAATCCAGCCGTAAAGCACGAGACTGGTAGTGACGGCGAGGAGGGCGAGTTGGCCGTAAAAGGTGGAACGTTTGAACGGCAGGGCGTCGCTAATGGCGAGAATATCGGTGAGGTAGCGGAAACCGTCACGAGTTTTAACGGATGAGCCGTCGTGTTGCGTGAAGGGGAGAGCGAGTTCGTGGATGTCGGCCTGGTTTTGTTGGAGGAGCAGTAAGAGTTCGAGGTCGAAAGCGAAACGTTCTTGAGTGAGTTGGGCGAGAATAGGTTGGAGAGTTTTGGCGTTTATGAACTTCCAGCCACTTTGGGGACTGCTAGCTTTGACGCCGGTTAAACGACGAGTAATGAAGTGTAGGAAATTCGAGGAGAAATTGCGAAAGGGCGAGTAAGTGGTTTGTTGAGCTTGGCGCTTGGCGATGACGACGTCGTGCGTGGTGAGAGCAGCGACGGAGGGCTCGATGGCGGCTAGGCCGAAGGAGAGATCAGCGTCTGAGAAACCGTAAGCGTCGGCGTCGACCGCTTGCCAGCCGGAGATGATGGCGGCGCCTTTGCCGCGGTTAATGGGGTGAGTAATGAGTCTTGTCTGGAAATTGGCGTAAGGTCGATTAACAAAGGTGGTGAGTTGGGCATTGGTATTGTCGGTGCTGCCATCGTCGACGAAGATAAGAGTGACCGAGTGAGCGTGAGGGGTAGAAAAATAAGTTTCGATCAACGCAAAAGTAGCGGCCAGGCGCGGCGCTTCGTTAAAACAGGGAATGACTAAAGCGAGGTTCATGGCGGCACTTTAGGTCACTTAATGCGACGTGACAACCCGAAGTAAATATAACCGCTAATTAGAGCGGCGAAAAAGCACCAGACAGAAACGAAGCCTTGGCTGAAGAAAATTAAGGTGATGAGTTCAGCGATGAGTGAGAAGAGGCCGACGCGGCGAAGAGCTGGTCGAGAAGAAGCGAGTAGTGAGCCGTTGACGGCTAGTGTGTAAAGAATGGTGATGAGGATAATGGGCAGAGAGGCGTTGAACCAGGGGTAGATGACGTTGCTGCAGACATTGATGGTGAGAGGGCTGGAGACTAGAGCGATGAGGAGGGTGAGGCTGACGAGTAAGCCGAGTATTAGCAGATAACTGATGAAGCGTTGATGACGTTTATGAGTTTCCGCGAAATAGACAGCGGAAGGAATATAGATTGGCCAAAAGAGAAAAGCAAAGAAGAGAAATCCGTAGCCGAGAATGGTGGAGATGGTGCTCGGGTGAGGAGCTAGCCATTGCCAGCCTTCGATAGCTTGTTGAATAGCAAAAAAGAGTGGCACGAGCGCCGCGCTCCACTCTTTCTTTTTAGCGATTCTTAAGCTCGCTAAGCCGATTACGGCTAGTGCTCCGCTGGCGATGAAACTGGCGCTGGCCGAGAAGCACATAGCTAGTTATTTCTTGCTGACGGCGTTCCAGATGAGGGCAAAGATATAGCCGACAATGTAGCCAATGACGCCAGTGACCAAGATTAAAGTAATAGCGATAGGGAGAGAGAAGGGAAGAACGCTGATAGTAATGTTAATACGATGCAGGTTGAGAATCCAGGTCAGATACATGTTGGCGACACCAAAGGCCACCATGAGTGACCAGACGAGATGCCAGAAAGCCAGGACACCGCCGAAGACTAAGCCGACACTGTTAGCGTTAAGACCGTTCTTCATAAGAGTAATTTAAGATGAATAATGTTTGCAGTATACAGCAAATTTTATTTTATTTCAGGTGCTATTAATAAACCATGGAAAATGGCTGCTGCGGCGGCGTGTTGATTGACGATTTGATCGAGAGCGAACAAGAGTGGAAATTGATCGAGCTGATTGTTGAGTAGAGCGATGATAGGTGGGAGAGAACGACAGCCTTCATTGGTAGTGATGCAGCGACCCGTTTTAGCGATCTCGATGCCGGCGGTGCGGTTGTGAGAGTCTGGACTCATGGCGGTGGCGAGAAAATCACCAGCACCAGCTGAGCCAGCTACGAGAATTGCGTCGCCATTAAGCTGTTGGATGATGTTGGTTATTTCGGTGAGCGCACGAGCTGCCAACCAGCCTTGGCCGTTGTAGCCCCAACCGAGGCCCGCGGCGAGACCGAGAATAACGGCATAGATATTTTTAAGGACGGCGGCGAGAGCGATGGTGTGAGGATCGGTGCTGTATTCGAGGCGGACGTTGGTACCTAGGAAAAGTTTATTTATTTCGAGATATGTTGGACGTGAAGCAGAAGCAAAAACGCCAATGCTTGGCAACTCGTCGGTTAGTTCGTCGGCTAATAGCGGACCGCCGAGAAGGCCCCACGGTTGAACGGCAGGCAGGAGATTGGCGAGCACAGTGTCCATGGTGTTTTGTGTTTCTGCTTCAAGACCTTTGGCTAACAGAACTATAACTGTAATAGGGCGTAAGAATGGTATTATTTGCTCGATGATAGCGCGGATGGTCCAGGAAGGAGTGCAAAGAAAAATGACGTCAGCTAAAGGGACACTCTCGACCAAAGGCTTCATGTTGGGAGCCTGAGTTGGGTCTTGATCCCAGAGATCGATGGCAGCACGGTCATTGATGACGTGGGCTAGGGCAGTGCCGATTTTGCCAGCGCCGATGAAGAGGACTTGGGACATAAATTGATCAATGTTTTAGACTCGGGCATTAGAGTAAAAGACTTCGTCGGGTCCTGCCGACTGCGGACCCCGTTCGGTGCTCGCAAGCTGCGCGCCGCCCAGGGGCCTCCCTCCGCGTCACCCGACTAAAAGAAGTTTATTTTAAGGCCCTCGTTTTGTTTTAAAGAGGCGGCTGGAGTTGAAGAGTGGAAAGAAGTCGGTGGCGAAGTTGTAGAAGGCGGCTAGAGCAGGACCGGCGATTCCAGTGAAAACAAGGGTGAAACCGACAAGATTTGAGATGACCCAGATGACAATGTCGCCTTTAACGACGCTTAGTGTGCTGCGGCCGAGTTCCATCATTTCCGGCAAACGTGCGAGGTTGTCGGTCATGATGACGACGTCAGCAGCTTCCACGGAAACGGCGGCACCACCACCGCCCATAGCAATGCCAATATCAGCGCGGGCTAAGGCTGGAGCGTCATTTACGCCGTCGCCGACCATGCCGACAGGACCGGTAGCAAAAAGCTCTTCCAGGGCGAGCATTTTACCTTCTGGCGTCATGCGAGAACGGAATTCGGTGATGCCGAGTAATTCAGCGACGTTTTTAGCGACGCGTTCGTTATCACCGGTTAGCATGATGATGCGCGTGACGCCGAGAGTGCGAAGTTTAGCTAGGCTAGCGGCGGCTTCGGGACGCGGAATGTCGGCGACTTCAAGAGAGCCAATGTGTTGGCCGTTGCAAGCTACCCAAAAGACGGAGCCGAGGGCGTCTTCGGGTACGGTAGGGATGGGGAGTCCGAGTTCGGCGAAGAGCAGCTCAGTGCCGGCAACGATGGTTTCGGTGCCAACTTGCGCAGTCACACCTTTGCCCTTGTAGAGTTTAAAATCGGTGGGGTCAGCCACAGTGCCCAGTCGACGTAAGCCTTCTTTGTAGGCGGTACGACCGGCTGGGTGTTCCGAATATTTTTCGGCGCTGGCGAGGACTGTCCAGAAATGATTCTCGTCGACGTTGGGCGCCAGATGGACGGCACGAATTGCTAGGTTGCCGAAGGTGAGCGTGCCGGTTTTGTCGAGGACAAGCGTTTTCATGCGGCTTAAGGCGTCGAGGGTTTGTCCGCCTTTAACGATGACACCACGTTTGGCAGCTTGGCCGAGTGAGGCGGTCATGGCGAGAGGAATGGCGACGGCCATATCGTCGGCACAGGCAATGAGGAAGAGGGCGGCGGTCATGGTGAGATCGCGGGTAATGGCGTAGGTGAGAGCACCAAGGAGGCCGACGACGGGTAAGAAGATGGTAGCAAAACGATCCGCTAATTTTTCGGTAGTGGATTTGTGTAAGCTGGCCGTATGCATGAGGGTGGCCATGCGCTCGAGGGTGGAGTCTTTGCCGACTTGGGTGGCTCTGACATGCAGGACACCAATGTCGACTAGGGTTGAGCTAATCACACGATCGCCGACATTCTTCTCGATTGGTTCTGACTCGCCAGTGACGATAGCCTCGTTGACGTGGGCTGAACCGTCGGTGACAACGCCGTCGACAGGAATTCGAGCACCACTTTTGACGAGCACCACGTCGCCGGTTTTGATGGTGTCAGCATCGACCTCGGTTACAATTTGGCCTTGCTCGAGGAAAGCGGTGGTTGGTTTGAGGCGGAGTAACTCTTCAATAGCATGATGAGTGCGTGACTCGGTGTACCAGTCGAGAATGCGGGCGGACGTCAACATGAGGGCGATGAACCCAGCAGAGTAAGCCTCGCCAGTCGCAAAAGAAACGATGACGGCGAAGGTGTTGAAAGTGTCGATAGTGATTTTGCCGTGACGAGCGGCGAGGGCAGAGTTCCAGAAAGTTGGAATGACAGCAACGCCTGCGATGATGAAGAGCGTGAGCGGTTCGTGTAAAAGTAAATCTGCACCGAATGTTAAGGCGATGAGAATGAGTAGGATGTAGTCGCGTTTTGGCTCGGTAAGGATAGAAGTCATATTGCAGACATTCTACCACTAAATGATTCGTTGTGTTATTTCTTTTTACTGAAAAGTTCGGAAAACTTAAGTTTTAGCACAGCGAAGAGATAGATGATTTCCAAGATGCCGGCGGTGTTGAGAATGAGGAGAAGGCCGAACCACCAACCCTGGCCGTGACGGGCGGCGTGCCAGAGGGCGAGGCCTTTCCAGAAGATGCTCCAGAGGGCGAGGAGGATGATGATAAGGAAGATGAAGGGGAGGATAGCGGGAAGACGATTGAGATCGCTATAATCTTGGCTGTTGGTACTAAACATAAGATTGGTATTAATTTCTGCTGGCAGCGGGTCCTGTCTGGCTCGCACCCTCCGAGTCGCTAGCTGCAGAGGCTGCAACGTCGCGACCCGCAGGGCACCTGCTCGCCGCCACCCGCTGTGACGTAGGGCCTAGATTGGTGCGATGATTGAATGAGAACTAACGAATGTTAGCTGAGGATAGTGAGAAAAAGATCAACGCGGCGGAGGAGGGTGGAACGGTCGACGATTAAGTCGCTGGTGTTGGCGAGTTGGGTGCCGATGGTCAAATGTGGCCACATGGTTGGTGGGAGATCAATGACGTAGTCGGCCCAGTTACTGCCGTAGAGACTGGCGGCAAGTTCTTCGCTCGTAATAAGGCGGAGAACTGATGCCTCTGGTGTGCCGGTCACGGCATAGGTGTTGGCCGTGGATTGGATTTTGACGAGCACGGTACCTGGTTTAGGCGCGACTGGAGCACCGAGTGGGTAGGCGGAGAGGTCGATATCTGTGAGAGTGGCGACGCTACTAAAATCGCTGGCGTAAGTGGCGTAGACCTGTTCGTTGATAAAGGGGAGGCGATGACCGTCGGCGGTGATGTAGTAGACGGCGCTGTTGGCTGAGCTTTTGACGAAGCTGCCAGCGGCTAGAGTTGGCGCGACAGGAACTGTGGTGTCAGAGTTTGGTGTAGATGCGCTGGAGGAGATGGTGAAAGCGGCTCCGGTGTTGGTAGCGAGGGTGGTGACGAGATCGGTGCCGGTGATTTTGAGAGTGACGTTGTTGGAACTAATGTTTGGTGCCGTCCAGGTGTAGCTGCCGTCATTGACTTCGTTGTTGGCGATAGTGGTGAAGGTTAAGCCAGAGTCTGTTGAGTAGGCGAGATTAATAGCAGTCATAGCGGTGCTATTGGTTTGATTGCTGGTCCAGGTGATCGGAATGTTAGTACCAGCTTGATAGGAAAAACTAGCAGTTGGGGAGGTGAGGGTGAGAGCGTAGGTGATTACAGCTGGAGTGGCAGTAGTGTTGGAGCCACCGAGAACCGTGAAGCTGAACGAGGCGTTGCTAGTCGCGAGGAAAGTACCAAAAGCTTGAGCGGCTGCGTCAGGACCAGCTGTGACGGTTAATGTTTTACTGCCGTGAATTTTGGTACCGTTAAGAGTGAGGACGGTGTCGCCAGAAGTCCAGACTGGAGTGAGAGTTGGTTCACCTGGGAAAGTGTAGACGAAGTGACCGGCAGTGGAGTCCATCGCTTCGCTGAAGTTGAGGACGATCGGGCTGGTGTTGAGAATGTTGCTGCCTGCAGTTGGGGTGGTAGACATAACAATTGGCGCGGCTCGATCATTTTCCGTGCCGAGAGCGGAACCGGCGAGCATGAGGTTACCAGCCCCATCACGTATATGGTAGCTGCCATTAGCCGCATAGTGCACGTAGGCCTTGTCGGTGCCAGTGATACCGGTGGTGAGATCTAGGCGGATTTTTTCGTCGTCGTAGTCGGTGTCGTCGGCCGTGCCGTCGCAACCAGCGGTGGCAGTGTTGAAAGAGACGGGAGTCTCCTCGCCGATACCGTTGTTGGTACTATCGTTGTCCACTTCGAAAACGCTGGTGTCGAAAGTGTAGTCGTCAATATTTTCGTTGAAGGACAATTGAACGCGATTTACCTTACCGTTGACGGTGCTATAGCAAGAATAGGTGTTGTCGAGTGTCGGCGCAGTGACGTCCCAAGGGACGTTTTCGAACATGGTTTTGGTATTAGTGGAGACGCCATTGCCAGCAGCATCAAAGACGGTGAGTGGTGAATATGAGGGGGTGAAAACAGGGGTAGTTGGGGCAGTGCTGCCAGCTGAGAAATAAGAACTATCCACTTCGTTCATGACGATAATAAAAGCATTTTGATAGGCGATTATTTCGTTGCCACCAACGGTGGAAATAGCCATGTCGCCACCGTTCAGCGCAGCCCAAGTGCCAAAACCGGCAATAGTACGAGCGACTGTCATAGAACCGGCCGTAGCTGTCGAAGTTCCAGTCGCTGTGCCGTCGTAAGAGACATCTGTTCCGCCGTCGTTATCCAATGAAAGATGCATGCGCTCTGAGTATTCTATATCAACAGTATTAAAAGTCAGGTTGCGGGTATAGGCCGCGTTTTCGTACATAGTCATGACGACGGGCTTCATGAGGTCTACTTCTGTGTTGGTGGCGTTGGTGTCGCCGGTGGCTATTGCGTTCATTTCTTCATCGACGTTGTCGCGAAGGCAGTTAGTGCAAGCGACCCCACCACCAACACGAGTGTAAATTAATTCAATGGGGTAAAGGACGACACCGTCGGTATTATACTGAAGATCGGAATCTGAAGTATCGAGGGCAACGGAGATGGTGATTGGGTTGGCGGTGGCGCCCGAGGTACGAGTGACACCAGTTACGGTGATAGCGGCACCATTTTGAGTGACACTAACGCCATACGGCGAGGAACCAACAGCGGCCCAGCTTTCGCCGTTCGGGTTGGCGATGCTGAAGGTAATGGTATCCGGCTTGCCGTCTTCGCCACTATCAAGAAGGTGGATTGCACTGGTAGCTCCGTCGCCAAGAGCAGCTAAAGCGTGAGGTGTGTTCACTGAGAAGCAAAAGGCCCCGCCGATGATGACGAAGGCCGTTGCGGCAATTGTGCGAAAAACTTTAGCTAGATAGTGTGGGTTGGACATACTCAAGGTAGAAATAAAATTAACTACCTTAAGTGTACCATATTTTTTACTGAGCCTCGCCGAAGTTTTCGTCGGCTCGGTCCGCGTCGGCGTCGGCTTTAGTGGCTTGAATGCGACCGTCGAGGTGATTTGGTGGTGAATAGGTGGTGAAAATTTTGAGTGGAGTTGTGCCGGTATTAAGAAAGTTATGTTGCGTGCCAGGGGTAACAACCACGACGTCGCCAGGCACGATAGGTGTTGATAGGCCGTCGAGAATAGCCTGACCGGTACCAGATTCGAAGTACAGTGTTTGCTCGACGTGCTGGTGAGTTTCTTGGCCGACTTCACCGCCCGGGGGAATGTTCATGACAACGAGTTGTGATTTTGCCCCGGTAAAAAGCACGCGCCTGAAATATTCGTTAGTAGTGACAGCTTGGATGATGTTAGTGTGGAAGGAGGGGATATGAGTCATATTATTTTTTGTTATTGCTCTTGTTGACATCACGCTCCAGATGTTCGAGCTTGGATGAAATATTAGCAAAAGCCTGGCGGAGCTCATCTATTTCCTGTGATTCGCTGTGCATGATGCTGCCGGTTTTAGCAAGTTGACGTTTTTCAGCTTGTAAGCCAGAGATAATTATTTCGTTACCAATGAGGCTGAAGACAAAGGCGCTGGTACTGAGGAGGATGAAAGATCCGACAACGAGTGATAACGGACCGTCCCACCAGAGATTGGTGGTTAAGTCGATAGAAGTGTGGGCGATAGAATGTTGAGTGAGCAGCATGAGGTAATCCACGGTGTGCCAGACGCCGCGCCAAAAGAGGACAACGCCGATACCGCCGATTAAAGCATAGAGTATTGGACGGTGACTGAGCCAGGCTTTAATTTTGACAGCGGAGCGTTTGAGTCCGAACATATTCAGTAGATTAAAACTAGAGAAAGTATAACATGATATAATGGGCTTGATGAAGCTTATTTATGTGACCGATGAGCAGCCAGGGATTACTCGACGGAAGAGGTTGGGGTTTTTTTGGTATGTGGATGCGGCTGGGAAAAAGGTGAAAGACAGGGAAACACTGGCGAGAATTAAGGCGTTGGCGATTCCGCCGGCGTATACAGATGTTTGGATTTGTGCGTTGCCGAATGGACATTTGCAAGCGACGGGATGTGATAGTAAAGGCCGCAAACAATATATTTATCATGTTGACTGGACGGCTAAGCAGGATGAGAAGAAGTTTCATCGACTGGTGGATTTTGCCAAGTCGTTGTCACCGATACGGCGGATTGTGGCGCGGGATTTTGCGTCGGCTGAAATGAATAAGGAAAAAGTGTTGGCGGCGATTGTGAAGCTACTCGATGATGAATATGTGAGGATTGGTAACGATGAGTATGCGGAAGAGAATGGGACTTATGGTTTGACGACGCTGGAGAATAGGCACGTTAAAGGGACGGGTGAGAAAATGAGGCTCGTTTTTAAGGGCAAGGAGGGAATTGTGCATGAAGTGCCGCTGCATGATGCACGATTACGGCAAGTGGTGGCGGCGTGCCAGGATATTCCTGGGCATGAGTTGTTTGAGTATGTGGATGATAATGACGCCGTGCATGACATCAAATCCACGGACGTGAACGAGTATTTGCAAGAGATAGCCAAAAGGGAGGTGACGGCCAAGGACTTCCGGACGTGGCACGGCACCGTGATTGTGGCGGAGCATTTGTGGAAAACGTCGACGCCGGGAAATAAAAAAGAATTACAACGAAATATAAAAGAGGCTATAAGTAAGGCGGCGGAGGCGCTCGGCAATACGAGCGCGGTGTGTAGACGGAGTTATATTCACCCGGATGTTATTACTTGTTATATTGAGCAGAGATTTAGCTGGCGAGAACCGAAGTTGAGTTCGATGAAAAAGTTTCCTCATCTGCGCAAACATGAGGTGGCGTTAGTGGAGTTTTTGGGGAGAGGTTAGTGCCTAGTAAAAAAAATTAGACACCCAGTTAGCCGAAGCCTTCTGGGTGTCAGGGAGAGGTGGTGACCACTTGTCTACAGATATCAAGATCCAAAAATCGTGATTCGTCCCTTCGGGTAGAAGTGATGGCATGAATTTGGCACCATCGCATCTTGTAGCACGCCGACTTGGCCGAAGCCCTGTCAGTTTCTTTGTGCTACCCCTCGCAGTCACCGGGGAGAATGTATCATAAAAAGGAAATTGTGCAAAATAGTTGATTTAGCGAACAAAAAATCCTGCTGTAATAGCAGGATTTCCTATTTATTGATTCTTCTGTTCTTCCAAAAAGGAAATAATCTGAGTGACTACTTGTTCTTTGTCTTCTAGATATAGACCGTGGCCAATGTTTTTACATTTGTAGCATTTCACGTTCGATAGCAAAGTTTCAGCTTTGGTAATATCTTTATCTTTGATCATGCCGCCGTGCTCGGGGTCACCTTGGAGTACGAGAACTGGGCATTGGATTTTGGGAAATAATACTTCGATTTTATAGTCAGCGAAACTTTCATCAACTTTATTGGTCACAGTCTCTAGCATGACGGGATCGTTTTGGCTCAAACTAATGCCCATTGATGCGAAATAAGGATCATTTTCGCCATAAAACTCGCGGGCTGTGATCGTTTGCTTCTTTTCAGGAACGTAAATTTTTCTGTTTTTTAATTCTTCGGTGATTTCTTCTGCTGACATTCCCTGTTCAATCATCTCTTGCCATCTTTTTACGTACGCATTGTCACCTGATTTCAAGACATCTGAATTGAACGGTGAGTCGCCAATGATTAAGCCACTAACTAAGGAGGGGTGACTAGCAGCCAACATAATGCCGACCATGCCACCAAGGGAATGGCCGAAAACAACAGTTGGTTTTTGAATATGTTTGGCTATGAATGCAGCGACATCCTCGGCATAGCTTTGAATCTTGTAGTCATCGCCTCTGTCTGATTGGCCATGCCCTCGTAAATCTAAGGCGTAAACGTGGGCGTATTTCTCTAGATCTGAAATAACTGAACTAAAAGTCTGCCATCTTGAAGAGCCACCGTGTAAGAGAAGCAACGGTATGCCGTCAGTGGCTGTTTCGACGTAATTTAGCTGCAACGAGCCGGTATTGAATTTTTGTTCTTTCATATTAATTGCCTGTTTTTAAACTTTCCTTAATGCGTCTTAATAATGGTACTGAAATTGAGCCACTTTGTTTTACTGCAGATTCGCGTAGTCCGGCGGCTTTTTCGGTTGTGTAGGCTTCGTAGTAGACGATATGAAGTGGGAGGTATGGTTTATTAGAGATAGTTTTACCGAGATTATGTTCGGCTAGGCGTTTTTCTAAATTACTCGTGGAGCCTTTGTAGAAATAGTCTGGTTTGGTGAGGCTTTGGAGAATATAGAAATACCACATACTGTCGATAGTATAACCCATAAAACACAAAAACGCCTGATGGCGCTTGTGTGTTGTCACTTTGGTACGACTTGGACGTGGCTTGCTACAGGAACGTGATAGGCGCCATTTAGGGAACCTGATACGTAGCGTGGCAGACCGCTCGGTGCGATCTGATACGTTAGTGGCAGGCCACGTCGGTCGCGACCGACGTGGCAGGACACTCCGGTACTGAACTCGGTATTCAAGGGGGTTTACGAAGATTAGGGCGACCAGGCCACAGGGACTCCGGTCATGCGAAATGAGACAAATGAGACACGAGAATGGCCTGTGTCTCAAAATAGGAATACGATGATTTCAAGGGAGTTTTAAGCATATTTCTATGCGCACAAAAGACGAACAGATCCGCCTATGTAAGGAGTTTTGGAAGAAGGAGTATGGTGAGGATTTAACCGATAATCAGGCCTTGGAATACTCGGAAAACTTGATCAAGTTGATGCTGACATTCGGGCGGATTGAGGAGCATTACGAACGATGTAGGCAGCGGCTCGTCGGTGAGCCGAATGGCTTCGCACTTCCATCAAATGAGACATACAACTGTGCGATTTGCCACCAGACGATCAGTGGCGATCAAGGCTGGTACGACCAATACAACGTAAAGTGTATGCCTTGCCAACGGGCGGTCGAGAGTGGAGTGATTCCCGGCTCCGTGTGCACCGACCGTAAGAGTTGGTATTCGTCAGAAGAGCTAACGGAAAGATTCGGTTGGCATCGCATGACGATCGGAAAGAAGGTGCGAAATGGTGAGCTAAAAGCGCGTGAGATTCGTAATGGTGAACATCACTGGTACTTCGTATTTTTGAAGGAGGAGAATCTAGAATTGTAAAATTGCTTGTGGTGATGGCCAGAGTCGATAGTCTGTCTCGACGTAAATGGGCGGAGAAAATGGAAGTTGTCTTTTTCGTGTCGCGAGATGTAGCTTTTTAAATGCGCTGATTGCCGATGTTCGTTCGCGCATATAGTTGTCGTACGTTGATTGAATGACGTTAGGAGGAATCGCGTTCCGAATCCGCAGAATGGAGGAATGACAACGTCTGACAGGAACCATTGACCCACACGGACACGAATGATGCCCCTTAACATGTCGACGCAGTGCTTCAATGGAGCGAATAATGGCGCCATCATCAGTAATGGCAAGGACTTCTTTATACCATTCAAACAAACCGCCAACACCATGGCCACGTTCTCCCGCAGGCCAGGGTTGTCCAAGCTCAACGAGAGATTGACCGATAAAGAAATGACGAACTGGGCCATCAAGGTACATAGCCAAGGAAAAATTCTCTTTCGTTTTCCACTTCCAGTGATATTCCTCTGGCGTCAACAAACATGCGATACCACTGTCTTCGACATGATGAGCGGCAGACCGAAAAATTCGACCGCCAATCTCTCGAATGACTGGCATGTTCTCAGGAAATTCTCTCGAGACAATAATTTCCACGCGATATTCGTCAGCTAATTCGCCATCGATGGCTATCAAAAAAATGCCGCGCATAACAAAACCGTCGGGTTCTTCCGAGATTGCCAGATACGGCTGCGTTAATGAGACCTCGTTTTGTACTTCGCCCAGGCTTATCATGTTTATGAGTGCCAAGGGCGAGTAAAGCTTTCATCTGACTTTGCTGCTCGCGACAAGATACCGATCTTCTTCGCGCCATCATCTGACGACACGGCACCATAAACCGATTCCCATCCCTTGTTATTAATAGCCTCTAGTGTTTTCTTTGCCTCTGTGGCCAGCCGAGAGCGCATGCTCGAATCAAACCTGTCCGATAGATCATTCGACGCATTCGCCGGATCTGTGACGGTAGCGATTTCCTGGTCTCTCAACAAAGAAAACACGTGCTCGAGTTGTCCGTTTAACGTGTCGTTTTTGTGATCCTTCAATGCCTCAACTACCAGAAGCTCCAGAACAAAGGTCTTCACAGGGATGCTATTGCGGACTTTCCATAACTTCAATAACGAAATGGCGTCTGTGACACCACTATTACGGATGTGGGTGATGTGTTTCTGCAGGTTCGTCTTGAGATATACCTTGTCGCCTTCGTGCTGATGAATGAAGCAGTCTCCCTGCGTTCCGTCCACGTAACGACCCGGTACGACATCAATATGGAAGTCGTTTGTGTCGGTGTCCTTATCGAACAAACGGAGTGCTGAACGCTTGCGACGAACCGTATACTTATCCGACAGAGCTGTAGCGACGCTTTCGTAAATTTCCTTGAGCGTATCGCCGGGTTCATCATCCGATTTGGGGAAATAACAAATGATGTCGAGGTCGTAGGATTCCTTTATCATGGTGCCTTTCGCGAGTGATCCGCCAGGACAAATGACAGGGTTCGAGTCTTTAAACGACGCGCGAATGATTTCCTCAACCTCTTTTTGTGCCGTTGTTAATGCATTCAGTTCTGCGCTGCCCGGAACAATACGTTGAGATTCGAGGACTTTCAAAAGATAAGCATGTGACGTCATACGGAAAAATTAATTTTATGAACCTCGCGAAAGCCTCCGAGAGCCTTGTCGTAGTCATGAATGATGAGCGCGGGATGCGCCTTCGGGAGAAGATCATAGCCGCACGTTACAGCGATTGGAGCCGGCATTGCGGGAAAGAAGTGGATTTCTTTAACGGTAGGATTCTCGGATGCGATTTGAGCGATGCACCGTCTGTATTCCTCCCGGAATCCATCATGGTCTTTCTGCGTTTGCAGAAACCCCGGGTTCGGTATGGCGCCGTCTAACGTTAGTAGATAGACGCTGTACTTGTCGTCGAGCGAAAGTGCAGCGATATCTATTGTCCCGCTGAGTGAAACAACAAGAGCTACTTTTGCGGGGTCGGTACCCTGACGAGCCTTACTGGTGACATAGCGCGTAGCGCCACCCTCCTTTTTCCATTCCCAACTTTTCGTATCTCGATGAAGTTGGAAGAAATCGGTAGGAATCTTATTGCTGAGCCGGGAGCCAAGATCCATGAGCAGGGGCATTGGTCCAATAGCAAACACCGAGACGTGATCCGGTATTTCGCTATAAAACCCACGCACATGATCGGCGATAGTTTCTGAAAAAGTGCTGTAACCATTTGCACGGTCGAGTACACCCGTTAGGTCGATGACATCCACGGGCTTCTTTGTTGCCCAACGGTTAGGAAACAGTGCCCTGTAGACATCTTCGTCCGAGGCTGACGTCGGCTGGCCAGCGATATTCGCTTTGAGCACGATGACTTTTGTTCGGCACTCAGACCCGAGGCTGGTTACCATCGACACACGATCCTCATGCTCCTTCTTATGTTTCTTGAGCAGGTCAATCGGATATTCGTCGGGGCGGCCATCGATTTCCTCGTGGCAACCACCGCAGAGCAACATCAAATTGCTTACGCCATTAATGTCAGACCGATCTTTTGATGATCCCGTACCTCGTGGACCATCCGGACTAAAGGGGCGGATGTGTGCCTTCTCGGCAAAGTTGCCCGCGTTCAACGAGAGGTGATGAACAAGCAGGGGCTTGTTGCATCCTTTGAACTCGCAACGTCCGGCTGCAAATGCGTAGAGTGCGCGTTCAATCGGCTTGGAGTAGCTTCTTGATTTGCCGCGGCTAGATTTTTTCTTAGTTTGTTCCATAGCTACGAGTGTGACCAGCTCATCTTCGGCTTCTTGATTACGTGCTTCACCTTACCTGCGATGAGGTAGATACCCGCGTCCTTCTTGTGAATGAGAATCGGCGGATGCTCCTCGGTTGAGCGAGAGATGAGGGTGATTTGTTTGTTCGCTTGGTCATTGTAAAACATCTTAATGTTGGCGAGGCCGTCGATGATTGAAACGACGATGTCTTTGTCCTTTGGCTGCTTGTCGCTGGTGTCTACCAAGACATAGTCACCGTCTTCGATTGTCAGGCCGCCGACTCTCGCCTCGTTCATGGAATTTCCGACGGCACGGAGAGCGAACCACTTACCAGCGTCTCGCTCGATGATGCTACTCGAAACTGGAAGGAACTGCTCGACGCGATCTTCTGCGATCATAGTGGCGTCACCGCAGTTCGCCGCACCGAGAAGCGGAATACGTTTGAAGGCCACTGCCTTAGGTAAGGGCTTTCGCTTTGCGTCCTCGGCGACAACGAAGGTTCCGTCCTTCTTTTCGATCACAATGCCGTCCTTAAGAAGGCGGTCGAGGTGATACTTCACCTGACTACCGTGCTCCGCGTGTATTTCCCAAGCAATTTGACGGTAACTGCGGCCGTCAAGCTTGTGGTACCGCGCCATCTCGATGAGAATTTCCTGGAAATGATGCATAGAAAGTTATCCACATGAGACGTTTTCGTCTCACTCTTTTCACCACCCTAGCATGCTTATTGAAAGCTGTAAAGAAATATACGCTATATAGTAAAATACGATTTCTTGGCTATCTTTGGCGACACGGCGAAGGCGACTTTTTCTACTTTGTATACTTTGTCTACTTTTTGCTAACCTTAGCGATTTAATGCCTTGATTAAGGCATTGGGACATGCTACTGTTTAGACACGCTAGATCGCCTTCGGGCGGCGCAAGGTCACATTGGGAAATAGGCCCATTTCCGAATGCAGATCCGGTGGAATCGCACCCACCACGAACCTCTTAACTCACCATAACCATCACGGCATCATAGCCAGTTTCCAATG
Organism: Candidatus Uhrbacteria bacterium; assembly: GCA_903848275.1. Lineage (GTDB taxonomy): Bacteria > Patescibacteriota > Patescibacteriia > UBA9934 > UBA9934 > UBA11707. Next base: position 50,563 of record CAINGB010000001.1, on the reverse strand, counting down.
ATAGAAAATTACACCCATTCATAAAATCCGCTCTTCGGCGGCACGACCTTTCCCCCTTTCGCCGCCAAGAGCGTGGTCGATCAGGGCAACGGTACCGAGTCCTTCGATAAAAAGTTACGCAAACTTATTCATCTCACCTTTCACCATATGGCAAAGGCTAGTTTAGTGCGGCCAAAGAAGGCCGCAAACGATCTGAAGATCGTCATGGTTCCCACAGATACGTTACGCGCAAGCGAGTACAATCCTCGCGTTTGGGACGACGCGGCGGCAGAAAAGCTCCGCGAGAGCATCCGCCGCTTCGGGTTCGTCGACCCGCTCATCGCGAACTCCGCAAAGGGACGCGAAGGAGTGCTCGTAGGAGGTCACTTCCGTCTCCAGTGCGCCAAGGATCTTGGCATCACGGAAGTTCCTGTCGTCTTCCTTCACATCACGGACATCAAACGTGAACGCGAACTTAATTTACGCCTCAACAAAAATTCCGGCTCGTTCGATATGGACTTGTTGAAGGCATTCGACATCGACATGCTCCTCGACGTCGGTTTCGACGACACGGATCTCACGGCGCTCTGGGGCGACTCGCTCGCGACGGAAGACGACGGCTTCGACCTCGAACAGGCGGTCGAGGAAGTGAAGACGACAACGGTGAAGACTGGCGACCTGTATGCGCTTGGAGCACACAAGCTCCTTTGCGGCGATTCAACCAAGCTTGAAAACGTCCAGCGGCTCGTTGGCAAAGAGACGATCTCCATGATCGATTGTGACCCTCCTTTCGACATCGGCCTTTCCTATGACCGCGGCGTGAGTTGCAAGCCTGGCAAGTACGGCGGGCTCATGACCAACGATTCGTGGAAGCCGGAGGAGTATCGGGCGTTCCTCAAGAAGACGATGGAAAATGCGCTCGCTGTGGCGAAGCCAGACTGCCATGTCTTTTACTGGTCGGACGAATGCATGGTCGGTGTCATCCAGAGTCTCTTCACGGATCTCGGCCTCACAAACCGACGTGTATGCATTTGGGTCAAAGATAATGCAACACCAACCGCTGGAGTTGCCTTCAACAAATGTATCGAGATGGCAACATATGCCACCCGTGGTAAGCCATTTCTTGCTCCAACGATTACGAACCTGAATGAAATCATGAACAAGGAGATCGGCACAGGCAATCGTCTGATCGATGACGTGATGGATCAACTGCAGATTTGGTTGGTGAAGCGTCTTCCGGCGCAGGAGTATGAACACCCAACTTCTAAAAATCCAACATTACATGAGAAGGCGTTGCGCCGATGTACCAAGATCAATGATGCAGTACTCGATCTCTTTGGTGGTAGTGGAAGTTTCCTCATTAGTGCTGATCAACTGCGTAGGCGTGCATTCCTCTGTGAGCAAGAACCAATCTTTTGCCAAGTAATCTTAAATCGTTATGAAAAACTCACCGGCATCAAGCCGAAACTCATCCGTTAAGCCAGGGGAAATTTACCAGTTGGGAGTGCACCGCATCGCGTGTGGCAGTTCGTCTGACGTCGGGCTCCTCAAGAAGTTAATCGGCACTGAGAAGATCGGCCTGCTGCTCTGTGATCCCCCGTATTCTGTAGATGCAACCGCATCGAAACGCGGTTTCAAGCAGAAGCTCGGCAACGACCGTGACATTATCAATGACCACATTCAGACCGATGCCGAGTACAAGGCGTTCAGCAAGGCGTGGCTCGGGGCGCTCGTGCCGTACTTTGCCAAGAAGAACTCCTGCTACATTTTCAATGCAGACAAGATGATCTTCGCGTTACGCGACGCGATGCTTGAGGAGGGATACAAGTTCGCCCAATTGATCATCTGGATCAAGAACCACGCGGTGGTCGGTCGATTGGACTATTTACCGCAACACGAGCTTCTTGCGTACGGCTGGCTCGGCACGCACAAGTTCATGAAGAGTAAGGACAAATCGATTTTATTCTATCCAAAGCCGAGCAAGAGCGGCCTTCATCCCTCGATGAAACCTGTCGGATTGCTCCGCAGAATCATCTTGAATAGTTCCACCATCGGGGACGTTATATTCGATGGGTATCTCGGTAGTGGGTCAACTTTGATAGCGGCAGAAGATACGAAACGTCGATGCTATGGAGTCGAGATCGATCCCGAGTACATCATGACGGTGATCGACAGGTTCGAAAAGAAAACCGGCATCAAGGCCGTTAAGATCGCAACGTATGCCCAAGAATAAACGCGACAGTAAATTGATCGACCAACGTCAACAAGAACAAAAGAAGCTCATCGTCGATCAGCTCCGGAAAATTCCTATCATCCAAGTTGCATGTGAGAAAAACGGCGTGGCACGGGCGACCTACTACCGATGGGTAGACGAGGATGTGACATTCGCATCGGAAACAGAAGAAGCGATTCGCGAAGGCACGGCGTTCATCAACGACATGGCCGAGAGCCAGCTCATCACGCTTATCAAGGATCAAAACTATCCGGCCATCGCGTTCTGGCTTCGCAACCGACACAAGGCCTACGCGGACAAACTGCGTATCGATGCCGCGGTCACCGTTAAGCCGCCAGAAATGTCACCTGAGGCGACAGCATTAACCACTGACTTTATGCAGATGCTCGCCACTCACAAGGCTACTCTTATTCAATCTCCAATTTCCTATGCCGAAACAACAGCCAGACCCGAATCAGAATCCGATAGCGTTGGATCAGATGATCCAGCTCATGCAGACGAACCAATCAGTCCGAACGACGGTGGTAAAGAATAGTCACGAGATGTTTGCGCGTGTGTACTTCGGCCACTACTTTACCAGCCCATTCGCTGCCTTCCATCAGTATCTCTTCGCACAAACTGAAAACATCAAACAGAAGTTCTTGGTAGCCCTTGCGTTCCGTGGGTCGGGGAAGTCGACCATCTTATCCCTTTCGCTTCCGATCTGGTCGGTGGTAGGGATGCCACAGAAAAAGTGCATTCTCATCATTGGCCAAACTCAGAAACAGGCGCGCCAATACCTGACCAACATCAAGGAGGAGCTGTCCACTAATCCATTGCTTTTATCAGATTTGGGACCGTTTGAAGAACAGGATGAGGAATGGAACGCGGGTGCCATTGTTATCAAGCAGTACGGGGCAAAGATTATTGCCCTCTCGCGCGAGCAAGGCATCCGTGGTTTGCGTCACCTTCAGAATCGCCCAGACTTGGTAATCTGCGACGACGTTGAAAACATCGACTCAACACGGGGGCAGGACGCACGCGATGCGAATTATGATTGGTATACGAGCGAGGTCATTCCATGCGGAGATCAGCGCACACAGTTCGTCTATGTTGGAAATTTGGTGAATGCCGACTGCATCCTACAGCGTCTCCGCAATGCCATCGAGGAAAAGCGCATTGATGGAACGTTCGTTCGCGTCCCGATCGTCGACGATAACGGTGACCCTACCTGGCCAGAGCGTTTTATAGACAAGGCAACCGTTGAGCAGTTCCACCGCAGCGTTCCAAATGAATCCGCTTGGCAACGCGAGTTCATGCTCCGCATTGTCGACGATGAAACTCAGCTCTTGCGGCGCGAGGAGTTTCAGTACTATGACGCGCTGCCGAAAGACCTCACATGCCGTCATCTGGTCATTGGCACTGATCTTGCCGTCTCAGATAAGTCTACTGCCGACTATGCAGCACTTGTGACGATCGCTGTATATGGTGGTGGCAGGAACCGCAAGTTTTACGTATTGCCCGGCGTCGTCAACAAACATATGAAGGTCAGCGAGTCGGTAAGCACGATCATCACAAAGAGGGACGCGCTCAAGGAAATCCGTGACGCAGAGGTGCTCATTGAGGACGTAAGTTTTCAGGAACGTGTCGCCGCTGAATTGAGACAAGAGGGATGTCGTGCACGAATGGTGGCACTTCACGGCATGAATAAGCGTGAACGTCTTGAGATTCCAGCATCGTATGTCGTCCAGGGGGAAGTAGTATTTCCTCGCGTTGGCGCTGAGAAGCTCATCGAACAGCTCGTGAACTTCGGACCCGGCGAACACGACGATCTTTGTGACGCCTTCTCTCTCGGCATGAACTATCTGATCGAGAAAACACGCTCGAGCCACATCGGTATGGGTGTCGGCAACATGAGGCGTATTGATCTCATTGAGATCGATGAAGAAAAGTTTGAAAAAGAAATGGAAGACGAACGGAAGTTGGCTGAGGAGATTGATAGGGCAGAAGAGGCGCGGATCGAAAATCGTCGGAAGATGGGTATTCCCGAGAGCAATCTCTACGACCGCTAAGACGGTCGAACGACCTCCAGAAACTTTCGATGGATTGCCAGCATCGCGAAGGTATCAAGCGAACAATACGCCAACATTTCCTTGCGCAATTGTTCTCGATCTTCGACGGGAATCGCGGCGTTCGTGAGCGTAGCCCAGCTCGCGGATGCCGTGCCACCCTCGTGGATGGCGAGATCGTTATACGAAAGCTCGGGACACATGACTGGTAATACCTTCTTGATCGACGCGCTTCCACCGAAACGTGAGTCGACGTAGTAGCCCTTCTTTACGATCATCATCAGATCGTAAATACGGTTGTTGATGTTCGCCATGAAGTCTGCAAACTCGGGCAGGTGCTCGCCGATCTCCGCATTGCGGGATGCTTCGAACCGAGCGTTCCACACGATAATGCTTCCAGTGTCGCCAATGTGCTTCTTGAGAGACTCCGCAACCATCGATGCGGGGTCTTTTGGTTCATCGGCGAGGAATTCGTAGTGTTCCGGCTCGGCTCCAGGTTCACGCACGACGTGAACGGAATACTGAAAAACCATCTGCTGGTACGGTCGGTAACCATCGAACGCCGGCACCGCGGAGTGCTGCGTTTCGTAATCCAAAAAGTAGAGCGGGTACACGAGTCCGTCGAGTTCGGATTTGATAGTGTCCTTGTCTACGAAGAGCGTTGGTTCAGCCTTTGCGTCCGGTAGCTTGATGTCCCCAAGCTCGGCCATGAGATCAACTGGAACCTGTTCTGGTGTGATAAAACCTCGTTCAAGGAACGCGACAAGCTTCTCTTTCGGAAGAGACGAGGCGATGGAATAAATGTCGGCACTTCTGAACTGGTTGAAATAACAAGAAAGGAATTCACACTCGGCAGGATCGTTGCAGGACATGACGTGTAGGAGTCCTGGTACCTTGTCCCAATCGAGGACAGCAAGGGCGCGGGGAATTTCTTTCTTTGCCATCGGCATCACATTCTCGACTTCGCGCGTGATGTCGACTTTGGTGAATAGTTGCTCGGGGTCAATCTCGCCATTACGAACGTATTGGTTGTTGATGTGAACGAGGAACGTGCGCGAAATGCGAATGCCAGCTTCCTCGATGCAGATACGCTGGAAAGCGACGTCGGTAATATGTTCCTCCTTCACGTCCGTCGAACTCTTCACCTCGTAAATATCCCACGATCCGTCGGCATTTTTCGTCAGGATGTCGCCACGGCAAGAAAGCTTCGCAGTCATAAATGTCGGCTGAAGCAGGACGGTCGCACCGTTCGCGATCGCCTTCCTCGTGTTCTCAGCGGCAGGCTTTCCGAATCCATCAACGTCCACGCCGCCTGGGAAGAGCTTCTGCGCCCATTTGTCGACAATGTTCCCCTCGTCGAAGATGCGCTGAAGCGCGGGATCCGTTGGAGGTACGAGATCCGGTCGCTGCTTCGTGAGCCATAGCTCGCAAGAGCAACGAAGGAATTGCATGAAGTTCGACTTGGAAAGCATAGAAGAAGGTTAAAGTTTGGCGAGCGCGTCACGAACGAGGTCTCGATATTCGTTGCGGATCCGGTAGTTATCCTTTCGTGCGCCTGGGCGATCGTGTTCGAGGTCGTAGGCAATGATGGCTCGAAGATGGGCGTTGTTCACGTTGGTGACGAATTGAGAAATATTGCTCAAATATCGCCCCGCCTGGCCGAGGTCAGTGCCGATTCCATTGTCGTACAGATTAGCGCGAAGCTCCTCTTGGGTAAAGCTACGACCTTCGGAGAGAAGAACCTTGAGGAAAACGATGAGGCGTGGAGTAAGATCACTCTCGCGTCCAAGCGTTTCTTCAAGACGGAAGCGGATATCGTCGCTCGTAAGAATTTCTGTATCAACTGGCCTGACAGAATCAGACGTGACGATCTCGGGTTGGCTGTCCATATCCTCGGCGGTGACGTCCCATGCGCCAACAAGTGTTGAAAGAACGATCTCCGTTCGCTCGCGAATGACGTTTGGTGTCCAGGATTCGTACTCCGCGACTTCTTGCGTCATTCGGAAGGCGGTTAGCCCGTCCTTGTTCGTCTCACCACGATAGATTTTTACCTTGTCGGCGAACGGCTTGTTCGAAGCAGATTGGTTTTTGGACTTTCGCCCCTCGCTCATGCTTCCGGCAAGAAGTGTTACGTTACCGAGCGTGTTCACCAGCTCGTCATGCTCGGTTTCGGTAAACAACGCCGTCCATGCGGGATCGGTCATCGTCTGCGGCAGGATGTGCTCCAGCTGAACCGTTCGCGAAAACGGAATCTCGCGAATGATGGAATCATCCAAAAGCGTGTACTCATACTTGGCCAAGGCATATTTCCCCCAGCTCGCGTGATACACATCGCTCCGTAGGTTCTCGGTCGCATCGCGGAAGACGCGGTTCTTGCGAAGAAATGCTTCGATGCGGGCGAGAACGTTCTCCACAGACTGTTTGTTGTTGAGGTCGCGCACGGATGCGAGGAGCGTTGAAAGGACGCCGCGCGAGGTGTGGCCAGCCACGAACGAAAGGCCACAAAAGCGTTCAAGCCCTTCGATCAACGTCTGAGCTTTTTCACGGTCGATGCCATCACGCCAGGCGGAAATGAGTACTGGAATCCAATAACCATGACCGATGTTCCAAAGAAGGAGCAGTGCCTTTTGCGCCGATCCGTTCAGTGCCTCGCCATGCCACGTACCGGCCTTGAGCTCGACGAACGCATCGACCGAACGCTTCCAGTTATCCATGAACGCCTCGGTGGTTGCGTTGGCGTCCTTGATGTCTTCGGAAATCTCGCGGAACAAATCTTTGCGTGAACGGTCGCCGACGACGGCAATACGATGATGGCGCAATAATTCGTCGGTCGGAACTTTTACTTTTCCGATCTCCAGCCATGTGTCCAAGAAGCGTCGCTTCTCGTCGTCGAAAGACTTCTGCGCCGTCGGATATTCGGCATTGTGGCGCGTCACTTCTTCCTCAATGCGGCGAATAAGCAGGTTCTTCAAAAGGTCTTTTGTCTCCAAGTCCTTGCCGCGAGTGTTGATCGCTTCGAAGATGGTAAAGGCTGAAGAAACCGAGTCCGTCGTCATCACAATCAACACTACTTCGTCGAGAAGGAAATGGTAGAACTCGTCGAGATAAATAACGATGTCGATTTCGGCATTTTTCGATTTTAGCTCTTCGGATTTTTCCTCAATGAATTGATTGAGAAGCGTGACGGCCATCTTGAATGTTTCTGGCAGGTTGCTCTTGGCGACGTCTTTCAAAATGCCGACGGACTTCAGGATACGATCCTCGAATGAGGCACGCTCTTCTGGTCGAACTTGCAGCCGATACTTTCCACGCTTGATGCAGGTGTTCTGAATCTCGTCGGCACGTTCCGGCAAATCATGCTCAAAGAAAAAATCACGGAGTACCGCGAGGAGAATCATGGTCGTCGTCAGACGCTGTCGTCCGTCGACCACCTCGAAGTCCTTGCCGTCTCCGCGATTGACCAGGATGAGCTTATCTAAAAAGTATCCGTCTTCTTTGTGCTCAAAGGCCTTCGTCAAATCCGTCCAAAAGTCTTCCACATTTTCCGCCGTCCATTCGTAAGGGCGTTGGTAATCTGGAATTGAGTAGTAACTGTCGCTGGCGATCACGTCGCGCATCCGACAGGGTCTAGCAGTGATGTTCATAGCGAGGGTTAAGACAACCGGATCGCTTTAAACATAAGCGACATCCGGGGTGTCTTAGGCCCAACCTATGCACCGAATAGTGCAGTCGATTGTTTTACCGGATGCCGCTCTTTGCGCGCTATTCGGAAATGGCCAAAATGACCCTTGCGTGGGTTGAACCTAAGACTGCCAAAGCATAGCTTACAAACACCCGGAAGTAAAGTCGTTTTTATTGGCTTAAATGTCCTTCCTTACCCTTTAGAGAAGGTCGACTTTTCAAGGGTTTTCAGGGACTAGACAACCCCCACCGTTGTGGCATTGATGTTGATAGAACTATGGAATATCCACTCGAACTAACGGTCAATTTAGAGGTATTTCAGCTCCCAAAAGGAGCCGCAACGGCTTCAAGAGATATCGCAAAGAAAGTAGGCGTTTCCGAGGAAGCATTACTCGAACTAACACTGTTTAGAGGTAATGGAGGATTTATCGTGATAATCACGTCGGCTAATCGACGGCTGAATCTGAAGGCGATCATGCACGAACTCGACAATAATTGGGTGACGTATCCCAACGACGAGGAGTGGGGCGACCTCGGCGTGATCGATCGAAACAATCCGTTTGCCATTGCGAGCGATCCAAGAGTCACCATGTTCATTGACGCATTACTGCTAAAACAAAAAGAAGTCGCGTTTCAGGCGAGTGGGGGTCGTGCAATCAAGGTAGCGATGAATGGTCTCGTTATCGGCACGAGAGCGAAACCATTAGGCGGAATCTCATTACCGAAGCGTTTCTTCTAGCCGTCTGACCCGCATGTCGGCTGTTTAATATTGACCGCCGTATCGCAGCCACTCCGGTCGGAAGTTACCAACAGTTCACAGGCCTAGACACCCCGGACAGACGTGGCATTAATGTCCTTGCCTAGAGGAAGGCGGGCATAAACACCACGTATCAAGTCCATATGAATCAACAACTTTCGAGTCCAACACTGCTGGCAGAAAACAGAGCAAATAACGTTGGTAAAGGCGAGGTCATCGTTGACCTCCGTTATTGCCTATATGCGAGAAAAAGTTCAGAAGACGACGAACGTCAAGCATTGTCCATCGACTCACAGATTCACGAGATGCAAGAACTGGCAGTCCGTGAAGGCATGAACGTTACCGAGATTCGACGGGAGAGTCATTCAGCAAAAGCATCCGGAGAACGACCAGAGTTTAACCGACTCATGACGGATATTGACCAAGGAATGTTCAATGCGATCCTCACTTGGGCACCAGATCGATTGAGCCGTAATGCTGGCGACCTTGGCATGCTCGTCGATCTTATGGATAAAGGGAGGCTCCACGGCATCCGCACGCATTCACAGAAGTTCACTAATTCACCAAATGAAAAGTTCCTACTCATGATCCTTGGCAGTCAGGCAAAACTGGAAAACGATAACAGAGGGATCAACGTCAAACGCGGCTTGAAGAATAAAGTAGAGATGGGTTGGCGACCTGGCTTGCCTCCGCTCGGCTACCTTAATGAGCGTTCAATCAATCGAGGGCAAAATAGGATATTCATCGACGAAGAACGTGCGCCGGTCATCAAAAAAGTATTCGAAATGGTGGGGCATCAGCAAGCGACGGGGCGAGCAATCTTCACCTACCTCAAAGAGATCAATTTCAAGACTCGTACGGGGAAAAATGTAACGCTGAGCAGCGTGTATAAAATATTGAAGAACCCATTTTATTACGGATCATTCGAAGCTCCAGCCGGTAGCGGCAAATGGTACAAAGGCGCACATGAGCCGTTGATCACTCAAGAGCTGTTTGATCGAGTACAGAATCAGCTTTCCGTGCCGGATAGGCCAATCTATGGAGAAAAGGAATTTCAGTTCACGAAGATGTTTAAATGCGGTGCTTGTGGATCGGGCATTACGGCTGAAGAGAAGATCAAACGAAATAAGGGTAACGGGAATGTTCATCGGTATGTTTACTACCGATGTGGTAAATCAAGTGGACGAGAATGTACGGAACAACCAATGCGAGAAAAAGATGTCCTTGATCAACTCTTAAAAATAATTGATGAGATAGATATCGGTCAGATCGGAGCTAAGAAGCGGATTGAAAGTGAACTGGATCGCTATAAGGCTTTCGCGGAAGAGGTGCTTGGAGAAAAAATAGCCAAGCCAAAGGAAAAAGAAATCAGCATCCGAAAGTTTGCCAAACACATTTTGACCCACGGCACTCGTGATGAAAAACGTGAAGTTCTCGAGGATCTACAAAATGCGATCACTATTCGGGATCGCATTTTAAATATTACGAGAGTCGATTAAAGGTCACCTCCGGAAATGTCGAAGAATCTCTCAAAGAAATGTGTTAGTTTCCCCAAGACGCTCTCGCGCTTTTTCGTGCGCTCGCCCGTTGGGGAGAAGCGAGATACAGGAGGAAGCACTTTCGCGATTGCTGTTCCATTCCCTACAATATTGCCGTCACGAAATGCATTCCGCACGAAGGTAAACGTTGCATCATGATCAAGATTTTCATGAGCAATAATTTCTTCGAGTTCCTCAAGCTTCTTTTTGTCCACGAATTCACGCCAATCGCTGTCAACCACCGAATGAACATCAAGCGATGTGATGAATTGGTTAAGAAGATCCTTTTTGTTACGCAACTCAACACTGGAATCAATCGCCTTATTAATGTCAACCAAAAGTTCTCGATTCTTCGTATGATCCTCGTGATATTGCTTAATGAGGTTCAAAACGTGATCGATATTGATCTCTACCTGCTTGATTAATTCCATTTCAAAAACAACGTCGTCGTTCACGTTCTCCTTTTCATCTTTTACGTTTTTTCGGAACTCATTGTAAATGTCGATGTACGCGCTGTGATAGTCCTGAACATCACGTTCGGTCAAAATCTCATGGCCGGCGAATTCATCGAAGGTGGTCAAAATGTTGCGTACGCGCAAAATTGCACCGTACAACTTGATGAAGTCCTTTTGATCTTGTTCGCCGAGAATTCTTTCCCCGACAGGGAATCTTTCCATCAATTCATTTACCAGGCTTTCATAACCCCGCACTTCCTTACCCTCGTTTTTGTAACCGTGGTAATAATCAGCGTAAGCCTTAAGAAGAACGATTCCACTCGCTTCCTTATCGCCAAAAAGCGCGATTGCTTCGTTTGTTGCTTTTTCTAAGTTGCGGAAGCAGACGATGTTGCCGAAGGTTTTTACACTATTGAGAATGCGGTTTGTACGCGAATATGCTTGGAGCAGTCCGTGCAAACGAAGGTTCTTATCTACCCACAACGTATTGAGCGTTGTTGCATCAAAACCGGTGAGGAACATGTTCACAACAATGAGTACGTCGATCTCTCGATTCTTCACCCGCAAACTTACGTCTTTATAGTAATTCTGGAACTTGTCAGCTGATGTGTCGTACGATGTGCCGAACATGGCGTTATAGTCGACGATGGCATTCTCCAAGAAGTCTCGCGAGCTGACGTCGAGACCACTCGTGTCCTCCGAGTTCTCATCGATCATGCCATCGGCATCTTCGTCATTCACTCCAAAGCTGAAGATAGTTGCGATTTTCAAATGCTTATCGCTCGGGATGCCGGCAAGTTGCTTCTTGAACTCTGCGTAATATTTCTTGGCCATCTCAATTGAAGAAACAGCAAAGATCGAGTTAAACCCTGCCAGTCGCCGATCCTTCAATTGATAGAAGCTGTTGCGCTTTGTCTTTTGATCAAAATGTTCACGAATATAACCAACGATATTTGATAGCCGTTCTGGAGCGGCAAGAATAGCCTCGCGGTCAATGTCGCTAACTTTCTTATCTTCAATGTTTTCTGCTTCGCGAACGGTGGAGACGTAATCAACCTTAAAGGGTAGGACATTCTTGTCGGCAATTGCATCAACGATGGTGTAGGTGTGAAGCTTTTCTCCGAAGGCTTGTTCTGTTGTTTTGAGGTCAGGATGACTACCCGATGAGGCATTGGCAGCAAAAATTGGCGTTCCGGTAAAACCGAAAAGGTGATAATTTTTGAAGGCTTTTGTGATCGCTGTGTGCATGTCGCCAAACTGCGAACGGTGGCATTCGTCAAAAATAATCACGACATGACCATCAAAAATTGAGTGGTTGAAATTGCGACCGATGAAACGATCGAGCTTTTGGATGGTGGTAACAATGATGCGCGAATTCGAATTTTCGAGCTGGCGTCCAAGAATCGCAGTGCTCGTGTTGCTATTGGCGGCACCCTTCTCGAATTTGTCATACTCGAGCATGGTTTGGTAGTCCAAATCCTTGCGGTCTACCACGAAGATGACTTTATCGATGTGGGGAAGCTTGCTTGCTAACTGCGCTGTCTTAAAGCTCGTGAGCGTCTTTCCAGATCCCGTGGTGTGCCAGATGTAGCCACCAGCCTCCACGGTGCCCAACTTTTTATAATTCGTACTAATCTCGATACGACTGAGAATTCGTTCGGTCGCTACGATTTGGTACGGACGCATCACTAACAACAGGTGATCGCTTGTAAATACGCAGTAACGAGTCAAGATGTTCAAAAGCGCGTGCTTAGCAAAGAAGGTTTTCGCGAAGTCCATTAAATCCGTAATCGGACGATTCGTTGCATCCGCCCACCAGCTTGTGAATTCAAAGCTATTGCTCGTGCGTTTGCCTTTCTTTACTGCACCATCAACACTGTCTTTAACATGCTGTGAGCGCGTGGTATTGCTGTAATACTTCGTGTGTGTGCCGTTTGAAATAACAAACAGCTGAACGTATTCAAAAAGCCCAGCCGCAGCCCAGAAGCTTTCGCGCTGATAACGATTGATCTGATTGAAGGCTTCTTGAATTGCTACTCCACGACGCTTGAGCTCGATGTGTACCATTGGGAGTCCATTCACGAGAACGGTAACATCGTAACGGTTGCTGCGCCGTCCTTCATCGGTCGCGTACTGGTTAATCACCTGTACGCTATTGTTATGAACGTTGTCTTTCTTGAGAAGATAAATATTCTTCACGCTTCCATCATCGCGCGTGAGAGTCCTGATATGATCCTCCTGAATAGTAGCCGTCTTTTCTTCAATGCTTTGATTTGGATTGGCAATCTCACCCGCAAAGAATTGATCCCATTCACTGTCGGTAAAAGCAAAGTCGTTCAAATTCTCCAACTGCTTACGTAGATTGACCACCAAATCCGCCTCAGAGGTAATAGCGACATACTCATACGCCTGCGCCTCGAGCTGTTTAATAAGTGCACGCTCAAGATCAGCCTCGCTTTGATAGTACGAGGCTCGCTTGTCGTCTGGCGTATATTCAGCGACGACCGTGCTTTGAGCACTCTCTGCAACAAGATTATATTTCTTAGCTTTTGGCATATTCTTTGAAAGTCAGGAGCTTGCTCCGATAGTACTCATACTGTTTTCGACGTGCCGCGAGTTCAGCTGGGAGACCAATGGAGATATCGTTCACTAGGGTATCGAATTTGTCGAGTAAGGTTACGATACGCTCTTGTTCGATCAAGGTGGGAATTCGCACCTTGATATTAGCCATAACGTTGCTCATCAGCTTCGGGTTTCCCATGCCCGCACTAACATATTTTTTTGAAACAGTACCGAGGATATACGTGAGAAATTTTGCATTAACATCATCAGCGGTAACTTTTAAGAGCCCGCAGACATTCGTGATACTAAATTTTCCATTGCGGTAAAAAATTGATCCTGCGTTCGCTCCGTCTGTTGTCCAGGTTACGTATTCACCTTCGTAATCGTAAGTATCGATGTATCCGAAAATTCCATCGTTGGCAGTTTGCGAAGAATAAACCGGATATTCGCCCACGTTCGCTCTGAGATAATCCCTCGACATCACTCTTCCTCTACTAATCCCACAGACGTCAGATATCGCTCTCTCTGAATCAGATGATGTCAGAACCTCTGAACGATAGTAGTCGTATTGCATCATTCTTGTCTCCAGCTCTGTCTCCAGCTCTGTCTCCAGCTCTGTCTCCAGCTCTGTGAACCTATCAAGAATGTTAACGATCTCTCTTTGAATCACAAGTGGCGGAAGAGGGATCGAGATTTTTGCAATGGCACGGGGATGAACACGGTAGACTTTGGTGCCAGTTGTATGTTGTCTGAACTCCTGCAAATACCACTCCGTCATCAACACATAGTTCAAAAAACATGGATCGACAAGATCCTTCCGTGTAATTTTCATTACAGTTGTTTCGGTTCCTGCAATAAATTTCCGTCCGCTATTATTGATAACCACGATAGCCTTACCCAAATCCTCTTTCGTTTCTGAGGTTAGGTTATAAACGATATCTCCCGTCTGAATATATTGATTTTCGCGAACTCTCTCATGTGATGAGACCTTAATGATTGAATTATAAACAACATCAAGATCGACCTCTTTTTTATACAACTTGTAGACATCGCCGTAATGTAGGTACGGAACTTCATAATCAACCGAGGTTCTGGCTCGAGGAATACTTGCTCCTTTTGCAAATTCAACAAATTCTCCTATCGTTTTAAACTCCACTCCCTCTGGGCATAATTCACTAATCAATTGATCAATCTTACTCATATGATCAATTATTTGACCCCTCAATATCGTTTACGATCGCATCGATAGCGGTACGTAATTCGCCTTGTCTCGAAACGATCTTTGCAATTTTTGCATTAAGTTCCGTGATATTTATCGCCTCGCGAGTATCTTCAGCAATAACATAGCTTGATACGGCAATAGTGTAATCATTGTCCGCGACCGTTTGGTTGTCGACGAGCTTTGCAAAGTACTTAATATCCTGACGATTTGTGAACGCCTCCAAAATTCTGGCACGATTTGTATCAGAAAGTTTATTTTTGTTTCCACTTCGTACAAATTCAGCCGATGCGTCGATAAAAAGTGTTTTATTATTCTTTTTGCTCTTTTTGAGCACAATAATGCAGGTACCAATAGTTGTACCGAAAAACAAATCAGACGGAAGCTGAATCACCGTGTCGACGTAATTATTGTCAACGAGATATTTACGAATCTGCCGTTCTGCGCCACCGCGATAAAGAACTCCCGGGAACTCAACGATAGCGGCAGTGCCGCTCGTTGAGAGCCAAGAGAGCATGTGCATGGCAAAGGCGAGGTCAGCTTTGCTCTTTGGCGCGAGTACACCAGCGGGAGCAAATCGAGGGTCGTTGATCAGCAGTGGGTTGGCGTCGCCCTCCCAGCTAATGGAATAGGGCGGGTTAGAAACGATGGCATCGAACGGCTCGTCGTCCCAGTGCTTCGGATCAGTGAGGGTATCGCCAAGCCCGATATTAAAATGGTTGTAGTTAATATCGTGCAAGAACATGTTAATGCGGCAAAGGTTGTAGGTGGTGAGGTTGATCTCTTGACCGTAAAAACCTTGTCGCACATTTTCTTTGCCGAGTACCTTGGCAAATTTCAAAAGAAGAGAGCCGGAACCACAAGCCGGATCGTAAACTTTATTCACTTCTGTTTTGCCGACTGTGGTAATCTCAGCAAGAAGTTCACTAACTTCTTGTGGGGTGTAATATTCGCCACCGGATCGACCTGCATCCGCAGCGTACATTCCCATTAAATACTCATATGCGTCACCGAAAGCATCGATGCTATTGTCCGAATAGTTTCCAAGACGAAGATCGCCAATAGCTTCAAGAAGCTTCACGAGCTTTTGGTTTCGCTGTTCGACGCTATTTCCGAGCTTTGGTGAGTTAACGTCGAGATCCTGAAACAAACCCTTGATGTCGTCCTCGCTCTCAAATCCCTTCGCGGAACTTTCGATGTTACGGAAGACATTTACAAGGGCTTCGTTAAGGTTCGCGTTGTTGCGGGCATGGCTGCGAACATTAACAAAAAGGTCACTTGGTAAGATATAAAACCCTTTTTCTTTCACCGTGTCAGCGCGACCAAATTCGGCATCTTTATCAGAAAGGTTTGTATAGTCGAAACTTTGCTTTCCCGCGCGACGCTCATCGGCGTTGATGTAGTTGGTTAAATTCTCGCTGATAAAACGATAAAAGAGCATTCCAAGCACGTACTGCTTGAAATCCCATCCGTCTACGCTTCCACGAAGATCATTAGCGATCTGCCAAATAGCGCGGTGTAGCTCTGTCCGTTCTTGCTCCTTAGTCATACGCTATTTATTTAGATGGTAGCTCGGTTATCAAGTCCCTCGAGAAGCTTATGAATTTTTAGTAACAACTATATTCTCTCAAAAAAACACTACTCTTTCAAGGATCTACCAGGCTCCCTTAATTGAACAATTTTTTCGACGATTGATTCAAGCGTTACTGACTTTTCACCATTAGCTTTAGCTGCCCTTAGTATACGAGAAATAACAACAGGGTTCTTAATTGCTTGGTTACGTCTTGGAATCCCTAACTCATTCTGAATAGCCTGCAAATATGTTTCAAAGTTCGTTCCAATCTCCTTGCTTAGAGTATCCTCCAGCTCGACTTCAAAACACGCATATTTATCGCTAACCTGCGTTGGCGGAAAATCTTCTAGCTTCGCGCCAACGAGTCGCTGCATGTTATGGTTCAATTCTTTCTTGGCGTCTTTCTTTCCCTTGTCTGAGTCCCAAACTACAAAAGTTTCAATGCCTAAATCAGAAAAAATTATCGCTGGTCGATCAATACTTTCTTTACCGCAACAAGCTATTACCGAAATACCCAGACTTGCAAAATCATGCCCTAGCGCCTCTGCTGTTCCTGTGATAGTCGCCACATCACCTTCGCCTTCAACCAACACTGCGACATCGGCGAAAAATCCTTCATTCATGGACGGGCTCATGATAGAGGCTAGCCTGGGTAGTAAGGTCGCGCCAGTATACGTTGCGCCGATGCTTCCATTTACCTCCCAAACTTTTTTAGCAACTTTTTCTATATCTGTTTGGACAACATGCGTCACCTTCGGATTGGCAACACTAGCAGAAGATCGTTTCCGGAGTAATCTGATTTGATTTATTCGATCAATACCTACAAAGTATGGTGAATGGGTTCCATAGATCACTTGAGTTTTTTCTGCGACGCCCGGAGTTTTACCTCGCGCGATTTCAAGAATAATTTTTGCCAGATGGTGCTGACTATTTGGATGCTGATACAGTTCCGGCTCTTCAATTGCCAAAACAAGTACCGGTAGCGTAACCGGTGATGATGAATCCGACGATGAATTGGATTTTTGTTGTGCTAAAACTAAATGCTGTAGTGCAGTGATGATAAACGCTCTCTGTAATCCGTGACCTGCTCGCGCAACAGGAGATGCATACCCATCCTGATTTAATTTTGTGTCTGCTTTAGGGAGTGGAAATTCAATATCATTAAGTTTTTGCCACGACATTTCAATACTTGCTTCTGGCACAAAACTCTGGAGAGTTTGCGTCATACCGCCAGCCAAATCGTTGAGTTCAGTTAACTTTGATGGATCCATGAGTTCACTAAATTGTTGCTGTGTCGACTTTTTTAATTCGGATAATGCTGGCTTGCTGGCAAGGACGCTACGAACAACTAAATTCATTAACCCCTCTATGGGCGAGGAAGCTCCATCATTTGCGTCCTGTGAAGCGTCACGGACTGCAGGAATAAATAAAAACTTTGTGAATCTCCCAAGGTATCCGTTTGCCACAGAAGTGAAACCGAAAAACTTTCCATCATCGCGGGCACGTTCGCATTGAGTAGGATTTGCTGTTTCCCAGTCCTTCAGTGCGATAGCTATGGCTTCTTTTGTTGTGGCATTCGGAAGAGTGGTGAACGATGCTTCTGCCTTCAGCTTTGTATACTTCTCTTTTGCAGTCTTGGCTTTATCAGTTAAAGTCAGTGCCTCACGCACATCTGTGCACCTTGCATTTTGTAAAGACGATCCATGGTACGAAAAGTTTGCTTTGCCTTCTTTTAGAGTAACGACTCTCTCAACGGTCAATGCTCCATCTTGTGCGTATTTTTCAAAAAGTGAAAGAGCCTCACTATTTAGTTCTTTGTAAGTTACAGCAATAACGATCTCTCGGTTTGTGTCACGATTATAAAAATCTTCTGCATCCACCTTTGGTCCGAGGCTATAGAATAATTCTAATGCACGTAAAAATGACGATTTGCCGGATCCATTTCTTCCAACAAGGGCAGTAAGCTCGGAACAAAAAAGTGTCTCGTCTTCAATAGAACGAAAATTTTGAATTGAGACCTTGTCTATTACCATAAATAGGTTTTCAAAATCAGACAGAGTATACCTTTCAAATCATTGAAAAACCACCACGACTGTGGTGGTTTTTCAGCAACTGGTTTGATGGGACTCCGGTCTCCCGGAACCCGATCACTTTCCACTAGGAAAGCGGTCATAAACACCAAACCGGCTCTTGGCAGGGACGCAGGGATTCGAACCCTGAATAAATCTTTTGGAGAGATTTGTGATAGCCATTTCACTACGTCCCTTCGCTGTGTTTTGCGAACTGACTGTATAGGATAATCAGGTTTTTGACAATACCAGCATTATAGTAGCGAAGTGATGCACAACCCTCATAATTGAGGTGTTTACGTTTGCCGGTATGGGGCTTTTGATAGGTTTTTTGGAATTGGGTGATGGGGATGCCAGTGACTTTAGACCAGAAGGTTTGTTGTTTTGCTTCGTCATGATATTCGTGTAAATGAAGTAAAACGCGGAATTTTGACTCGTCTAGAGTGAAGCCATGGCGCAGAGCGGTGATAAAGGTCTTCATTAGTTCTGGGTCTGAGTTACTGAAATTGATTCCGCTGGAGAGACTTTGTTTGCCACCTTCGCACCAATAAAGAAGGGCGGCGACGAGACGCCAAAAGGATTTGGTATCAGGAAGTCGAGCAACGTCTAAACTTGTGGCTTTGGTCATGTTCTCTCGTACGATGGCTCGTTTAGCTTTACCGATAGCCGAACCTTTAGCACGACCGTTAACGAAGTTTTGTTGTAATTTCTCACGAAGTTCTAGCGGGAGAGGGACGTCTTTAACCCAAAGCGAGATGGTGCTTTTAGCTATTTGTAATTTTGCGGCAATTACTAAAATAGAAAGTCCACGTCGACGTAGTTTAATAGCTGTATTTTTGGTTTGTTGAGTATATGACATAATCGTTGTTAGTTCGATTATATCATTTCTGAACAGAATATTAAAGTACGATTTAAGTTTGAGTTGTAACTTCCGGCACCAAGCCGACGTCGTGATCCTTGAGGTGGTGCGGGAGGATGCGCCAGAGGTAATAGAGGACCAGGAAGTCGGCCAGGAGGGCGAAGGCCTTGAAGAAAGTCCAGTGAATGGCGAAATCAAAGAGGGTGAAGACGGTGACGATGGAGAGGAAGATGATGAGGGTGCGGCGGATTTTCCAGGAGCGATACCAGAGGCCGTAAGCGATGGCGAGTTTGGTGAAGCCGAGTAAGAAGAAGAGCACGCCGACGTGGATGGCGCTGCCGGTGGAATAGGCGGTGTGGTGTAGGACGAAGTTGACGAAGATGTCTTGCGGATCTTCGGCTAATTCGCCAAAAACAAGGGAGGCAGACCAGATAGCCAGGAGGCCAAGACAACATTCAACAAAGCCCCACAAGACTTTATAGACAGTGATGAGGACGAGGCCGAGAGGGCGGTTAAAAATGTGGATGCCTTGGCGTTTCATACTGTGCATCGTATACTGTTTAGAGCAGCTCGACAATAATATTGATTTATGGACCTACATCCAGTCTTTGTTCACTTCCCAATTGCTTTGCTCAGCGTCTATGTAGCTGTGGAGGTGGTTCGTTTACCTAAGTTAGTACGAGCGACCTGGTGGTTCCCGTTGAAGTCAGCGCTAGTAATAATTGGCTCAGCGACCAGTGTGGTGACTTTCTTTTCTGGTTGGTTGCTCAAGCAAACGGCAGAGCAGCACGGTACGGTGTCAAAGGTACTAGAGGTGCACGATCACTTTGCCCTTTATACCACCTTAGCTTTCGGCATTTTAGCATTGTCGCATTTGGTTTTGTTGTTGCGTAAGTACTTCAACGAACAGATTATCCGTTTGGCAGAAAGTATGTTGCAGCCATGGGTAGCCATTCCCTTGTCTATTTTGGGCTTAGCATTATTACTTATCACTGGTTCGCTTGGTGGGGCTATGGTGTACGGGCCGGATGTCGATCCGATTGTTAAGGCGATTTATAATTTGTTTGTCGGAGCTGGTAATTAAGTATTTTAGCTCTACGACCAAGGCTTGGGGTGCGAAAGTTCTTCGGGTCCTGCCGCTTGGCCACCCTCCTGGGTGCTCACTAGGCGTTCCGCGCCCAGCAGGGGACCTGGCTCGCGTCACCCGACTACAAGAGGTTAGGCCTGCCCCTCGCTACTTGGCCTTTTGGGCTGCTAAAAATGGTTAGACTACTTCTAATAAAATATGATGCACGAACGGCCAAATAAGTATCTGCGTGGTTTGACGACAGCTTTTGCGATTGGCACGGCTGGACTTGGTGCGGAGACGATTCGGCAGGCGCAGTCGGAAACGATGACTCACGGCGTCGACATAGGGACGAGTGAACAGATGGAGATGAAGTATCGTGATAACCCGGAGTTTGATTTAGAGGTGCTGGGTGGGGAGTTTACAGCGGAAGAGCGAGCAGCGAGAACGGAGATGATTATGCCGGGGATTGAGATTTTTCATGATATTGGACTCGATTATTATCGGGTGCAGCCTGGTGATACGAAAGAGAGTATTCAAAATACTTTGAGTTTGTTGCCAGAGTACGGATATTTAGATAAGCAGCAGAGGCGTACCGTCGGTTTTAATATTGCCGAACAGTCGGTGCATGATGTGGAATGGTTGCCGATACCGGTTGAGCGTTCGAAGTTGCAAATTAGCGATGAGGATTTTTTAACGGAAGCGAAGAAAGGAATCGAGGAATTAGAGAAGGATGAATGTTATGGGGAAACGGCTCGCAAGATCATTGAGAAAATAGGCGAGGATGAGTTCAGTGCTAGCATGTTGGCGATTGCTAAGATGGAGTCGGGCGAGCATATTGGTTCGAACCAGTTTTCTTTGTATGACTCAACTAATCACACATTTTCTATTTCGCCTTATCATGTGTTGGATAAAGGGGCAGGTAAACGAGCTCGGCATAATTTGAACAAGACAGTGGGGCAGATGAATAGCCCGAAGAATGCGGTTAAGTTGTTGGTGGGATTTATGGCGGAAAAATTGGATGAGCCGACGTCGATCTTCCCAATCAACGAACATGCCGAGCAATTTGCCACGCAGTATAACGGAGCGAACTGGCGGACGATGAATCCGAACTATGCGACGGATTTGGCTGGGTACTACCAAAAGGCATTAAAAAAGCTAAGGAATGAATAAGTTGCCTAAAATGGCATTATTTGTTATCTTACTCGCGCTAGTACGCCGGTGTAGCTCAGTTGGTTAGAGCAGCTGTTTTGTAAACAGCAGGTCGTCGGTTCGAATCCGACCCCCGGCTCCAGGGTCGGTACCGAAGCGGTCAAACGGGGGAGACTGTAAATCTCCTGGCTCACGCCTTCGAAGGTTCGAACCCTTCCCGGCCCACCAAAATATCCTTTAGCTTAGGCTGAGGGATTTTTTGTTTGTGTTATACTACAGATGAATAGGGGGATATGATTACACTTTGGTGGCTCATAGTTATTATCATTATTTTACTGTGTGTGCTGGCTTATACGCTGGTCACGCTTTTTAGTTCCGTTGGCAAGCGACCGAACGCCATTACTGGGACGCCGATCGTGACAGGCTCTGACGAGTTTATGGCGGCCTTGTCGGCGTTGACTGGAGCGGCGATAGACAAGGGCGATCGAGTAGAGATGCTGACTAATGGTGATGAGATTTTTCCGGCCATGTTTGCGGCCATGAAGGCGGCCAAGCACCATATTCACTTAATGACGTTTATTTGGGCGGATGGTAGATTATCAGACGTGCTTCTCAGCTTGTTAATTGAGAAGGCACGGGAGGGGGTGGAGGTGCGTGTTTTTTTGGATAGTTTGGGTGGTTTTTACGCGCCGGAAGATAAGTTTAGAGTGTTGCAGGCGGCAGGCGGCGTAGTGGCTTGGTTTAGTAGGTTTGAATTTGGTAAGTTCAGTCGTTACTTGCGACGTAATCACCGGCGGTCGATTGTGATTGACGGTAAGATTGCTTTTACTGGCGGGATGTCGGTGAGCGACGAGTGGTTAGGGCATGCGCAGGACCCTAAGCATTGGCGGGATAATATGTTTGAGGTGACTGGCACGATGGCGCTGCGTTTGCAGGCGGCTTTTGTGCAAATGTGGTCTGGGTCGACCGGTGAGATTTTGGTTGGCAAGAAATATTTTCCGGTAGTGAAGTCACGCGGTACGGTACCGTTCGTTAGTATTGCGTCTTCGCCGAGTGATGTGGTGCACCCCATGCGCTCGCTACTCTGGATGTCGTTCATGGGAGCGCAACGGCAGATACTGCTTGAGAATCCGTACTTTGTACCAGATCATCACATTCTGGCAGTTTTGAAGGCACGAGCGATGGCTGGTGTCGACGTGCGGGTGATGGTGCCGAATGAGTTGATAGATGTGCCGCCGGTCTTGTGGGCCGGGCGTTATTATTATGAGGAGTTGTTAGCAGCTGGCGTGCGGATTTTTGAGTACCAGAAGACTATGTTGCACAGCAAGTTTATTGTGGTCGACGAAGCTTGGGCGATTGTGGGCAGTGCCAATATAGACATCCGTAGTAAGGAATTGAATGAGGAGAATGTGTTAGCGGTGCTCGACGAGAATTTGGTGAGTGAGCTGACGTCGGCCTTTGCTCGCGATAGTAAACAGGCTAAAGAAATCCGCCTACGCGAGTGGCGTAAGCGGAGTCTGTGGTGGCGGTTTCGTGAAGCCTTTGCGGCTTTGTTCTCGGAACAGTTTTAGGCGACTTTATGTTGTTCCATCTCTTCGGTAATATCGTCATCATCGCTAATTTCTTCGTCAGCTGATTCCATAGGAATTGGCTCTTGATTGATAACGTCTGCTTTCATTTCTTTACGAATGGCGTCGGCGCGAGCATGGTCACCGCTATAATCTGCGGCTAGGGCGGCATCAAATTGTCTTTCTTCTGCAGCTTTCTTGAGATCATCGAGGCCTTGTGGTTGAGTGCCTAGAACTTCTTTCTCGTACTCTTCTGGTGTAACATCAGGACGTGGAATGTCGATACCACCACGACCTTCTTTTTTGGGAGCTTTGAAGAATCTGCCAGCTTGTTCGCGGAGAGTGTCGAAGAAGGCCATAGGATTGTAGCTAATGATAAATTCTGAGACTATTGTATCATCTTTTTCCCAATAAAATACAAGTTATTATATTTTCTTTATGGTTAGCGATGAAGTCGGTTTTAAAATTAAGCGCTACCGGCGGTCGCGGAGTGTGCGAATACGGATTGATGGGTCGGGCGAGGTGAGGGTTTCGGCGCCATTGAGGGTGAGCTTGCGGATGATTGCGGGGTTAGTGAAGAGTAAAATGGCTTGGATTGAGGAGGTGAGAATGAAGATGAAATTGACGTCAGCTAAGAGGATTGGCGAGGGGACGACGGTTGAGTACAAGAAGAATAAGCAGGCGGCGCTAAGGTTGGTTGAGGCTCGGCTGCAATATTTTAATCTGCATTACGGCTTTACGATTGGGAAGCTGAGCATTCGCAATCAGCAGAGCAGATGGGGAAGTTGTAATAGAGTAGGAAATTTGTCGTTTAATTACAGGGTTGTCATGTTGCCACCGGAGTTGCAGGATTATTTGGTCGTGCATGAGTTGTGCCATATTGCTGAGCATAACCACGGGCCGGCTTTTTGGCGGAGGATGCTGGAGATGTTGCCGGAAGCGAAGAAGTTGCGGGGAGAGCTGCGGAAGTTGCGGATTTAACTCTATTTGATTTGTTTTTGCGAGCGTTAGCGAAACAATCTAGGCCAAGGCTTGGGGTGCGAAGGTTCGTCGGGTCCTGCCGCTTGGCCACCCTCCTGGGTGCTCACTAGGCGTTCCGCGCCCAGCAGGGGACCTGGCTCGCGTCACCCGACTAAAGGATGTTAGGCCTGCCCCTCGCTACTTGGTCTTTTGGGCTCAATAAAATTTTTAAGCTACCAACTACCGACTACTAACTACCAACTATTTTTATGTCCGACTGGTTTGTCTACATTCTGCAGTGCGGTGACGGGACGCTATACACCGGGATTGCCACCGATGTGCAGGCCAGAGTAGAGAAACACAGGTTAGGGAAAGGGGCGAAGTATACTAGGGGGCGAGGGCCGCTTAAATTAGTTTTCGTCGAGGCGCAGGAGTCCGAGAGTGCGGCGCATTTGCGGGAGAATGCGCTGAAGAAGATGACGAGGGCGGAGAAGATTAAGCTGTGCTATACTTGGGCTAATAATTAGCTTTTTTCTATGAAGAATAACAAACTGATGGGGGTATTATGCATTGTATTACCGCCGATAATTCTAGTGGTACTTATGGCTATGTACGCCATGGCGAGCTTTATCATTGCGCAATCAGGTGGTGGTACCGGCTCAGATGGAGCTTTTATGTTGGGCAATATCATGCGTCTTTTGATGGGTTTAGGCGGGATACTCTGCATCCTGGGTATGTTTGTAGGTATCCCGGTGGGTATTTACTTGTTGGCGCAACCAACACCAATTACTGGAGCATTCGATAAGCGCTCAGGTAAAGGTGAAGCGTCGACCGTGCCAGCGGAGATTAAGGGCTGGAGCTGGGGTGGTTTTATGCTGACCTGGATTTGGGGTATTGGCAATAGCGTCTGGTTGTCACTGTTGTGCTTTGTGCCAATGGTCGGCTTTATCATGATGTTCGTGCTTGGTGCTAAAGGTAAAGAATGGGCCTGGCGCGAGCGTCAGTGGGTCAGCGTCGACGAATTTAAACGCGTGCAGAAGGTGTGGGATACGATCGGCTTGGTGATTTTCTGTTTGAACTTGGTGTGGATAATCGGCATGATCGTCATGTTCTCATTCTTTGGTATTGTTGGTACGAGCATCCGAACTGCTGATTTGTCGACGAGCGGAGCTGATGATTTCGGAACAAGAATGATGGATTGGCCAGATACAACAACTGATACTTCAACTCTTGGCTGTACTACAATGTCTGGCATGATGACTGGCAGTGGTCAGTATAGTGATTTGATTCGTGTGGCCTCACCGATTGATAATGAGACGTTGACGAGTCCGGTGGCGATTAGTGGTGTGGCTCGTGGTACTTGGTATTCCGAAGCTGTGTTCCCAGTTAGCTTGCTTGATGCTGATGGTAATACGGTAGCAACTGGCCAAGCGCATGCTACGGGTGACTGGATGACGACGGACTTCGTGCCGTTTACGGCTACGTTGACTTACACGGCCGTACCAACGACTTCTTGCGGGACGCTCGTTTTGAGTAATGATAATCCATCAGGTGATCCAGCTAAGAGTAAGTCAGTTGAAATACCAGTTAACATTGAGTAGCTAGACTTCCAGAAAATAGCTCCATGGTGTAGGCTAACTACACTATGGAGCTTTCGTTAAATGAGATTATTCACGGAGTCGTGTTCGAGGCGTTGGAATATACGCCTGAGAATAAGGCGATGATTGTGTTTGATGAGGATTGTGGGCTGACGACTATGCTGACCGAGGCGTATAAGGCGGTTTTGCCGGAGGCGATTTTGGTCGACTTCAATAAGCAGACGCCAGATGAGATTAAAGCGGCGATTGATTTGTTGGCGCCGAAGGATTTAGTGGTGATGGTGCAATCGACTAGTTTTAGATTGAATGAGTTTAGGTTCCGTTTAGAGTTGTTTAATCGTAGCTTGAAAGTGATTGAGCATCCGCATTTGGGACGCATTCCAGAGGTGGAATGGCCGACGTATATTAAGGCGTTGGAATACGATAAAGAATATTACCGCACAGTGGGGCCAGCGATTAAGGCGCAGATCGATAAGGCGCAACGCATTGTGGTGAGCTGTAATGGGGCTGAGTTGGTGTATGACACGCCGATGGAGGATGCTAAACTGAATATTGGCGATTACACGGGGATGAAGAATACTGGCGGTCAGTTTCCGATCGGTGAGGTGTTCACGGAGCCGACGAATATGAGCGGCGTGAACGGCACGGTCAAGCTGTTTGCGTTTGGTGACAATAAGTTTAGAGTTATTTCGCCTGAACAGCCGGTGTTGGTGGTCATCAAAGAAGGGATTATCGTCGACGCACCAGATGCACCACCAGAGTTTGTCGACATTCTTGACCAGATTAAAATGGACGAACAACTGTGGGTGCGTGAACTTGGTTTTGGGATGAACCGGGCCATGACACGCGATATTCGTTTGACGGATATTGGCAGCTACGAACGGATGTGTGGCATCCACTTGTCGCTCGGGCAGAAGCATACTATTTACGCTAAGCCTGGTTTCCCGAAGCGCTCAAGCCGTTACCATGTTGACGTCTTCGTCGATGTGACGCAGGTGACGATTGATGCCGAGGTGGTGTTTAAGGATGGGAAGTATTTGGTCTAGTGTTCGTTGCTCGCAACCGGCAGAGTAGTCCTCTTCCTAGCTGCAGACGCGACCGCCACATTTCTTAACTGAGTTGGTGGAGGAATGGCGACCGGTCTCTCGCTATCTTGCCGAGCCTCGTGATTGATCGGAGCGATAGACACGGGCCGGTCTTGGCGTCGTCAGAGGACCACCCTGCCAGTTGCTCTCTCCTACAAGGCTCAGGCTGCTAAATAGTTTAATCTACCCCGCTACCCAGCTACGTCACTACCCAGCCTTTAGTAAAAAATATGTCAGTAATCATCGGAGCAACTTATAAGCATTACAAAGGCAATCACTATCGGGTGATGGCTGTCGCGCTGCATAGTGAGAGTAGAGAAGAACTGGTGGTGTACCGGGCGTTGTACGGCGAGGCTGGGGTGTGGGTACGACCGCTCACTATGTTTACAGAGCAGTTAGTGCTTGAGGGGGAGATTACGCCGCGATTTCAGTTGGTGAGTGAAGCGATCGACGTTGACTGGGAGGGCTATCAACGGGAAAGCCGGAAAACGGCGATTTACCCGAATCATGGGAATAATCCGATTTACCCGACTTTAGGTTTGGCGGGAGAGGCTGGCGAAGTAGCCAACGTCGTTAAAAAAATGTGGCGCAAACATGAGGGCGAGATTGATGCTGAGCACCGTAGGATGATTGCGGATGAATTAGGCGATGTGTTGTGGTACATGGCGCAGTTGGCGACTGAACTGCATGTTTCTTTGGCGGATATTGTGCGTTTAAATTTGGCGAAAATCCGCTCTCGCTATGGTAACAATGAAGAGGTAGTGAAGGTAGAAGATGCGAAGTAAAAAAGGCCGTGCTACAATTTCTATTGTTATTAATAGAAATTTGTATGCTCGATGAACAAGATATTAAGCGTAAAAAAGAAGCTTTCGTGTTCGGCTTGATGGGTTCAATTGTCGCGATGTGTGTAGTCTTCATTTTGGCGGGTGTAGGTTTGACAGCGGCTCATAAGAGCGGCAAGTTGGCTAATTGGTTTGGGGCAGGTACGACGAGTCAGGTAGTAGCTGACGGGGTATCCGTTAGTGGTGGTACAGACGGAGTAAGCGTGGTCGACGCAGTGGCTAGGGTTAATCCAGCAGTGGTGTCGATTGTCGCCACTAAAGATGTGCCGAACATGGAGCAGTATAATCAGAGCGTGGGGTTTGGTTTCGTCATTCCACAATACCGGCAGAATGGTACAAAATCGCAAGAGGTGAGTAGTGGTTCGGGCTTCATAATCTCGGCTGATGGTTATGTTGTCACTAACCAACATGTGGTGGCAGATAAAGAGGCTTCCTATACCGTCTTCTTGAATGATGGCAGTAAGCACGACGCGACTGTGGTGGCGCTTGGTGATGTTTACGATATTGCTTTGCTTAAAATAGACAATGGCGGCAGGGACTTGGCTTACTTGCAGTTTGGTGATTCTGATCAGCTGAAACAGGGTCAGTCAGTGATTGCGATTGGTAACGCACTTGGTCAGTTCCGCAACACAGTGTCGGTCGGTGTGGTGTCTGGCTTGTCGCGCTCGGTGACAGCTTCGAGTGGCCAAGGTCAATCGGAATTACTGCAGGACGTGATTCAGACGGATGCGGCAATTAATTCTGGTAATTCTGGCGGACCATTACTCGACTTGCAAGGCTTTGTGATTGGCGTCAATGTGGCGGCTAGTAATGGCGGATCGAACATTGCGTTTGCTTTGCCGGCTAACGAGGTCAGCAAGTCGATTGATGATATGAAAAAGTATGGCCACATTGTACGGCCGTTCTTGGGAGTACGTTTTGTGACGATTGATCAACAACTGATAGACGCCAACAATCTGACGGTTGACCATGGAGCGTTGTTGCTGCGCGGTAGTAACGGAGAGTTGGCGGTGGTGCCAGGCTCGCCAGCGGACAAGGCGGGATTAGTTGAGAACGACATTATTTTGAGTGTTGACGGAGTTGATGTCACAACTGAAAAGCCGCTT
This sequence comes from Candidatus Uhrbacteria bacterium, assembly GCA_903848275.1. Lineage (GTDB taxonomy): Bacteria > Patescibacteriota > Patescibacteriia > UBA9934 > UBA9934 > UBA11707. The sequence continues at coordinate 22,213 of CAINGB010000001.1, read as the reverse complement.
AATAATTTGTTGCAGGACAGATCGGCTGGTGAGGAAGTGAAATTAAAAGTGCTGCATGATGGTGAAGAAAAAGAGATTACAGTGACGTTAACTGAACCAGCGAAGACGACCAAGTAATGACAGTTGTTGCAAGAGAGAGGCTGTAGTTAGCCTCTTTTTTGTTATAATTAAATGAGACAGTGCCAGGTGTGTGCTAGGTGCTACCCAGTACCTAGCACACACCTGGCACCGGGCTGTGCATAACTATTTCCTCAATTCGCTGAATATGTTAAGATTTACGGCGTAATTAACAAATCATAAATTTTTTTATGGCCGCAAAACGTTTGACCAAGTCACAGCTCGTTGCTGAATTGTCTGAGAAGTGGGGCGTGAGCAAGAAGCAGACTGGCGAAATGTGGGATGGTATGTTGGCTCTCTTGTACAGCGAAGTAAAGCGCGCTGGTGAAGTTGTTCTCCCAGGTCTCGGTAAGTTGGCTAAGAAGGCACGCGCAGCTCGTATGGGCCGCAACCCAGCCACTGGTGCAACTATCCAGATTCCAGCTAAGACCGTCCTCAAGTTCGGCGTAGGTAAGGCTTGTAAGGAGGCTCTTCTGTAAACTGCAATTGACTCAGAAAAGTCCGGTTTAATTCCGGGCTTTTTTGTTTGTTGCAGCAAAGTTCGGCGCGTGATAAAACAGATACAGAAAGTAATAAATTTTTATGCAGCCAAATGACGTGGTCAATAACTGGCAATTAGGTGCGGTGACTACACTTGAGCCGGTAGGGAATGGGTTGATAAATACCACGTACAAAGTGACAGCCTTGGGAGGGGTTTTTGTATTGCAGAAGATTCACCAGATAATTCCTGACGCAGCGGCGTCGGATATGCTGGTAGTGACGAGTTATTTGGCTGAGCATGGGTTACGAGTACCAAAATTGCTTTTGACGAATGATGGTCAGCCGTTCGCGACGGATAGTGAAGGTGATAGGTGGCGAGTGTATCCGTGGATTGATGGTGTGGTTGTGGATGCTATTGATAACGAAAAGATGGCGCGGGAGGCGGGCAGGATGGTGGGAGAGATGCATGGCTTGCTGGCTAAGCTGGATTACAGGCCGACCGGGAGTATTCCGCATTTTCATGAGACGGAGTACATCGTTAACGAGCTGACAGCGGTGAGTGCTGAGTTGCCGAGTGAGTTAATGGTGATGGCGCAAGATATTATTGATCAGGTACCGAAGTTGTTGCTCAACGAATCTGTGCAGATGAAACAGGTTATTCATGGTGACTTGAAGATTTCAAATTTGTTGTTTGACGAATTAGGGAAGGCAGTCGGCGTGATTGATTTCGATACTATTTTATGGCACTTCCCAGCGATTGATTTGGGTGATGCGCTGCGTTCCTGGTGCAATAAGACGAGTGAAGATGACGCTGAAGCGGTCATAGATCAGGCGCTGTGTCAGGCAGCTTTGGCTGGTTATGCTGAAGGATTGGGTAGGGAGTTGACTGATAGTGAGCAAAACCTGTACCTTCGGGCTACTAAGTTGATTGCGTTTGAGTTGACTAGCCGGTTCTTGATTGATGTGGTGCGCGATAATTACTTCGGCTTTAATGCCGAGAAATATCCGGATCGACGCAGTCATAACGTTGCCAGGGCCATCGGCCAGTACCACTTAGCGCAGTCAATTAACCTGATTTAATAAAAGATATGTCCCGCTTTCGCTTACGGTTGTTGCTAGGAGTGGTTACGAGTTTTGTGGTGGTGTGCGTGGTAGTAGTGATAATTTTCCATACCCAGGCTGAGGAGATTGCTGCTCCGGTGCCACAAATTGCTGATGTGGTGCAGACAGTTTTGGCAGAACGAGCAGCGACAACGCTTGAGACGGACGCAGCACCTTTTGGTGATGAGAATGTGGTGAATGTGCTGGTGCTCGGTATTGATTCACGAAAAGAGGGCAAGGAGCAGCATTGCGACGCTATTCATTTGTTTGCGATCAACGTGAAAGATTGGACGGTAAAAGTGACGAGCGTGCCGCGTGGTACTTATAGCTATATTCCACCGGGCAATTATTTGCCGACCGATTATTACTTGGCCAATGCCTGTGCGTTTGCTGGTTTGGATTACGGCATTGCTCAGATTGAGCATATTTTAGGCGTCAAAGCTGACTATGTGGTGACGGCTGGTTTCTCGCAGGTACTGGGTTCGCTTCGAGTTTTGGGTTTGCCGACGACGTCGTCTCTACAATGGTTGCGTCATCGGCAGAGCTATGCGATTGGTGACCCACAACGGAGTCAAAACCAAGCGGTGTTTATTGTGGATGTGTTGCGTAAGTTTGGTGGGCCGTCAGCTCATGTACCAGCAGCTCTGCAATATTTACTGTATAGTTTTGTAGACACGAAGATGAGTTTTGGTACAGCTCGGGCGTTGTATGAGGGTTTGGTGGCGGCGGATATTAACGCTCATCCGGAAAAGATTACTTACGACATGAAGCCATTTTATGTAACGCAGGATTTGCATCTTGATTTTGCTAATTCGGATGCGCAGGTGGCGGCGTTATTAGCGAAGTTGAAGGGTCGATTGTCTAAGGATGATTTGTCTGGCCGGACCATTAGTGACGTGCAAGAAGAATTGGTGGCCTATTTGCAAAAGGCGTTGGATGACGGTGGCTCGGAGTTTGCGGTGGTGATTGAAGCTGAATCTTGGCGACAGGTGGAAGATGATGCTAAGCGTGAAGAGTTGCATTATGCTTACGTCGAGAAATATGCCAAGGAGTTGAATGCTACTGACCATGTAGCAGCTGTCCAGTATGTGGCGGATTATATTTTAGAAAAGCAGACGCTTGGTTTGAGTGAATGGGAAGCTAAAGGACGAGACCTGTTGACCACACTTGTAGTACAATAGAGGCGTATGGAGGATTTACGTCGTGCCTTGTTGCGTCTAGGCGTTGTGAATTTAGCGTTCACGCATTTTGTGGCTGCGATGTTAAACGAACAGGGTTTCAAGGCTGAATGTGGAGTAGCTGTACCAGGGGCTTGTGCAACGCATGACCTCGACGTGGTGGCCCAACAAACTTGTAAGACCTACGCTATTAAAACGGTGTTTTTACCCGAGCACGGGCAACTGGTGACGTTGCAGACGGTGTTGGCGGCGTACGCGACCTATCTTGATTTGCTGGATGGGGCTGATGTGCAGGCTTGCCCGCACTTTGATGAGTATTGGGTGGTGACAAATAGCGTTTTTAGTCAGGAGGCTGTGGCTTATGCGAGTCACAAAGGTTTGCGCTTGATTGATGGTGATGAATTGGTTTCAAAGCTGACGGCTATGACGTACCCCGTGACGGCGATTACTGGTTTAACGGATATTGAATTTGCAGCTTTGGCTGAGGCGAACGTATTACTGGCTAAGCATTTAACGGATCATGAGGTAGAGTTGTTGGCGCATCGGACGGGCTTAGCACAAAGCCGAATAGCTGAATTAACTGAGCAGATTAGCTGACTTGGTTATTGAGCTAATTAATAGGCGGGGTCACCGTCCCCCGCCATGATAAATAATCTATTATGCGTTCTGCACGAACTCATGCTTTGTGGACTGAGCTGAATTTGCCACATTTTATCTCATCCACTACGTTTAATCGATTGCCATTGTTTATAGACGAAGAAGCTGCATTGATGCTGATAAAGGAGTTGAAATACTATTCGAAGCAATATAACGTTTTACTGATTGCAGCCGTGGTAATGCCCGATCATTTCCATTGTATTATCTGGCCACAGGGAACAAAAACATTTAGTGATTATATGAAGGGGGTAAAGGGTTTTATGGCTCGGTGGTTTTCAGAAAGGGAATTACGGCGGGGGACGGTGACCCCGCCTATTGAGAAATTACTATTATTAATTAGCGGCGGAATTCAAAGACCGTGACGGAGCCGTCGGGAGTCGTGAACCATGAGTTGGTGAGGAGTTTGCTTTGAGAGATAATGTTTTTAGCGTCCCACCAATAATCGCTAATGGCGAAGTAGGCCAGATTGACGCCAGCTAAGTCCATAGCTTCATGAATAGTGTCGAGGCTCGGCGTGTTGTTGACCATGGTTAGATATTTTTGATAGAGCGGGCCGCCAGTTGGGATTGGGTAGTAGAAGATGTCGTCGTGATAATATTTTTTGAAGCCGTAGAGACTGATAGCGGCGGCAGAAGTGGCTTGGTTGGCAAGAACGATGTAGTCTTGACCGTCCGCCAGAGTGTCGATTTTTTGCACTGCGTCGACGTCGGCCTGCGAGGTGTTGAAGCCGGCACTAGTAGCGTAGTTGTCGTGGCGAGGATAGGCGCCGTAAATGTTGCCGATAGCGATAACGGTGAGGAGGACGAAGAAGGTGAGGCGGAGGGCCAGTGGTTTTTTTTGTAAGAAGTTATTGATGGTGACGAGGCCTAAGGCGGCTAGAGGGATTAAGAAAATATGCGCTAAAGTGAGGCAGCGTAAGGCGTAGTCGCTTCGTTCGTAGGAGATTAGGAAGTCGAAGTTGAAGAGGAGGGAGAGGACGACGAAGCTCAGGAACATGGCGCTTGAGGTGAGTAAGAGTAATAAGAGATTTGGGTGCCTGAGTTCATTGGGTCCTGCCGCTTGGCCACCCTCCTCGGTGCTCACTGCGTTGCGCGCCGCGCAGGGGACCTGCCCCGCGTCACCCAATGTAAAGGATTTCGATGTTAAGTGATAAAAGAAGCCGATGAGAGCGAAGATTATGGTGATGAGGAAGAGGTTATCGATGACCAAGTAAAGGGCGTCGTACCAGGTGTTAAAGTGATTACTGAAGAATGAGGTGAGGCCGAGAGAGTGCCAGCGGGAGAGGTCAAAAAGGTTAGCCAGGTTGAGAGAGAGGGCGAGGCCGGATTTGGCGGCTTGGAGGGCGAAGAGAGTGGGGATGGCGAGGGTGCTGAGAATGAAAGCGCAGGCCAAGATTATTTTTTGGTATGTGCGATTTGTGGCTCGACGGAGGAGATAAGAGGTGAAGACGAAGATGACGGCGGGAATGCCGGCGATAGGGTGAGTGATAGCGGCGGCGAGGGCTAAGAGGCCAGCGGGGATGAGTGATGAAGTGAAGGAAAGCATGATGGCGCTGGCGCAGAAAACGTAGGCTAGGCCTTGGGGAGTTGTTGAGATGAGGGTGCTGAGGGGAAAGAGTAAGAGGCCAGCGAGGACGAAATTTGACTTGATTTTAGTGTAAGATGCAAGACCGAGGAGAGTGCTGCCGGTGAGTAAAATGGCGGCGAGAAGAGGGAGGAGGAAACGATCGACGAGGATAAGTTGTAAGCCGCCGATGAGATGCAGGGTGAGCTCGAGGGCGTATTGGCCGATGTAGTACAACGGCTTAGGCGTAATGGTGCCGAAGGTAGCGATGTGCTCGACTGTAGCGCGATGGAGAAAGGGGTCGAAACCGAAGCCAATTGGGTAGATGACGGCGGCCATGGAGATCGCTGAAAATAAAGTAATGATAAAGAGAGCGGTGGTTATTATATCGTCTCTACGGCCGGGTCCTGCCACTGCGGACCCCGCCAGATGCTCGCAAGCTGCGCGCCCGGCAGGGGCCTCCCTCCGCGTCACCCGGCTAGAAGAAGTTAATACAATCAAACTAAAGATTGCGATCGCGAGAGCTGCTAGGGAGAAAACGGGAACAATGCCCCAAGGGGAGCGAACGGCGGTGGTGATACTGATGGGGAAGACGACGGTCCACCAGGCGGTTAGCGCAAGGATTATTATCGCGCTCAGCGTGATTTCTGGTTTGCGCCCAAAGCTGAGCTTTGGTTGACTTGATTCGGGGGATTTTAAGGGGAGAAGGATGGCGACCAAGACAGAAAAGATGAGGATCAGGAATAAGCCGAGCCAGGTGACTGGAAGGGTGTAGTAGAGTAGGCTGCCGAGAATTGTGACTAAGCTCAGCGCAATTGTAGCTCGAAGGAATATTTTTTCCATAATCTGGTATGATAATAACATAGACTTGGCAGCTGTAACAGGGATTAGGGAGAATATGGCGCGTAACCCAGCAAAATTGTTCCCGCAAGATTACGTACTAAGAGCGTTGGTTTTGCCGTTTATTCCAGCTTTTATCAGGCCTAATCACCTGACTGTTTTGCGTTTCGTATTAACTCCGGTAGTGGTCTATTTACTGGGCACTAATAATTTAACTTTCGGTGTTCCATTATTTATTCTGACAGCGTCGACAGATATGCTGGATGGTTCTTTAGCTCGGGTTCGTGGGCAAATTACCCCATGGGGTATTGTTTTCGATCCGGTGGCTGATAGACTGCTGATTGGTTCGGTAATTCTGGTTTTTGCTTTACGTTATTTTAACCCAATTGTTGTAGTTGCAGCGATTGGTTGCGATCTTTTGCCATTTATTCTTTGGGGCTTGAGGGCGCGAACTAATAAAGCAGTCATGATGGCTAATTTGTGGGGAAAGAGTAAGCTGTGTCTTCAGGTGTTATCGATGACGCTACTGCTGTTAGCTATTTTGTTGCAGATTCCGGTTTTGATCTTGGTTGGTCAATGGGCGTTAGTTGTGGCGACGGTGCTTGGCGCGATCGCTGCTTTGACCTACTCTTTGTAAGTATGCGAAAGAAGATTGTAATTATTGTAGCGCTCGTCATTTATTTCTGTTCGACGTCATGGTTGACGGTTGGGGTGTCGGCGTCTTTTACTTCGCCGGATGAGAATGCTAATTATACGTTTGCAAACTCAATGTTGCAGACTGGTAGTCTAGCTATCCATGACGACGTGACAGCGCAGTTGAGAGGGCTGGTGCACCCGCGGAGTGCGTTAGCGGTGGGCGAGTTTATTGTGCCGGGGAGTTTTCTTGGCTTGTCGTTTGCAGCTGGTTTGTTTGGACATTTAGTTGGTACTTTTGGTTTGCGATTATTGACGCCGATTTTGTTGATGTTAGCTTTATTCGCTTGGTTCGCCACGGTGAAAAAGGTAACGAAGAATGAGATATTCGCTTATGTGGCGACGACGATGTTGGCGTTGCAGCCAGCGGTTTGGTATTACGCGGCCCGCACGATGATGCCGAACGTGGGGTTTGTTTGCTTTCTTATTTTCGCGGTGTGGTTGGTGGTGGTGAAGCCGTTGAAGAAGGCTTGGCTGGAGTTTTTGCTGGCTGGCTTGGGCATTGGCTTGGCGGCGTTTTTTCGCTTGTCGGAATTAGTTTGGATATTGCCAGTAGTAATGGCGATCTCGATTACGTATCGCAAAGAGGTGGCTGGTAAATTGCCGTGGCTGATGTTGCTGCTCGGTTTTGCTTTGCCGATTGCTGTGAATGCGAGTCTCAATGTTGCTTTGTATCAGCAACCGTGGTCGACGGGGTATACGGTGGTTGATAGTCATGTGTCCGCGGAGGCAATTGACCATGAAAATTTACAGGGGCGGGGGACGGTGACCCTGCCTATTCAACGTTCGATTATCAATTTGCTGTTACCGTTTGGTGTGCACCCGAAAGCGATCATTAAAAATGTTTGGCATTATGGGATTGGTTTATTCTGGTGGCTGAGTATTTTGGCGGCGATTGGGATTTATGTGTCGTTGCGCGAAAAAGGAGGCTGGCGCAAGCTGGCGCTTGGCACGTTGATTTTGGCTGCGTGGCTGGGCGTGTTGTACGGTAGTTGGTCGTTTAATGACAATCCAGATCCGACGGCGATTACAATTGGGGACTCGCATTTGCGCTATTGGTTGCCGCTGTTTGTGTTGGCAACGTTGTTTGCGACTAAAGGGTTGTTGAGATGGCGGCTGAAAGGAGGGTTGTTGGTAGTTGCATTATTGTCGAGCTCGTTGGTTTTCGGTGGTAGTGATGGCTTGCTTAAAACTCGGCAAGTTCTGCTGGCAAGTGCAGCGAAGAGGGATACGATATTGGCGGAGACCGAGGTGGATTCGATTATTGTTGTGGACCGAGCTGATAAGTTTTTGTGGCCAGAACGACATGTAATTCAGCCGTTACGAAGTGAGGCGACGTATGCAGCCATGCCGATAGCTGTTAAGCTGGCGCCGTTGTATTACTTCGGGATTCCGTTTCCGGAAGTCGACCTTAATTATTTAAATGATGATAAGCTAGGAAAGATGGGCTTGAAGATTGAGCTGGTCGATAATATCGAAGATGAGGCGTTATATAGAATTTCGGTTAGGTGACCTGGGGATAAGTGGTCTACATTCAATGTATACATTGAATGTAGACCAAAAAATATGTTGAAAAGAGCGCAAGTAATTGAGGGACTGGAACATGCGGCGATTATTGCTGTGCCTTTGACGTTGCTTGTTGTGTTAGCTTGGTTGCACTGGGCGCCAGGTGGTACGTTTGTGGTGCGGGTGAATGCGCTTGATAGGTCGCCTTATATCAATCGTATTTTGCCGGTAGCCCGAGTCCCAGCGTCGACGGATAATGAGTATGTGACAATGGTTGATGACCCGGCTTATTTTACGGCGAAAGTGCCGAACGGAGATTACACCAGTGCCGAGGTAACGTTGTACTACCGTAATCATGAGCAGCCGATTTTTAAGCTGGGCGTGATTACGGATATGACGACGAATAGTTTTGACTTGCGAACGTTTGATAATTTTGTGGTCGAGAGCAGCGACTGGCAGGAGTCGACGGTTAATTTTGATATTACGCAGTTGCCGCGAACTAATGGCACGATTAAATTTATTTTGTCAGCGCCGCAAGTGAAGGCTGACGGGCACAGTGTCGATATTGAGAAGATTAAGATTGCTTGGTATAGGTAATATGTATCAACGATTATTGCGCACGGCGTTCTATACGAGTTTGGCGAGTTATTTGGCCTTGTTAACTATCGAATACAAGAGCCCGGGCTTTGTGAGCTATGTTTTTTCGCCGCATTTGGTCTTGCTGCTCGCGGTAATTTTCGGTACTCTTTATGCGTTCACGAAGCCGACACCGGTGAATTATCGCTGGTATTATTTGCCAGCGTTGGCGATCGGCGGCGTGCTGGCGGTGATCGTTTGGCGAGAGGGTGTGATATTTGGTGAGTTGCGTTTACTTTTAAGCCTTGGTTGTTTAATTTTACCGGTATGGACTGTATCTTTTGTAAAATAATTGCGGGGGAGATTCCGTGTCATAAAGTGTTTGAGAATGAACATGTGTTGGCGTTTTTGGATATTGGTCCGGTGTCAGTGGGACATACGTTGTTTGTGCCGAAGAAACATGCGGAGAATTTGGCAGTTGGGAGTGTTGATGAAGCTGTTGAGCTGATGAAAGCGATTTATTTGACGGCGCCGGCGATTATGAAAGCGGTGGGAGCGAGTGGTTATAATTTAGGCATGAACCATGGGATAGCTGCTGGACAAGACGTTTTCCACACGCATTTACATTTGATGCCGCGGGTCGACGGAGTAGCACGGGCTTTTGCGAAGACGCACCCAACGCAAGAAGAGCTGGCGATGGTGGCAGAGAAGATTAAGGCAGAACTGGTCGTATAGGTTGACTTTGTCGTTGTTTTTAGGCTAATATTCGCTCTGGTCGATTTCCGGCCAGATAAACGTGAATAGCGGCGCAGGCTGCTAAAGGAAGACGAGATGAAGATTTTTGAACTCACTGTGCCGACTGCGAAAGCTGAGAACCGCGGAACCTGGTTCTATCTGCCCGGGTCTGAGAACAAGATCCTCGTGGCAGTCGACGTCGACAACAAGGTCAAGCCAGGAACGTTGTTCGGGCCGGACATGAAGGCCATGCGGGCACGCAAGGGCAAGTACGTGCAGCTTTGGCTGTCTGCGGACAACGCGTACAAGGCTCGGCGTATGCAGATGTACATCCACTCGTGGGTGAATATGCAGCTGTGCTTGGTGCGCGACCTGAACCAGTTGGCACTCCTCAGTCTGGCGGCGACCTACGGCGACGTGTTCGCCAAGTATGACGAGCTGGTGGCGCTAAGCAACAAGCTGCAGGCATTGCTCGAAGACGAGGGGGAGGAGCTCCTTGGCACGAACAACCAGCAGGTGCGCAAGGCGCGTGACCTCATCCGCAAGACCAACAAGCGTGATGGCCCGAGTTCGCGCAAGCGGTTGGGCTACTCGGCGGCGGCCATCCGCACCGCCCAGCGCGGAGCAGAGCTCGACACGGACCAGCAGATTGTGGTGTCGCTTGGCACGGTGATCGACCAGTACATCGGTTCGGTGATCGAGCAGGTCAAGGGGCTGCTACCGGAACTCGAGCAGAAGCTCGGCTTGGTGTGGCAGGAGGCGTTCAAGCCGACGGTGCGTGACTACTTCAAGCTGCTGGCGGCCACCATGCAGGACCTGTTCGTGGTCAGGCCATTTGTGGATCCGGGTGCACACTGCATCCGTGACGCTGAGGAGGTGGCGCGCGTCATCGGTAGTCTTCTGCCGGAGAGTCGCGGACATCAGTCCGGCGCGATGGAGTTCCTGCGGCAGCTCATGAAGAACATCATCGACTGCTTCAAGCTGCTCGTGTGGCAGTACGAGTTCGAGGGCCTCGTGACCGAGGTATCGGATGCGGTCAAGCACCGGACGGTGGTGACGGACGAGATGTGGAATGAGTGGATCACGGCGATTCACGAGCGGCGAGCAGCGCTGCCTGAGTCGCTGGGGCAGAGCTTCAAGAACAAAGTCTTGTTGGAGATCAACGTCTGTCTGAGCGTGTCTTTGAGTCACATTACGCCGATGAATCGACAGTCGCATCTGGCGATGATCAAGAAGGAGCTAGTGCGGGCCTCTGACTGGGTGGGCTCGCGATCGTCCAAGAACGAAGAGACCGTGTAGAAGTACCGAGTCGTCTGACCCCCATCGTCCTCGCGGGCGGTGGGGGTCTTCATTTGTCCTGGACGAACTTTGTCCCGGACGCGAGCTGTGGATAAGTAGCCCTTTTTAGGCCCGGCCTCGTCGAGGCCGGGCCTTGCCTGTTCGCTGTTTGTACGGTATTATAGAGAAACAATTAAGAGTGACCTCCCGTAGAGCCAGTGCTCGCGGATATTTGCGTTATGGACTTCAAATTAGTGTCAGAATACAAGCCGGCCGGGGATCAGCCCAAGGCCATTGCGGAGCTCGTTCAAGGGCTGCGCGCGGGGTTTGAGCGTCAAACATTATTGGGTGTTACGGGATCTGGTAAGACGTTTACCATGGCGAATGTGATTGTGCAGGAACAGCGCCCGACCTTGGTGATTGCGCATAACAAGACGTTGGCGGCGCAGTTGTGTCAGGAGTTCCGCGAGTTCTTTCCGGATCACGCGGTGGAGTATTTTGTGTCTTATTACGATTATTATCAGCCGGAAGCATACTTGCCGCGGACTGATACTTACATTGAGAAAGATGCGCAGATCAACGAAGAGATTGACCGCTTGCGCCATGCGGCCACGCAGGCTTTGCTGTCGCGTCGGGATGTGATTATTGTGGCTTCCGTGTCATGTATTTACGGTTTGGGTTCGCCGGTTGAATACGAAAAGAGTGGTATGCGTTTGATGGTGCGGGATAAGATTGAACGAACCGAATTGTTGCGCAGACTCGTCGCGATGCAATTTACCCGGACTACGGCGGATTTGAAGCGCGGTCATTTCAGGGCTCAGGGTGACGTGCTGGAATTAATGCCAATGAACGAAGAGGTGTTATATCGCTTAACTTTGACGAAGGGAATTATAGACGAGATTTTGTTGCTCGACCCGGTGACGCGCGAACGTCGTGAGAATTTGCGGGACATGATGATCTTTCCGGCCAAGCACTTTATGACGGCGGAAGGGGAGCGCGAACGGGCAATTAAGGATATTGAGAATGAGCTCAAGAAGCAGTTGGATATTTTTGAGAAAGAAGGGAAGCTGTTGGAGTACGAACGGTTGTCGCGCCGCACTAAGTACGACATTGAGATGATGCGTAATATTGGGTTCTGTAGCGGAATCGAAAACTACTCTCGTCATTTCGACGGGCGTAAAGTTGGTGAGGCACCGTATACCTTGATGGATTATTTCCCTAAAGATTTTTTGACGATTATTGATGAGTCGCACGTTACGTTGCCGCAGATTGGCGGTATGTTTGCGGGTGACCAAGCGCGTAAGAATACGCTGGTCGAGCATGGATTCCGTTTGCCGTCGGCGCGCGATAACCGCCCGTTACAGTTTGACGAATTTGTAAAAAAGATTGGGCAGACGGTGTACGTTTCTGCCACACCGGGGCCGTACGAAGCAGCAACTAGTGATCAGATTGTCGAACAGATTATTCGGCCGACTGGTTTGGTTGACCCGGAAACGATTGTCATGCCGGTAATTCAAAAGGGTAAGTATCTTGGCCAAATTGCAGATCTTATCGAACGAATTGAGCAACGAGTAAGCGTTGGCGAACGGGCTTTGGTGACGACGCTAACTAAGAAGATGGCGGAAGATTTGACTGAGTATTTGAAAGAAAAAAAGATTAAGGTGGCGTACTTGCACTCCGACGTCGAGACGCTCGATCGCATTACGATTCTCACAGATTTGCGTAAGGGATTGTATGACGTGATTGTCGGCGTTAACTTGTTGCGTGAAGGGCTCGACTTGCCGGAGGTTTCTTTGATTGGCATTCTCGACGCAGACAAAGAAGGCTTCTTGCGCTCGGCCACGTCGCTTATTCAGACGATTGGTCGCGCCGCTCGCAACGTCAACGGACAAGTTATTTTGTATGCGGATGTAATGACCGGTTCACTCAAAAAGGCGATTGCGGAAACTGACCGACGTCGCGCGATTCAAGTGGCTTATAATGAAGAGCATGGCATTACGCCAGAAACTATCAAGAAAAAGATTAGTGACATTCGCGCAGATTTGATGGGGGAGAGATTAGAGGAAACGAAAATGATTTTGTCGATTGAGATGACGGCCACGCCACGAGAATTGCGGGAGGTGATTGCGGAGAAGAAGGGGGAGATGCAGGACGCTGCCGCCAACCTGATGTTTGAAACGGCGGGATTGTTAAGAGATGAGATTGTGGTGCTCGAGCAAGAGCTTGGTCAGAAGGAAGGATCTGCGAAAAAGAAGCGACGACATTAAATTATTCCTAACTGCGCGCCGTCAACCGCACCAGCCGTCTCACCTCGTATGACTCGGGCGCTGGCGCAGGCCACGTCGGTCGCGACCGACGTGGCAGGGCCGGTGCTCGTGTCGTCACAATTCAATGTCATCACTTCTTAAAAGTACGTATATGCAAAATAATATTGTTGTTAAGGGAGCGCGGGAGCACAATTTGAAAAATATCAACGTGACGATTCCGCGTAATCAGTTGGTGTGTATTACCGGTTTGTCGGGCAGCGGTAAGTCGAGCTTAGCGTTTGATACCATCTTTGCGGAAGGTCAGCGTCGGTACATTGAATCCTTGTCTGCTTACGCGCGACAGTTTTTGGGGGCCATGCAAAAGCCAGATGTCGACGAGATTGAGGGTTTGTCGCCAGCTATTAGTATTGACCAAAAGGCACATGGCCGGAATCCACGTTCGACTATCGCTACGATTACGGAGACTTACGATTACCTCCGTGTGTTGTTTGCGCGTATTGGTGAACCGCATTGTCCGAACTGTTTGACGAAGATTGAGAAGTTGACTGTCGACGAAATGGCCGACATTGTGGTCCGCGATGTACAAGAGGCGAAGGCTGCGGCGACAAAGAAAAAGAAGTTGGTGACTGGTGAAGAGGTGTTGATTTTGGCGCCAGTGGTGAAGGGGCGTAAAGGTGAATATTACCAGTTACTTTATGACCTTTACAATAGCGGTTTCGCTAACGTGCGGATTGACGGCAAGATGCATAATTTGAGTGAGAAGATTAGTTTGTCGCGCTACTCGGCACATACTATTGATTTGGTGGTGGACACCGTTCCAGCCGTCGATTTGAAGCAGCCAAGTAAGGACATGGCGCAGCGTTTGAATGAAGCGTTGGAAACCGCGGTACAACGTGGTGAAGGTGTAGCTATTGTTGTTTACAGTGATCACGAACGAGTGCTGTCGTCCAAGTTCAGCTGCGTGAAATGTGGGTTCTCGTTTCCGGAAATCGAGCCACGTTTGTTTAGTTTTAACAGCCCGTACGGTGCCTGTGCAGCGTGTTCTGGTTTGGGTACGGTCGATTTATTTTCGACTGAGCTGTGTTTAACCTGTCATGGTGATAGGTTGCGGCGTGAGGCACAGTTCGTGTGGGTGGATGGCAAGAGTATCACCGACGTGGTGAGTTACTCGGTTGATCAAGCTGTCGAGTTCTTTTTAAACGTTAGGCTCGACGCTCGGCAACGGGAGATTGCCAGTATGGTACTGAAGGAAATTGAGAATAGGTTGACGTTCTTACTCGACGTCGGCTTGCATTATCTAACTTTGAACAGAACAGCCGGTACGTTGTCGGGTGGTGAAGCGCAACGTATTCGCTTAGCCTCGCAGATTGGGTCACGACTGACCGGGGCTTTGTACGTGCTTGATGAACCGACGATTGGCTTGCATCAACGTGATAATGAAAAATTGATCAAGACGCTGGAGTATTTGCGTGACCTCGGCAACACAGTGTTGGTAGTCGAGCATGATGAAGACACGATTCGTCGCAGTGATTACATGGTGGAGATTGGGCCAGGGGCTGGTGTGCATGGTGGTTACGTGGTGGCGGCTGGACCGGTGCCGGCAATTTTTGCGGATAAGAAGTCGCGGACGGCGGCTTACTTACGAGGCGATGAAATGATTCCGATTCCGGACAAGCGTCGCGTCAATGATAGCGGAGCGATTAAGGTACGCGGGGCGACGGAACATAACTTAAAGAATGTCGACGTGGACTTTCCGTTGCGGCGTTTTGTTTGTATCACTGGTGTGTCTGGCAGCGGTAAGTCGAGCTTGGCCTATGACGTCATGTATAAGGCGGTGGCGCAAAAACTTTACGGTGGCAAAAAGCATGCTGGAGCGCATAAAACCGTGCTCGGTATTGAGTATATCGATAAAGCGATTCTAATTGACCAGGGCGCCATTGGTCGGACGCCACGCAGTAATCCAGCGACGTATACTGGCGCTTGGGGTCCGATTCGCGACTTGTTTGCGATGACGGAAGAAGCGAGGTTTCGTGGTTATAAGCCAGGACGCTTTAGCTTTAACGTGCCAGGTGGACGCTGTGATCACTGCGAAGGTCACGGGGTGATTGAAATTGAAATGCATTTCTTGCCGACAGTGTATGTGACGTGTGAGGTTTGTAAGGGCAAGCGGTTTAGTCGCGAGACGCTTGAGGTGACGTACAAGGAGAAGAACATCAGCGACGTGCTCGAGATGACGATTGAAGAAGCAGCGGTGTTCTTTGCGGACTTGCCAGACGTGAATGATAAACTCAAGGCCTTGAATGAGGTCGGCTTAAGTTATATTAAACTTGGGCAGAGTGCGACCACGTTGTCGGGTGGTGAGGCGCAGCGCGTGAAGTTGGCGAGTGAGTTGAGCAAGCGTCAGACTGGCAGGACGTTGTATATGCTCGACGAACCAACAACTGGTTTACATTTTGATGATGTACGGAAGCTGCTTGAGGTGCTGCATCGCTTAGTCGACAAGGGCAATAGTATGATTGTGATTGAGCATAACTTGGACGTGATCAAGACGGCTGACTACATCATCGATATGGGGCCAGAAGGTGGTGACCAAGGCGGTAATGTGGTGGCAACAGGCACGCCGGAAGATATCGCACGCCGACCAGAGAGTCACACTGGGCGCTATTTGCGACCTATGTTAATAAAAGGTAGAATCTAAATATATGAATATTCTATCAACTTTGGCGACACACATGGAGATGACTGAGGCAATTAGTAACTACGTGCAAGAGAAGCTCATGAGCTTGGAAAAATTTTGCGAACGTTACAGTACATGCGAGGTGTCGGCTGAGGTTGGCAAGACTAGTGAGCACCACCAGAAGGGCAAGATTTTCCGGGCTGAGTTTATGATGACGATCCCCGGTGTCACCTTGCGAGCTGAAGCTATTGAGGAGGATTTGTATGCCGCGATTGATGTTGCCAAGGATGACTTGAAGCGTCAGTTGATTGCTCATAAGGAAAAGTTGGACGCACATAGCTAGTATGCTGGATAGTGTGAAGCACGTTCATTTAATTGGGGCTGGCGGCATTGGTATCAGTGCCGTCGGTAAGTTTTTGTTGGCGCAGGGCAAGACTGTCAGCGGGTCCGATAGTACGCAGTCGGCGATAACCGATGATTTAATTAAGAGAGGCGCGGCAATAAGGATTGGGCATGAGGCGAGTAATATCCCAGAGGATTGTGATCTCGTGGTCTTCACTGAAGCGGCTGGTTTGGATAATATCGAAAGAATCGAGGCGACTAAGCGGGGAATTGAACAGCTTGGTCATTTTGGTTGGTTAGGAGAGTTATCGAAGCAGTATCGAACTATCTGCGTAACTGGTACAAATGGTAAGAGTACTACGACGGCCATGACGGGTCAGATATTTGTCGACGCTGGGCTGGATCCGACGGTTTTTGTTGGTAGTCTCGTGCCCGGTTGGGAGCTTGGTAATTTGCGGATTGGCCAGAGCGATATTTTAATTATTGAAGGTGATGAGTATAAGCAGAAGATGGTGCAGCTTCACCCAGAAGTTACAGTTATTACTAACATTGAAGAAGATCACCTAGATGTGTATAGAGACCTGGATCACATTGTGGCGACGTTTCAGCAGTTGGTGGAGCAGACAGGCAAGAGCGTGTTTGTTAATGTGGACGATGCGAACTCGAAGCGACTTATTGGCTCGACCATTGAGCAATATGGCGTGAACGATGTGATTGGTTATGAGTTGTTGGTACCGGGTGAATTTAATCGGGCGAATGCGGCGGCGGCGCGAGTAGTTGCTCGTGAATTCGGTGTAAGCGATGAGATGATTAAGAAGTCATTAGAGAACTATCGCGGGATTTGGAGGAGATTCGAAGTAGTTGGTGAATTAAATGGAGTCACAGTTGTTTCTGATTACGGTCATCATCCAACAGCGATTAAGGGAACGTTGGAAGGGGCGAAGAAATTTTATGCTAGCCGAAGAATCGTTTTGTGTTTCCAGCCACATCAACATAACCGAACGAGAGAATTATTCGAGGAGTTCGTGAGTTCTTTTGATTTGGCCGATGCTTTAATCTTGGTCGAGATTTATGGCGTGACAGGACGGACAGATGATGCGACGGTTTCGAGTTGTGATTTGTTGGCCGCGGTTGAGCGCCGATTAGGTCATGATAGGCCTATGAGTTACGCTAAGGATCTGGTAGAAGCAGAACAGCAAGTACGTGATTTGGTTCAGCCAGGCGACGTAGTATTGATCATGGGCGCAGGGGATATTGATAGTGTGGCTAGAAAACTGGTGGTATAAAGCCAGTTTTTGCTCTTGTGGAAAAAGGGTTTTTCAGGCAAACTTGGGGGCATAATCGTATGTTTGCCTATGTCCTTGTTGAATAAGATTTTTGGTGACCCAAATGCTAAGCTGGTGAAAAGTTTGCAAGCTGATGCTGCTAAGATCTTGGCTTTTGAGCCAATGATTTCAGTTTTGACTGATGAACAGTTAAAGGGCAAGACGGTAGAATTTAAAGAGAGATTGGCGGCGGGGTCCACGCTTGACGATATTGCTTTTGAGGCTTTTGCGGTGGTGCGTGAAGCAGCCAAACGGAGCATCGGTCAGCGTCATTATGATGTGCAGATGATGGGTGGCTTGGCTTTGCATCGTGGCATGATTGCGGAAATGCGCACTGGTGAAGGTAAGACGTTGACGAGCACTGCGCCGATTTATTTGAATGCACTCGCTGGCAAAGGTGTACACGCCGTGACGGTTAACGATTACTTGGCTAAGCGTGACGCCGTGTGGATGGGCAAGGTTTTTACTTTCTTGGGCTTAACAGTTGGCTGCATCCAGCATGAGTGTGGCTATGTGTTTGATGCTGAGTACAAGGTGCCAGTGCCTGAAGATGGCGCGGTTACGACGTCGTCCTTCCGGGTGGAAATGGACTTTTTGCGCCCAGACAGTCGACAGGCAGCCTATGCCACGGATATTACTTACGGCACGAACAATGAATACGGTTTTGACTATTTGCGCGATAACATGGCGCAGGAAGCGAGCCACATGGTGCAACGAGAATTGCATTACGCTATTGTCGACGAGGTTGATAGCATTTTGATTGATGAGGCCAGGACGCCGTTGATTATTAGTGCGCCAGCTGAGGAGTCGGCGGATACTTATTATCGCTTTGCCGATATCGTTAAGCACTTGCAGCTTAATGAGGACTATAATATCGATGAGAAGTTACGTTCGGCGACGTTTACAGAAACTGGTTTGCAGCAGATTGAAAAAGCCTTGGGTATTGCTAACTTGTATGCCGAAGGTGGTCTCAGTACCGTGCACCATGCGGATCAAGCGTTGAAGGCTCACGCTTTATTTTTACGTGATCGTGATTACATTGTGCGTGATGGTGAAGTGATGATTGTGGACGAGTTTACTGGCCGCGTAATGGAGGGTCGCCGTTATAGTGAAGGTTTACACCAGGCGATTGAAGCCAAGGAAAATGTGAAGATTCAACGCGAGAGCCGTACGTTGGCGACAATTACGTACCAGAATTATTTCCGTCTTTATAAGAAGTTGGGTGGTATGACGGGTACCGCGGCGACTGAGGCGGAAGAATTAGCGAAGACTTATAATTTGGAAGTTGTCGAGATTCCAACGAACAAAATTAACTTGCGTAAGGATGCACCAGACCGTATTTATAAAACGGAAAATGGTAAGTTCTTGGCTTTGGTGCAGGAAGTTAAGGCTTTGCAGGAACGTGGTCAGCCAGTGCTGATTGGTACGATTTCTGTGGAGAAGAATGAGCGCTTGAGTGAGTTGCTACGTTTGGCTGGTGTGCGTTATGAAGTGTTAAATGCTAAGAACCACGAACGTGAAGGTGAGATTATTGCTCAAGCTGGCCGTAAAGGCGCAGTAACGGTGGCGACTAACATGGCCGGCCGTGGTGTCGACATTATTTTGGGCGGCAACCCACCAAATCCAGCCGAGGCAGAAGAAGTCCGCGCGCTTGGTGGCCTCTTTGTGCTGGGCACAGAACGTCATGAGTCACGTCGCATTGATAACCAGTTGCGTGGTCGTGCGGCTCGTCAGGGTGACCCTGGCATGACGCAGTTCTACGTTTCCTTAGACGATGATTTGATGCGTATTTTTGGCAGCAGTCGCGTGAAGAGTATGATGGATACGCTCGGCTTTGATGACTCAACACCGATTGAGAGCAAGATGATTACGCGTTCACTTGAAGGGGCGCAAAAGCGGGTAGAAGGCAACAACTACGATACTCGTAAGCACGTTTTGGAATACGACGACGTGTTGAATAAGCACCGTCTGTCGGCTTATGGTCGCCGTCGCAAGATTTTGCAAGAGGATGTGACAGTGGCTCATGCTGATGTGATGGCGACGATTGAACGTGAATTAGAACACGTGGTGTTGGCGCATACTGGTGAACGCGTGAATGTGCCCACGTCGTTCGCGAACGACGTGGCAGGCAACGAAATGGTGAAGGGTGATTGGGATGTAAAAGAAATCATCGAAACTCTCAATACGATTGTGCCGCTCGATGAGGAAACAAAGTCAGCGATTACTACGACTTTGCCAAACTTGAGTTTGGATAAGGAGGAATTGGCCAGACAACGAACAACGGTGATCGAACGCATGCTTGGCTATTTGCAGGCTAAATATCAGGAAGCAGTCACAACATTTGGCGACGAAGTGCAGGTGCAGAAGATTGAGCGCAATGTACTTTTGCGCGCCATGGATAGTCATTGGATGCGTCATTTGGACGAGATGACGTACTTGCGTCACACGATTGGTTTGCAAGGCTATGCGCAGCGCGATCCGCTGGTTGAGTACAAGCACGAGTCGTTCCGTTTGTTCGGCACCATGCAGGACGAAGTGCAACACGACGTGGCTTACAATCTCTTTAAGCTCTTTGACCAAGCGGTGGCGGCTAAAAAGATGCTGGAATTAGCGCCGCAATTAATTCGTGGGATGCAAATGTCTTCCGCTGATAAGGGCTCTAATGGGTCAACAGTGAATACTACCTATGAGACCAGTAGGACGAATGAGGTCGCGGTAGCGCCGGGTGAGTCTGTTGACTTTAGCAAGACTCATAGGAATGATGCCTGTCCGTGTGGCAGTGGTAAGAAGTTCAAGAAGTGTCATGGGGTTTAATTTATGTGACTTGTAGGACCGATTGGACCTATGTTAGATGAAGGACTTATTCAGAAGCATGGTGGTTATAGGACTTTAAAATCCTATCAAACAACTACGTTAGTTTATGATTTTACTTTCGAATTCTGCAATAAGTTCGTTAAAGATTATCGAATGCGTGATCAGATGATTCAGGCTGCTCGTTCAGGTAGACAAAATATCGCGGAAGGTTGTCAGGCATCAGGAACCTCTAAGAAGACAGAAATTAAGTTGGTTAATGTAGCTCGCGCCAGTCTTGAGGAATTATTAATAGATTACGAAGATTATTTACGACAGCGGCACTTGTTACTATGGGGTAAGGATAATCCAGAGGCTCAGGCTGTACGTGGATTAGCTTACGTAGAGAATAGGTCTTATTCGACTTATCAGTCATATTTAGAGAAGCCAGAGACTGCTGCGAATGCTATAATTTGCGTTATTCACCAGGCTAGCTATTTACTTGATCAACAGTTGAAAGCGCTTGAAAAAGCATTTTTAACGGAAGGAGGTTTTACTGAAAGGTTGTACAGAATGCGCAAAGCAGCCAGAGATGATTAATAATTTGTTTATGAAAAAAGAAATACTAACCGTAATTTTAATAGCGTGTGTGGTTACGGCTAGTGTTTTCTTGCTGTGGTTTGCTCTGGCGTTACATAACATAGATGGTTTTAAGAATGAGCAGCCTGATGGCAAGGGTTTTACGGTGCAGGGTGTAAAAACTGGCGTGGCTTACAGTTGTGTGTCGGAAGGATTTAGACAACAAGGCGCTTATACTTGTACGAGGAGTCAGCAGTTAATGGTTGGTTTTGAGAATGTCCTAGGTCAGGCTATTATGCTTCCGCTTATTATTTGGGGTTCGTTGATACGGTTATCAAATTAAAATTATATGGACGATAAAACTAAGACTGACGTGAAGCGTGGGACGGATTGCATTGGTGTATCCATTTCGTTTATTTTGCATGATGGGCAGGGGAAAGTGATGTTGCATAAGCGGGGAGTGAAGTGCCGGGACGAACAGGGTAATTGGGACTGCGGTGGTGGAGCGCTGGAGTTTGGTGAGGATTTTGTGGATTGTCTCAAACGAGAGATTAAGGAGGAGTTTTGTGCGGATGCGTTGGATATTCAGTTTGTTAATGTGCAGAATGTTTTGCGCGAACAAAATGGCGTGCAGACACATTGGATTAGTATCACCTATGCGGTGAAGATTGATCCAGCTCAAGCGAAGAATGGTGAGCCGTATAAGATTGACGAGATTGGTTGGTTTAGTTGGGATAATCTGCCAAGTCCAAAACATACCCAGATGCAGAAGGCGATAGATGTAGGCAGAGAACAAGGCTTTTTGTATTAATTTAGTTTATGGCGGCGGAAATATTGTGGAGTGAACCTGAAGGTTTTACGCCGAAGTTTAGAGTGGTGAGTGCTTATATTTTGCTGGAAGATAGGTTTTTGTTGTTGTTGCGGAATGACGATAAGAGTGAAGGGAATAAGTGGGGAGTGCCGGGCGGGAAGATTGATGCTGGGGAAACGGCACTGGAAGCTGTGGCGCGTGAGGTAAGAGAAGAGACAGGGATTGATTTGGCCGAAGAGGATTACGAGTATTTCAAAACGGCGTACGTGCGATATCCGGACTATGACTTTGTGTTTAATATGTATACGACTGAGCTTAGTGAAGAACCGAGCTTGGTGGTAAGCTCAACCGAGCATAAAGAAGCGGCTTGGGTGACGGCTGAAGAGGCGTTGAAGATGAACTTGGTGATGGGGAATGAGGTGTTGGTAAAAGAATTTTTTGGATTGTAGAAGGTAGAGAGTAGAGAAGAAGGAATGTGATATAATAGATGGCGTCGCTCAATCATCTAAAATCGATTTTAAAATTATGGAAAATACGCTTGAGTCAGTTTACAAAAGATTGCAAACCTTAAAGAAAAAGCGTCGCGATTTAGCCAAATCCTTCCGTGATGAGCTGGCGCAGAATGCCAGGTACGGCGAGATTGTAGAGGAGATGCAGAAGTTGCGGGAGGAAAAGAAGGGGATTGAGAATATGGTGCG